>CAMJPK010000034.1 GCA_946407675.1 uncultured Clostridia bacterium
ATCTGCTGGAGCTGGGCGTGCATTATTTCTGCCTCTTGGCCGACAATCCCGTCTCCCACTTCCTCAACGCAAGCACCGTCGCCTATGTGCTTTACGGCATCCTCATGGCCGGCGTTTTCGAGGAGTGCGGACGGCACATCGTTCTGAAGTACATCCTGAAAAAGAACCGCAGCCGTGAAAACGCGGTCCTCTACGGGATCGGCCACGGCGGAATCGAGATCCTGGCCGTCGTTTTGCCGACGATGATCTTCTCTCTTGCCATTGCTGCAGCATTCTCTGCAGCCGACCCGGAAAATGCGCTTCGCTCCCTGAAGATCACGGAGGAAACCGCCGCCGCTGCGCTTCCGTCTGTGCAGGCGGCCGCCGCGTTCGATTACGGGATGATGGCGTTGAACGTCATAGAGCGCCTTTTCGCGATGGGCTCCCATATCGGGCTTACGGTCATCGTGTATTACGGCGTCGTCAACGCAAAGAAAGGGTATCTCCCGCTGGCCATCCTTGCGCATATGCTGATGGATACCCTCCCCGCGCTGTATCAGAAAGGCGCCGTACCGCTGTGGTCGGTCGAGCTCTGGTCCGCCGTATGGACCGCCGTGGTCCTGTGCGTCGCCGGGAAGCTTTACAGAAAGCTGAACGCGTAGAAAGCGGCGCCGGCGCGCGGTTTCGTTTCGCGCTTTTCGCGCGATCCGCTGCGTCCGCTCTTTACTTTTCCGATTTAGTTTGATATATTGGTTTATTATACCGAAAGAAATCATCTAAAGGCAGGTCTCATCATGCGGATCGTCATCAAGATCGGAACCTCCACCCTCACCCACGGCTCGGGCCATCTGAACATCCGGCGCGTCGAGGCGCTGTGCAAAACGCTCAGCGACATCCGCAACGCCGGGCATGAGCTGATCGTCGTGACCTCCGGCGCCATCGCCATGGGCGTCAGCAAGCTGGGGCTCAAAAAGCGCCCAGACGACATCCCGACGAAGCAGGCCGCGGCGGCGGTGGGCCAGTGTGAGCTCATGTACGTCTACGACAAGCTCTTCGGCGAGTACCACCACACGGTCTCGCAGCTGCTCATCACCGGCGACGACACGCGCTCGCCGGAGCGCCACCGCAACTTCTCCAACACGCTTGAGCGCCTGCTGGAGCTCGGCGCGCTGCCGATCATCAACGAAAACGACACCGTGGCGACCGAGGAGCTCGGCATCGGCGACAACGACACGCTGGCGGCCATCGTGGCCGAGAGCGTCCGCGCCGAAAAGCTCATTTTGCTCTCGGACATCGACGGGCTCTACACCGCCGACCCGCGCGTGGACCCGGACGCCGTGCTGCTGCGCGAGGTGACGGAGATCAACGACGCGGTGCGCGCGCTCGCGGGCGTCAGCGGCACCGGCCTGGGCACCGGCGGCATGGTCACGAAGCTGCAGGCCGCGGAGATCTGCCTGCGCTGCGGCTGCGAAATGGTGATCGCCAACGGCGACGATCCCGCGATCCTCTACGATATCCTCGACGGTAGGGCCGTCGGCACGCGGTTCCACAGGGGGTGAAACGATGCTGGAAGAGCTTCTGAAAAACGCAAAGGCGGCAAAGGCGTCCGTCGCGGCGCTCACGCGCGCGCAGAAGGACGCAGCGCTTTTGGCAATGGCGGACGCGCTGGAAGCGCGGCAGAACGCCATTCTGGACGCCAACCGCGCGGATCTGGACGCCGCCGCGGGCAAGATCTCCGACGTCATGCTCGACCGGCTGCGCCTCACGCCGGCGCGCATCGCGGGCATGGCACAGGGCATGCGCGACGTTGCGGCGCTGCCGGACCCGGTGGGCACGCTGCTTGAGGAACACACCCGCGCCGACGGCCTGCGCATCTCCAAGCTCGCCGTGCCGATGGGCGTCGTGGCGATCATCTACGAAAGCCGCCCCAACGTCACGAGCGACGCCGCGGCGCTGGCGCTGAAAAGCGGCAACGTCTGCATCCTGCGCGGCGGCAAGGAGGCCTTCCGCAGCGCCGACGCCATCGTGGACGCGCTGCGCGCCGGGCTGGCTGCGGCGGGCGTCACGGAAAACGCCGTGAACCTCGTGCGGGACACCTCCCGCGCCGGGGCGCAGGCGCTGATGACGGCGGACGGCTACGTGGACCTGCTGATCCCGCGCGGCGGCGCGGGGCTCATCCGCGCCTGCGTGGAGAACGCCACCGTCCCGTGCATCGCCACCGGCACCGGCATCTGCCACGTCTACGTGGACGCCGCCGCCGACCTCGACATGGCGCTGAACATTGTGGAAAACGCGAAGACCAGCCGCCCGAGCGTCTGCAACGCGGAGGAGGTGCTGCTGGTGCACCGCGCCGTCGCCGCGGACTTTCTGCCCCGCCTGCGCGCGCGCATCGGGGACCGGGTGGAGTTCCGCCTCGATCCGGAGGCGGCGAACATCATCCCCGGCGCACCGGCGGGCGAAAAAGATTTCGACACGGAATTTCTCGACTACATCCTCGCGGTCAAAATCGTCTCCGGCGTGGAGGAGGCCGTCGCGCACATCGCCGCCCATTCCACCGGCCACAGCGACGCCATCGTCACGCGCGACGCGGCGGCGGAGGCGTACTTCGTGCAGCATGTGGACAGCGCGGCCGTCTATGTCAACGCCTCCACCCGCTTCACCGACGGCGGCGAGTTCGGCCTCGGCTGCGAAATGGGCATCTCCACGCAGAAGCTGCACGCCCGCGGCCCGATGGGGCTGCGCGAAATGTGCACCTATAAATATGTCGTCCGCGGCAGCGGACATGTGAGGTGAGCGCAATGACGTACGGATTCATCGGCTGCGGCAACATGGGCGGCGCGATCGCCGCGCGCCTGAGCCAGAGCACGAAGGAGATCACGGTCTCCGACCGCTCCGGCAAGGCCAAAAAGCTGGCCGCCCAGCTTGGGATCGGCTATGCGGACAACGTGGCCATCGCGACCGGCTGTGACTGCATCTTCCTCGCGGTCAAGCCGCAGATGCTTTCCGACGCGCTGTCGCCGCTCAAGCCGATGCTGGCGCTGCGCAAGCCGCTGCTCGTCAGCATGGCGGCGGGCGTGGAGCTGGCAAAGGTGCAGGCGCTCGCCGGCTGCGCCCTGCCCGTCATCCGCATCATGCCGAACACGCCCACCGCCGTCGGCATGGGCGTGATCCCCTACTGCCGCAACGAGCTGGTGAGCGACCGGCTGCTCGCCGCGTGGCTCGTGGATATGCAGCCGTGCGGGACGCTCGACGCGCTGGACGAAAAGCTGATCGACGCCGCCAGCGCGCTGTCCGGCAGCGGTCCGGCCTATTTCTACATGATGCTCGACGCGCTGGCCGACGGCGCCGCGGCCTGCGGCATGCCGAAGGCGAAGGCCCTCGATTACGCGGCGCGGACGATGGCCGGCGCGGCGCAGATGTATCTGGAGACGAAGCGCCACCCCGCCGCGCTCAAGGACGCGGTCTGCTCCCCCGGCGGCAGCACGCTCGCCGGCGTGCAGGCATTGGAGGCCGCGGGCTTCCGCAGCGCGGTCATGGACTGCGTCGCCGCCGCCTACCGGCGCAACAAAGAGCTCGGAAAATGAACGGAAAACGCGCAAAAGCGCGCTGGTCTTTTCAGACCGGCGCGCTTTTCATTTGTTGTCACAGGATCGCCCTGCCCTCGGCCACGAGGCGGTCGAAGTTGCGGCGCGAGGCGATGTACATCGCGCGCCGGACGCGCGGATCGGTGCTCTGGTCGGAGTAGAACAGGCGGTTGTCCTCGCCGATGTCCGCCATGAAGGCCGCGACGGCCTCCTCGAGCTCGGCGTCGGACGCGGTCTCCGGCAGGAACATGCCGTGGGTGAACACCATCTTGTCGCCGTACATGCGCTTGAGCTTGGCCTTGTCGTTGAGCTTCTGCCCGCCCCACGAATCGAAGCCCTCCTCGATGAACAGCGGGACGAAATGCTCCACAAAGCCGCAGCAGTGCAGATCGAAGCGCATGCCGAGCGCATGCACGCACCGGCCGATCTCCTTGACGTAGGGCACCAGCATCTCCTTCGCCGTGTCCACGGAGAAGAACTCCGCGCGCTGCGAGCCCCAGTCGTCGTTGAAGTTGGCAACGTCGGGGTCGAACCAGCGCTTCACCTGCGCGTAGTATTTCTTGCGCGAATCGGTGACCGCGCGGAAGAAGCGGTGCGTCGCCTCCTTCTCGTCGTCGTCGATGAGCGCCATGGCGGCGTTCTGGAAGTCCATGACCGCGATGAGCCGCTCAAAGAGGCAGGAGCCCGTCGTGAACCAGAGCGCGCGCTCCGGGTCCAGCTCCTTCTCCATGCGCTCGCGGCACGCCGCCCAGTCCCACGCGTCCGGGTCCGGCGGCGTGACGAAGTCCTCCCAGCGCGTGATATCCGGGACCTTGGGCGCGCCGGGGCGCACCATCGCGCCGAGGCCCTCCCAGACCCACTCGACGCCCCAGCCGTCGATGCCGCCGCGCGTCACGGGGCTGCGCGCGACGTTTTCCGGGTCGCAGTCCGGCTTGAGGTTCACCATCTCGTTGGTAAAGGGTATCCACAGTGGGGTCTTGCCCTCATAAAGCCGCAGGATGTTCTCGCGCGAGGAGATCGGCGTTTTGAAGAATTCAAAATCCTTCCCGCGCATTTTGATCGTTTTTCTGACCTCCAGCTCGTCGTTGGAAAACGCCTGCATACTCATGCTGATTCCTTCTTTCTACATCAATGCTAAGCGGCGGCAGGCCGCGCCCAGCTCCTGCAGGGTGCTGCAGGAGATCATGGTGCACATTTCGGCCATTGTCTGCACGCTGCCGATATACTTCCATTTCCGCTCCGGGATCGGGTTGAGCCAGAACACCTTGCCCGCCTTGCCGCGGGCGCGCAGCAGCTCCTGTACGGCCAGCGGCTGGTTCACCGTCTTGGTGTCCGAGATGATGAGCAGCATCGTCGCCGGGCTCAGCGCGCTCGGGCGCAGGTCGTTGATCTTTTTCAGCGCCGCGCCGAGGTCGGTGCCCCGGCCGTAGACGCCGCTGCGTCGGACATAGTCGCGGAACAGGTCCATGTTTTGCAGGTGGAAGGCGTCCGCCTCGGTCAGCTCCTCGGAAAAGAGAAACACGCGCGACGCGCCGCTGGCCTGGTTGAGCGACTGGATGAAGCGCAGCACAAATTCGGAAAACTGGATCATGGAGCCGGACACGTCGCACAGCACGACGAGCTGCTTGCGCTTCGCGCGGCGCTTGCGGTAGGCCAGCCGGTAAAAGCTGCCGCCCGTCTCCAGCCCCTTGCGGATCGTCGCGCGGAAGTCCAGCGCGGCGCTGTGGCCGGCGCGCTTGCGCTTTTGCGTCAGCTCGCCGTTGATGCGCCGGGCGATGTCCTGAATGTATACGACCGCCTTGGGGATCTCCTTGTCCTCAAACAGCGTAATGTCCCGGAACAGCAGGCCCATCTCCGGGTCGATGGCGGCGCGCCCCACCGCGGCGTCCTCCATCATCATCTGCTGTTCCATGATGGAGCGCGAAATGATGGAGTGCACCATGCCGGCGTAGAGCTTCGGGTTGCGCGATGCGTCCCCGAGATACTTGTCCTTCAGCTTCCGCAGCCGCTCCTTCTCCTCCTCGGAGAGCATCGCAAAGGCCTCGCGCTGGGCGTCGTCATAGGAATAGATCGGGTTCTCCCCCGCGAGGTCCCGCGCCGCCTGCTCCCGCGCCTTCGCCCGCTCCAGCTCCTCGGCCCGGTGGCGCCTGTCGATGGCGCGGATGGCGTCCTCGCTCAAGAAAAAGCTGTCGAACACGCGGTCAAAGCGCAGCTGCTGTTCGCGGGACTTGGCGTACACCGTGCGCAGCGCGGCCTTCACCCGCTCCCGGTCGGCAAAGCCGAGTTCGAGCAGAATCCGGCAGGCGTCCTCGGTCTCGGCGGGGCTGATGAACATCCCCTCTTGCCGCAAAATGCGCCCGAACAGCGCCAGCTTGTCCAGATAAACCGCCGTGTCAAGCATGGTGGTGATGCCCGCATGCGGCGTGGTCGTGGCCGCCGTGGTGCTCGCAATCCCCGCCGCAATCGCAGTCCGCCGGGGCGAACAGCTCCGCCATCGTCTCGATGTCCTCGCTGTTTTTCAGCACGAAGCCGACCGTGGAGCGCATGAGCTCCGGCGTCAGCTCGCGGACGCCCAGCGCGGTGAGCGCCTGCGCCCAGTCCAGCGTCTCCGCGATGGAGGGCTTCTTCAAAATCGCCTCGCTGCCGCGCAGCTTCTGCACCGCGTCCACGACCTGCACCGCCAGATGCGCGTCCACCTCCGGCAGCCGCGCGCGCAGGATCGCCAGCTCCTTCTCCGGGTCGGGGTAGTCGATGTAGAGATAGGCGCAGCGGCGCCGCAGCGCGTCGGACAGCGGGCGGGCGCGGTTGCTCGTCAGCACCACAAAGGGCAGCGTCGTGGCCTGCACCGTGCCGATCTCCGGGATGGACACCTGCATATCCGAAAGCAGCTCCAGCAGGAAGGCCTCAAACTCCTCGTCGGACTTGTCGATCTCGTCGATGAGCAGCACGACGGGCTTCTCCGCGCGGATCGAGCGCAGCAGCGGCCGGGCCAGCAGATACTCATCGCTGAACAGCGACTTTGTCAGCTCCTCCTCGTCGCGCTTGCCCATGTTGATCTGAATGGACAGCAGCTGCTTCTGGTAGTTCCACTCATATAAGCTCTTGCTCTCGTCCAGCCCCTCATAGCACTGCATACGCACCAGCTCGCGGCCGAGCGCGTCGGCCATGACCTTGGCGATTTCCGTCTTGCCGACGCCCGCCGCGCCCTCGATGAGCAGCGGGCGGCCGAGCCGCAGCGCCACGTAGAGCACCGTTGCCAGCGTATCGTCGTAGATATAGCGCGCTTCGTCCAGCTTGCGCTTGAGTTCTTCCATGTCCATAGCGGTCTCCCGAAGAATAATAATTGTATGAATTGAATTATACCGCGCCCTTCCCAAAAAAACAACACAGGATGCGCTTTTAAGCATCCTGTGTTTCTTCATCGGTTTCGTACAGCTTCGGGTATTGGACCCGGTCGCGCCGGATGAGCAGCAGTGTCAGCACCGCGGCGGCGATCAGCAGCCCCAGCACCAGCGCCCAGGACGCATTGCGCCCCGCGTGGTCGTACAGCCAGCCGACGAGCAGCGCGCAGCCGCCCTGTATGATCGTGGCGAGCACCGCGGTAAAGCCGTTCACGCGCCCGCGGTGGCTCTCCGGGACGCGGCGGGAGAGATAGGGCCCCCCGGAGATCGTGGAGAAGATCTCGCCCCAGGTGAACAGCAGTATTGCGAGGTAATAGGTCGGCACATGGCCGATCAGCAGCAGGAAGACCAGATAGCCCGCGCCCGCCAGAAGCATGCCGCACAGCATCTTTTTCGTCTCGGCCATCCGCCGGAATACGCGCGTGATGAGCGGCGTAAAGGCCACGACGACGATGCAGTTCAGGCTGCTGACCGTGCCGAACAGCACCGCGCCGTTTTCTCCGTGGACCCTGCCCATATCCAGCGGCATCAGGTAGTTGTACTGCTGATACGCCGCCCAGTAGAGCGCCGCGCCGACGAGATACAGGATAAGGATGCGGTTTTCACGGAGGATCTGGCGGAGCGTGGCGTTTCCCTGCGCGGTCTGATAGACCGCGGCGGCGCTCTCGTCGCGCACGGGCGTGATGTCCCGGACGCGCAGCGCGATCAGCAGCGTGGAGCAGCCGATGGCGACGCCGCTGATGAGGAAGGCGAGCCAGAGATAGTCCTTGAACAGAAAGCCCGCGATGGTGGGCGAAAGCACCAGGCCGAGGTTGCCGCCGAGGTATTGCAGGGAGAACGCGCGCTCGCGGTCGGCCGTGGAGCTGAGGTCCGCGATCAGCGCGTCATAGGACGGGTTCTCCATGCTCTGGCAGATGCCCGCGGCGAGCATCAGCGCCACGGTGACGTAGCTGAGCGATATGGCCGCGCACAGCACATAGCAGGCGACGGAGATGAAATCGCACACGACGATGACGCGCTTTTTGTTGTACTTGTCCGCCAGCCGTCCGCCCAGCAGGTTTGCGGGCATCATGATGCACATGCTCGCGACGGTCAGCACGCTGATGGCAAAGGCGCTCATCCCCAGCTTCTGGCTGAGGATCATCGTCAGCATGGGCCAGACCATCGAGCCGAGGTTCGTCACGATGCGTCCGAAAAACAATATGTAGATTTCGCGCCGCAGCCCCCGGTACTGGGAGATGAGGCCGGCGATCGCTTTCATAAGCAGCACTCCGAAAAATCAGTCAAAGGTTCCTATGCGTCCCTGTCCCACAGCGCCCTTGTGCTCTCCTCGGCGAACTGGCGGGAATACAGGTCGTGGTAATAACCGCCGGCGCGCAGCAGCTCGGCGTGCCGCCCCTGCTCGACGATTTTCCCGTCGCGGACGACCAGAATGAGGTCGGCCTTGCGGATCGTGGAGAGGCGGTGGGCGATCAAAAAGCCCGTGCGCCCGGCCAGCAGCCGGTCCGTGGCCTCGCTGATGAGCATTTCCGTGCGCGTGTCGATGGAGCTCGTGGCCTCGTCCAGCACGAAGATGCGCGGGTCGGCCAGCACGGCGCGCGCGAAGGAGATGAGCTGCTTCTCGCCGGTGGAAAGGCGGTCGCCGCCCTCGCCCACGTCGCTGTCCCAGCCCTTTTCCAGCTTGGCGATCACCGCGTCCGCGGACACGGCCTTCGCCGCGGCCTCCACCTCGGCGTCCGTCGCGTCAAGGCGCCCGTAGCGGATGTTCTCGCGCACGGACCCGGAGAAGAGGTGCGGGTTTTGCAGGACGTAGCCGATGTTGGCGTGCAGCCAAAGCTGGCTGCGCTCCCGGTAATCCACGCCGTCGATGAGGATCTGCCCCTCGGTGGGCTCAAAGAAGCGGCAGGCGAGGTTCACAAGCGTGCTCTTGCCCGCGCCCGTCTCGCCGACGATGGCCACGGTCGTGCCCTGCGGGATGTGGAGGTTGAAATGCTCCAGCACGTTGTCCCCGCCGTCGGGATAGCGGAACGTGACGTCGCGGAACTCGATCTCGCCGCGCAGCGGCTCCCAGTTCTCCTTTTTGGGGTGGAAGGCGTCGCCGTACTTCTCGATGACCTCCGGCGTGTCGGTCACGTCGGAAACGCGGTCCAGCACGCCCGCGACGCGCTCAATGTTGGCCTGCAGGGAGATGAAGTCCGCGATGTTCGCGGCGGTCATCTGGATCGGCTCGAAGATGCTGACGGCGTAGGTCGTGAAGGCCGAAAGCGTCGCCAGCTCCAGCGCCTGCGACAGCACCATGCGCCCGCCGCGCAGCAACACGATGGACACCGCCGCCGTGCTCGCGAAGAGCACCAGCGGGATGTACACGGCGTTCAAGCGCGCCGCGCGCATGCCCGCCTGCCGCGCCTCGCCCGTGAGGGTGCGGAACTGCCCGGTGGCCTTCTCCTCCAGCACCAGCGTCTTGGTCGTGCGCGCGCCGGTGATGCCCTCGTTGAAGGCGCTTGTGATGCGGGAGTTCATCTTCCGCACGCGGCGGTTCCAGCGCAGGATGCGGTTCTGGAAATACATCGTCAAAAGCGCCATGACCGGCACGATGGGGATGAGGATCAGCGCCAGGCGCCAGTTGAGCAGCAGCATCGACACGAAGGAGCCGAGCACGTAGAACATCGCCCAGAGGATATCCGTGAGGTTCCATGCGAGCATCCCGGCGATGCGCTGGGAATCGTTCATGACGCGGCTGAGGATGTAGCCCACCGGCGTCACGTTGTAATAGGAAAACGAGAGCGTCTGCAAATGGTGGAACATCGCCATGCGCATGTCCTTGCCCATGTTCATCTCGATCTTCATGGACTGGCGGCAGAACGCCACAACCAGCAGCGACTGCGTCAGGATCACCGCGCCGTAGACCAGGCCGTAGGGCAGCAGGCCGCGCAGCGTCTCTTTTTCAATGAAGTTTGCGATGGCGTAGCGCTGCAGCAGCGGCAGCAGCACGTCGGTCAGGCCGGTCAGGCCGTTCAGAACGATCATCAAGACAAAGGTCAAACGGAAGGGCTTGAGGAAGGGCCAGAGGCGCTTCCATGTCTTCCAGCTGAAGGACTGCTGATAGTCCTCCTCGTCGTATGCGGGCATTACGCCTCACCTCCTTCCAGCAGCGCCCGGTCGTCCGCGCGCATCTGGATGTCGTAGATCTCCCGGTAAAGCCCCGGGCGGCTGATGAGCTCGGCGTGGGTGCCGATATCCGCCGCGGCGCCCTGGCCGAGCACGAGGATGCGGTCGGAGCGCATCAGCGTCGTGATGCGGTGGGAGATCAGGATCACGGTCGCATCGCCCAGCTCGCGCTGCAGCGCGGCACGGATGCGCGCGTCGGTCTCCGCGTCCACGGCGGACAGGGAATCGTCGAAGATCATGACGGGCGCGTGCTGCATCAGCATGCGCGCGATCGCCACGCGCTGCTTCTGCCCGCCGGAGAGCGTCACGCCGCGCTCGCCCACCAGCGTCTCATAGCCGTTGGCAAAGCTGTCGATGGCGTCGTCCACGCAGGCGATGGAGGCACAGCGGCGCACCTCCTCGCGCGCGGCGTCGTCGCGCGCGGCGCGGATGTTCTCCTCCACGGTCTGGGAGAACAGGAAGGGCTCCTGCAGCACCAGTCCGATGTGCCGCCGCAGCGACCGGCGGGAAATGCGCCGGATGTCCACGCCGCCGATCGTGATGCGCCCGCAGCCCTCCGGCAGGTCGTAGAGCCGGTCGAGCAGGTGCACCAGCGTGCTCTTGCCCGCGCCGGTGCCGCCGAGTATGGCAAAGGTCTCGCCCGCGCGGATCGTGAAGGAGAGGTCGTCGAGCACCTTCTGCCCCTCGTAGGCGAAGCTGACGTGGTCGAAGACGATGTCGCCGCCGGGCCAGTCCAGCGCGTCGGGCGCGTCGTGCTCCTCCTCCGCGGCCAGGATATAGCCGACGCGGTCCACCGAAACGCCGGCCTTGCTCATCTCGGACAGCACGCGGCCGAGCGAGCGCACCGGCCACGACAGCGCCTCGTTGTAGCTGATGAACACGAGGAAGGTGCCCAGCGTGATGCGCCCGGACACGGCCTCGACGATGCCGGCGATGATGATCGCCATGACCTGCGCGCCGGTCAGCAGGTTGCCGGACGCCCAATAGACGCTGAGCACCTTGCCGAGCCGGATCCACAGCTTCGAGTAGCGCTCGTTCCGATCGCGGAACTTGTCCTCCTCAAAGCGCTCGCGCCCGAAGGCGCGCACCACGCGCACGCCGGTCAGGTTCTCCTGCGTGCAGGTAGTCAGCTCGCCCTCGGCCTCGTCCGCCGCCTGAAAGCGGCTGGAGATCCTGCGGTAGAACACGCCCGAGGAGAGCGCGACGATCGGGATGAACACCAGCGCCACGACGGTCAGCCGCGGGTTCATCCGCAGCATGATCGAGACATACAGCACGATCAGAAACACCGTGCGGAACACCTCGATGAGCTGGTTGCACACGAAGTTGCGGATCACGTCCACGTCGGAGGTGCAGCGCTGGATGATGTCGCCGGTGGGGTTTTGCTTGTGCCAGGCAAAGCTGAGGTACTGGATGTGGCGGTAGAGGTCGTCGCGGATGGCCTTGACGAAGCTCTCCGAGCCGCGGGAGAGCTGCGTGCGCTGCCCGTAGGTGCACACGCCGCGCGCCAGCGCGGTCAACAGCACGGCCAGCGCCGCGATCCACAGCGCCCGCAGCGGCTGCGCGCGCAGCGCGTCCCACTGCAGCGCTCGCAGCAGCCAGTCCGGCATGCGCGGCGCGCGCGTGCCCAGCACGCTGTCCACCGTCAGGCCGATGACCTGCGGCGTCAGCGCGTTGAAGGCCATGCCGAGGCAGGAAAGCAGCAGCGCCGCCAGAAAGTGCGGCCAGCAGGTGCGCAGGTACTTCGTAATGAGCTTCGTCTTGCCCGCGGCGCTGAGCTTGAAGTTCGGTTGCTTGTCCATGGGGATCACTTCCTTTTCTTAGGAACATAGAAAAAATGCGTTCTCCGCAAGGTGGGAGAACGCATCTGTGAGCACAGTGATTTTCAGCCGCGTCAGCCGAAATGGGCGCGCAGAATCCACCTCTCCCCCGGGAGCCGATTTCGTTCGTTCTTTGCAAATCTGTTCATTCTGCGCACCTCCTTTTTGTAAGATTTACCGCACAAGCGGCCACAGTGGGATAGTATATCCGCTTATGCGGGACTTGTCAAGCAATTTTCTCTTGCGAAAAATGCAAACCGGGCATAAGATAGGAAAAGTATCTGTCCGGAAAGGAGGCGCGGCACGTGCCGGATCGGAAGATCTCCCCGCTTTACAAGCTCATCAAGGCGCTGGTGCGCCTGTTCTACGGCAAGACGAAGGTCGTCGGCGCGGAAAACCTGCCGGACGAGCCGTGCATCGTCGTGGGCAACCACTGCCAGATGAACGGCCCCATCGCCGTGGAGCTGGACTTTCCCGGACAGCACTGGACCTGGTGCGCCGGCGAGATGATGCATCTGAAGGAGGTGCCCGCCTACGCGTTCCGCGATTTCTGGTCGCAAAAGCCGAAGGCCGTCCGCTGGCTGTTTCGCCTCGCGTCCTATCTGATTGCGCCGCTTTCTGTCTGCGTGTTCAACAACGCCAACTGCATCGGCGTCTACCACGACACGCGCATCCTCTCCACCTTCCGCGAGACGGTGGAGAAGCTGCAGGGCGGCGGCAGCGTCGTCATCTTCCCGGAGCACGACCCGCCGGTCAACAACATCCTCTCGGCCTTTCAGGACCGTTTCGTCACCGTGGCGCGGCAGTATTACCGCCGCAGCGGCAGGGCCGTCTGCTTCGTCCCGATGTACCTCGCCCCGGCTTTTCAGACCATGTACCTCAGCGCGCCGGTGCGCTTCGACCCCGACGCGCCGCCGAAGGACGAGTGCCGCCGCGTCAGCGATACGCTGATGGCGCGCATCACCGACCTGGCCGTTTCCCTGCCCCGCCACCGCGTGGTGCCCTACCGCAACATCCCGAAGAAGGACTATCCCTACAACACGCCGCTCGAGGTGTATTCCAATGAAAAAACCGATGGTTGATTACCGGCAGTTCCGCTTTGCGAAGCTGAACACGCCGGAGTTTTCCCACCTGAAGCTGCTGGGCGGCTGGATCGCCTATTTCATCCTCTACTTCCTCACCGAAAACCTGATCCCCCAGTCGCGCTGCCACATCGTCCACAGCGCGCTGGACGACTTGATCCCGTTCACCGAGGGCTTCGCGATCCCCTACTGCTTCTGGTTTCTGCTCATCGTGATCACGCTGGGCTGGTTCCTGCTCTACGACGTGGAGAGCTTCAAGCGCGTGCAGGTCTTCATCATGGTCACGCAGGCCGTGGCGATGCTCGTCTACATCATCTGGCCCAGCATGCAGGACCTTCGCCCGACGGTATTTCCCCGCGACAACTTCCTCACCCACGTCATGGCCTTCATCTATCAGTTCGACACCCCGACGGGCGTGTGTCCCTCGCTGCACGTGGCCTACTCCATCGGCATGGCCTCGGTGTGGTGCAAGTGCAAGAAGGCGCACCCGGCGTGGAAGGCCTTCGTCGTCATCGCCGCGGTCGTCATTTCCGCCGCCACCGCCTTTGTCAAGCAGCACTCCGTCATCGACATCTTCGCCGCGCTCCCCCTCGGCGTCCTCGCGGAGATTCTCACCTTCCATGTGTTTTATCCGAAGAAAAAGCAATGAAAAATGCGCCCGGCGGGCGCATTTTTCATAGTGCGTATCTGTTCCTTTACGGCGTCACGGAGGCGATCAGCCCCGCGATGCCGTCTTCCTTTATGATCCGCTTGTAATAGCCGAGCTCCTCCTGTATGAGCCCGTCGATCACCGCCATGCCCAGCTTCTCCACCGGGGCGCGGTCGTCGGTCAGCGTCCGCCCGCCGGAGACGTGCGCCGTCATCGCCGCGTCGATGCGGCGCATCAGGCCGCGCAGCTCATCGTTTTCCAGCGCGTCCGCCCGCTGCGCAAAGTCCGCGAACACGTCCGTCTCCGCCGCGAACAGCTCGCGGTTCGTCGTGTAGGGCACGTCGGCGGTGCGCACATAGGGGAACACGGCGCTGATCGTGTCGGCCAGCCAGTCGTTGATGTTGCCTTCGTCGTCGGCGTGCATGTTCATGTTCACGACCATGACTCCGCCGGGCTTTAAGTGTTCGCGCACGAGCGTGAAGAACTCCACCGAGCTCATCTGGAAGGGGATCGTGATGTCCTGATAGGCGTCCACCATGATGACGTCGTAGCGCTGATCGCAGACGTTGAGGAAGGCCCGCCCGTCGTAGGTCGTCACGGGGACGTCGTCCGGCAGGCGGAAGTATTCGTGCGCCAGCGCGGTGATCTTCTCGTCGATCTCCACGCCCTCCACGGCGAGCATCGGGAAATACTCCCGGCACTGCACGGCGTAGGTGCCCGTGCCCATGCCGAGGATCAGCATCTCCGGCGCGTCCTTCTCCGGCGCATGTGCGAGCACCGGCGCTGCCAGCGCGTAGTCGTAATACCGCCCGGTGAGCCCGCCGGACTTCTGCATGACGGACTGCACGCCGAACAGGACGTTCGTGGACAGCACCACGCTGTCGCCCTCGTCCTTGACCTGCAGATAGTTATAAACGCTCTCCCCCTCGTAGACGAGGTCGTCCTCCCAGAAGGCGAAGCTGCTGCCCGCGCCGCACACGGCGAAGGCGACAAACAGCACGGCGGCGACGACGCAGCGCAGCGCCCGCCGGCGCGCGCTGATGAAATAGAGCACGCCGAGCGCCAAAAGCACGCCGGAGAAGATCAGGAAGGTCACGGCGGTGCCGACGGCGGGGATCGTCACGAAGGTGGGCACGAAGGTGCCGATGATGCTGCCGATCGTGTTGAAGGCGTTGAGCCGCCCGACCACGACGCCGGAATCGTCCAGCGAATCCATCGTGTATTTCACGAGCGAGGGCGTCACCGTGCCGAGCAGAAACAGCGGGAAGACAAAGATCACCATGCAGGCGAGGAAGCCCGCCCAGATGAGAAATCCGCTGTTGACCGCCACGACCAGCAGCCCGGAGATGCCGAGGATGACATAGCGCCCCAGGAAGGGGATCGCGGCGATCCACACCGCGGCGATGAGGATGCGCAGATAGAGCCGGTCCGGGTCGGGCTTTTTGTCCGCGCTGCGCCCGCCGTAGAGGTTGCCGAGCGCCATCGCGATCATGATCGTGCCGATGATGATGGTCCACACGATCTGGCTGGAGCTGAAATACGGCGCCAGCAGGCGGCTCGCGCCGAGCTCCACGGCCATGACCGACATACCGGCGAAGAACTCCGTCATATAGAGATACAGCTTGTTTTTCAGGATGCCTGCCTGCATTTCACACGCTCCGTCCGTCAGAGGGGAATCTCCTGTCGAATACGAATTACCGTCTTTTTTGAAAGGGGTTCGGCAAAAACGGTTTATTACCTCCGGCGACGGCGTTCAGCAGCTTGTCGTCCAGCGGCTCGACGCCCGCCTCGGCGAGCACCTTGCGGATCTCATCCGGCGTCCTGCATTCGGCAAGCTTCTTTTTCACGTCCTCGCTGAGATTTTCATACAGTTCTTCGCTTTTCATGACCTGTCCTCCTTTTGATGTAGCCGGGCATGATCGGATCCTTTGTCCTTTCACCTGTTGATACGCATCATTTTTCAACGTGGCATTTGTTTTCGTCTTTTTCTTCTGCATATTTCGGACATGGCGATATGGTAATCATACCAAGAATCGTCGTGCTCTGCAAGCGCTTCCTTCGATTCTGATCGCCGCGCGCCGGCTCCCCTTTCAGGGGACGCCCGTACCGCGGCAAAAATAATAGACTTTTCTGTAAGAGTGTGGTATAGTCCTCTTTGTATTGTGTCCCAAAACAGAAGAAAGAAGGCATGGTCTTGGACAAACCAAAGCGCCGCCCCGGCGACCGGAAGGACGGACGGCTCCTGCGCGAGCTCGATCCGATGCACTACATCGTCCCCCTGCTCTACCCCAACCGCTGCGACAACGAGGCGTTCATCTCCGAGCGCATCGACCTCACGGCGATCGACGCCTATCTGGAAAAGAAGAACGCCGACAACCCCGAATACAAGTATAATCTCTTTCAGGTCATCGTCACGGCCGTTTTGAAGATCCTGACGCTGCGGCCGAAGATGAACCGCTTCATCGCCAACAAGAACGTCTACCAGCGC
>CAMJPK010000035.1 GCA_946407675.1 uncultured Clostridia bacterium
TACGAAAACCGCTTCATCTATCATCTGATTCAGCGCCTTGTCACCTTCATCGATAAGCGTACGGACTTGATCTTCTGGTCCACGGGCGACGAGAAGCGCGACGTCATCACCTTTGAAAGCCGCGTGGACGACGCTTATGAGGTGATCGACTATAAGATGGAGATGAAGGTCACCAATCTCCAGAGCTTCGCCGAGAACGACAGCGACAACATGGACGTCTTCATGCGCATCGACCGCGTGCGCCGGCTCGTGATGGCACTGCGCAACAGCCCCTTCTGCGCGATCATGCGCGGCTGCACCGTCGTCCGCAGCCCCATCCAGCGCACCAACCTGCTCATGAAGGATCCCCAGTACCGCACCTGCTTCCGTCTGTGGCAGTTTCTGGAGACCTATGACGAGATCGGCTACACCATCGAGGTGCGCGATACCGTCATGGAATTCGACGAAGAATACCTGTTCCAGCTCTATACGAACCTGATCACCAACTACACGGTCTTCAAGAGCATCTGCGAGGAAGAACCACGGCAGCTCGAGGAAGCGCTCCTTGCCAAGCGGCGTAAGGTGATCAAGCCGAAATTTATCAAGCACATCCAGGAAGAGATCGTCCCGAACTGCGACGTTGACGAGGTGGAGATCCGCAAGGTCTTCCTGCAGGAGGTGACGCAGGCGCAGCTCGACGCCGAGGCAAAGGCCGCGGAGGAGGCTGCCCGCGCGGACGAGGCCGAGAAGGGCCGTGTCGATGCCGAAAAGCAGGCGCAGGCGGCGTATCAGCGCATGAACGACGCCATGAGCGCCATGCAGGACGCCCAGCGCGCCGCGGAGAACGCGATCAAAGCCAAGGAGGACGCCGAGCAGTCGCTCGCACAGGCGGCCGCCCGCTCAAGAGACAGCGTCAACGAGGCCAACAAGGCCCGCGTGGAGGCCGAGCGCATCGCGAAGGAGCAGGAGGAGGCGCGCCTCGCCGCCGAGGAGCAGCGCGACCGCGCGCTGGAAGCGCGCGAAGCCGCTCTGGCGCAGACCGCCGCGGCGAAGGAATTCAAGCAGGCCGCGGATGAGGAACGCAAGAAGGCCAACGCGCGCCGCAAGGAGGCCGAGGCCGAGCGCAGCGAACTGAAGAAGGCGCTGGCCGCAGCCCAGCACGCGCTGGCCGCGGCGCAGAAAAAGCTGGAGGCGCTGGAGGCCTCCCGCGACGCGGATACGGAAGCCCGCCGTCAGGCGCAGACCGACGCCGCCGCCGCGAAGAAGGCCGCCGTCGCCGCCGAAAAAGCAAAGAATGCCGCGCTGTCGCGCGCGGCCAACGCGGAGCAGGCGCGCACTGAGGCGCTGACCGCCAGGAAGGAGGCCGAGGCCGCCCGCGTGAAGGCGGAGCGCGAAGCCACCGCTGCGGAGAAGGCCAAACAGTCCGCGCTGGCGCAGATGGCGCAGGCAAAGGAGACCGCGCAGGCACAGATCAAGGAAACGAAAGAAGCCGCGCAGGCGCAGATCAAGGAGACAAAGGACGCCGCGCAGGCACAGATCAAGGAAGTCAAGGAAACCGCGCAGGCGCAGATCAAAGAGGCAAAGGAAGCCCAGGCAGCGGCGGAAAAGGCCCAGAAGGCCGCCGACGCCGCCTGCGAAAAGGCGGAGGGCCGCGCCGCCGCGCTGCAGGAACGCATTTCGGCCACGACGGCGGAGCGCGATACCGCGCTGGCCAAGGCGAAAGAAGCCCGTGAAGCCCGTTCTGTCTCCGAGCAGAATCGGAAGGAAGCGATCGCCGCCCGCAAGGCCGCGGAGCAGGACGCCGCGAGCGCCCGCAGCGCGGCAGAGCAAGCGCAGCAGGCCGCGGAAGAAGCGCGCCGCGCCCGCGCCGATGCGGAGGCCGCGCTCGAGACCGAAAAAGCCGCCCGCGCCGCCGCCGAGGCGCGCGCGGACGCCAACACGCTGTCCAAGCGGATCCTTTCCGCTTTCGACCGCCGGCGCGAGAAATAAGGTTTTGCCATGTTCGTCAAAATCCTTCGCACGATCATCAACATCCTATCGGTCATCATGATCGTCTTCGCGCTCTTCGTGCTGCTGTCGGTCGTGATGACTAAGCCCGGACAGGCGCCGAGCGTTTTGGGTTACTCTTCTTTCCGCGTGCTCTCCGGCAGCATGGAACCGACGATCCGGACGGATTCCATGATCATTGTGAAAAAGGTTCCGGCGTCACAGGTTGCCGTCGGTGACGTCATCAGCTTTTACTCCTCCGATCCGGCGCTGGGCGGCAGCGTGAACACGCACCGCGTCGTCGCCGCGGAGACGCTGAACGGGATCCTCGTCTTTCAGACAAAGGGCGACGCCAACGTCAAGCCGGACGAATACCCGGTTTCCGGGCACGACCTGATCGGCGTGGTTGTCTTTTCCTCCTACTTTATGGGTCGGCTCGTGCATCTGCTTTCCAATCCGCTGGTCTTTATCCCGGTCATCATGGTGCCGCTTCTGGCACTTCTGGCGCTCAACATGGTAAAGACCGTGAAGCTGGCAAAGCTGGCCGCGAAGGAAGAGGAAGAAAAGCAGATTCTTGAGATCAAGGAAGAACTGGAACGCCGCGCACGGGAACGCGCCGCCGACAACGAAGCGGATGACGGATCCGACGCAGAAAACGAAGCAAACGAATGATGGTTTTCAGGAGGGGCTATGGCGCTCTTTAAGAAAAAACCGACAACGACACAGGCGCAGCCCGAAGCGGTACAGGAACCCGCGCCGGCGCGCACGGTGCAGCAGGCCACGCTCAGCTCCGGCCGAATGGCGGCGGTCTTTCTGCGTATGTACAGATGGATCTTCTCGGTCAGTCTCTCCAAGGACGTCTATCAGATCGAATCCGGCAAGGATGCGTGCGGCGACGTCGCGCTGCCGATTCGCGGTTATTATCACGATTTGCTGAGCACCTTGTCCCGCTATGTCACCAAAGAGCAGCGGGAGGATTTTCTGAATCACTTCTCCCCGGACATGATCAGCTATACGGCGGGCCACGGCGCGACCAGCATCTCCGGCATCTTCTGCGCCGATTTCGACGCGTCGCTTGCCCCGGCGGACAATCCCGACGGCGCCCCTCCGCCTGACCCGAAGCTCGCATGGTACGAGGTCCGCGCGGAGCTTCTGAAGGACAGCACGCCCGGCAATCTGCTGTTCATCTTCTATTTCCGCGGCATCCGCGACGATGTGGACGATGGCCGCATCACGCCGAGCGTCAACATCCCCCCCGCCCACACCGAGGAGGAGTGGAGCGAGGTACGCGCCAAGCGTCTGTTGGGCAATGCGTCGTCCATCCGTTTTGAATATGACGTGGTCAATGATGTGATGTACGTCCACCGCCACAGAGGGGGCGACCACGGCGACCGCGCGACGCAGAATTTCCTCAACGTCCTCAATGCGCGCAGCGACTGGCTCGTGAACCATGAGTCCGTGGCGCTGGTCAAGCGCCTTCTGCGGGCTGAGCCGAACCGCGGCGTGGAATCCGCCGAGATCCTCTACCGCAAGGACGGCACCTTCGGCGCGCCGTTCCGTCACTACCGCATCACGGCAGTCCCGCTGGAGGAGCAGGGCACGCCGACATGGATCCTCGGCATGCTGGAGGACGTGGAGGAACGCAGCCAGCGTGCGCGGCAAAACGAAGAAATCACGATGGAGCTGGGCCGCATTCTGGAGATGTACCAGATCACGCTGTATGAGATCCGTGCGGAAAGCAATCAGCTCTACGGCATCATTCAGGACGAGAACGGCTTCCGCCGCGGCGACAACGCCCGGAATCTGAGCGACTATATCACCCGCAGCATCGAAAACGGCACCATCGCCCCCGAAAGCGCGGAGAACTACCGCAGCTGGCTCTCCCCCGCCAAGATGAGCAAGCTCACCTCCCGCGGCGCATGGGAGTTTGAAAGCCGCCTGCGTCCTCCCGGGGCGACGGAGTACCGCTGGTATTCGGAGAGCATATTGCCGCTGGGAAAAACCGGCGGGCGCTATATCCGCTGGCGCAGCGACATCACCGACGCGCACGCCGCGCGCGAAAAGGAATATGAGCTCAAGGAGATGACGCACCTTGCCGAGTACAACGGCGCGATCCTTGACTCCATGGCCGGTCTGGTCGAGTTCCGTAACATTGAAAGCGGCCACCACATCCGCAATGTCCGTGAGCTGACGCGGATCCTGTTCAACGATATCGTGCGCCGCAGCGCGCAGTATGACATCCCGCCCTATCAAGTCCGGCTGTACGTCCAGGCCTCCGCCATGCACGACATCGGCAAGATCACGATCCCGGACAGCATTCTGAACAAGGCCGGCCCCTACACGCCGGAGGAATATGAACGGATGAAGCAGCACACCGTACAGGGTGCCCGCATCGTTGACCGGCTGGAAATGCCGGGCCAGGACGAGCTCAAGGCCATCGTCCGCGATGTCGTGCTTCACCACCACGAGCGCTGGGACGGCCGCGGGTATCCGGACGGGCTGGTCGGAGATGAAATCGCACTCGGCGTTCAGATCGTCAGCATGGCGGACGTGTTCGACGCGCTCGTCAGTGAACGCTGCTATAAACAGAGCTTCCCTGTGGATGAAGCACTCAAAATGATTATCAACGGCGAGTCCGGCACATTCAATCCCGTTCTGCTGGAATCGCTGAAGGCCTGCAAAGACCAACTCAGCGCGCTTTACGCCGATATGAAGGAAGGAGACCCCGATGGCAGAGAAACTGAAGATCAAGAGCGGCAGCAAACTGCGCATCGCATTTGATACCAAGGTCGGCGAAACGCCGGCGTTCAACCTTGTCAGCACCTTCAACAAGGCGCTGGACGATACGATGTTCCTCATCTCCATCCCCATGCTCAACGGCAAGAGCATGACGATGGACGAGAACAAAAAGCTGCTGATCCGCTACGGCCCGGAGACCACGGGCATGATCCTCGCGGGGTATCCCGAGGAGATCGTCAAGGACGGCATCCGCAATTACTGGAAGATCCGCCGCGTCACAGAGCAGCGCCAGTTCTTCCAGCGTGCCGACGAACGTGTCAAGATCTCCCTGCCGCTGCGTTATTGGCAGGATACCTGGCCGACGAACGCTGACGGCGATATCCCCCCGGACGACGCCCTGACGCTGGATATTTCCGCCGGCGGTATCGCGGCCTATATGGGCTACGATTTCCGCGTCGGCGAGATCTGCATGATCACCCTGCCGCGCGTCGGCACCTCCGCGTCCGGCGCGGCCATCGAAGGCATCGTCGCCGTCTCCTGCTGGAAGCGCGAAGCGCCCAAGGGCAGCCCTTACCGCAACATCTGCGGTTTCCAGTTCCGCTATCCCGATCCGGCGGACAAGGACCGCGTTCTGGATTATGTCGGTTATCTGAAGCGGAAGTACGCGCTGTGATCTCTTCTTCCGCGCAAGGGAATGATGGATTTGAAACATAAAAAAGATGCCGGGCTCTCGGACCCCTTCAGCGGCAGCGATTTTGCGCTGCCTGACTCGGCGTCCGCTCCGCAGCCCGCCGCGCCGCCCGGCGGCGGCAAGCAGCGCGCCCGGAGCAGACGGCGGGAGAAAAAACTGAACAACAAGCGCGTCGTTCGCATTGAGGACATCGAGCAGACGCTGCGCGAGCAGGGTGACGAGGTCGATCCGGATACCGTCATCAGCTACTTCGTGCCGCGCCGCCGCGCAAAGCTGTTCGGCGCAGCGCTGCTGCGCCTGGATAAGCTCTATCTGCTTTTGCTCGGCCTGCTCCTGCTGCTGGCGATCCTCTTCATCATTTCCTTCACACAGGAAAAGATGGGCAACTTCACGATCAACCTGAACCGTCTGGAGATGTACCGCAAGGGTATCGCGATGTCGGCCGATCCGGAATTCACCTCGCCCACCGCCCGCCTGCGGGCATCGAGCGTGGAGGATGCAACGAACATCTCCATCTCGGACCTGCCCGACAACCTCGACGACATCGACGGCGACCACAACGGCAGAAACTATATGGCCTACACCTACTACGTCCGCAACGCCGGCAAGGAGAACACCTCCTATGTCGCGACGCTGACGCTGGAGAGCAGCACCAAGGGCGCGGAGGACGCCGTCCGTGTGGCGATCTGGCGCAACGGGGAGCGCATCGTGTACGCCGAGCCCTCCGCGGACGGCACCCCCGAGGAGGGCTGCGAGAATTTCGTCAGCCGCTACCTCGCCTGCGTGTACCATGAGCCGGAATTTCTCGTCGGAAACGTCGACAAATACACCGTCGTCATCTGGATGGAGGGCGACGATCCCGAGTGCGTCGACGATATCGTCGGCGGCAACATCCAGTTTTCCATGAACATCAATGCCGACGACGATGACGACACCTCGCTGTTCGCCAAGTTCGTGCAGGACATCCGCGACACGCTGACCGGCGACAAGGCCATCGGCGCCTCCTCCAGCGACGATGTCCCGGACTATTACAAGGACCACGAGGTCAACTGGTACAGCAGAAGAAACCAGTAAACAAACGGATATAACAAATACGCACCCGCAGCCGATGGCTGCGGGCGCGCGTTTGATCAAGGTCATTTTCTTGGCTCCCCCTTTGGGGGAGCTGTCGCCGTAAGGCGACTGAGAGGGTTCTCCTGTCGCGCCATATACCCCTCTCCGTCGCTCGCTGCGCTCGCGCCACCTCTCCCCAAGGGGCGAGGTAAGCATCTCGTTTGCCCCTCCCGCCGCCCTGTCAACTACACAGACAAACGCCGGAGACCGTATCTGCGGTCTCCGGCGCTTTTCATGCGGATTGCTTTGTGCTTCGGATCAATCGATGAAGTCCGGAACGATGCGCGCGTTGGTGTAGATGATGAATCTTGTCAGCGGGTTGGGCAGGATGTTGTTTCCATGCGCGTCGACCATGTTCACGGTCAGGATGACCTCGTAGTTGGCATACACCAGATCCAGCGCCTCAAACGGCGCGCCGGTCTTGACGTCAAAGCTGATCGGGATCGTCGCGACGCCATCCGTGTCGGTAAAGAGCGAGTAGCCCGCGCCGCTCTGCGGGATCGAGAGGGCGATCTGCGTCGTATTGAGCGAGGCGACGGTCGCGCCCGCAACGTTGACGGAGTTCATGTAGACGCCGAAGTTCTTGGGGTTCCCCGCGCCGCTGTAATTGCCCTTGGCGATCTTCTGCCGCAGCTCCAGCGTGACGCTCAGGTGGTCGTATGCTCCCGGCTGGAGGACGTCGGCATAGTTCAGGACGCCGACGGTATGGACGAGCAGATGCGTCAGGTCAGCCGCCTGCAAATCGTCGCCGTGGTCGATGGGGTTGATACCCAGCTCGTCGTATTCGCCGACGTTCTCGCCCTCGGGGCTCGGATCGTAATACAGCTTCGCATCTTTCTGGACGGCCTCGCTGAAGTAACGGTATTCGTTTCCGTTTCCGCCGCGGTCCTGCGCCTTTGCCGACGTGGCGCTGTAGGCCGTCTGCGTCGGGGAGTCGGCGATGTTGGACTTGATGAACACCGTGGCGCCGGAGCCGTCGTCCGCGAGCGGCTTGTTCGGGAACTGCTCCGTGAGGTCCGTATTCGTATTGTAGCGCAGGTCGATCTCGCTCGTGATGGTATAGCTCGGCGTCGTTCTGGTGAGGTGGATGGGCTCCGTCATCCGAAACTCGACGAAGCCGCTGAGCTTCTGGATCGCCGAATACTGCGTGGTCGTCGTGCCGCCGTCCGTGGAGTAGGTGCCGCTGACGGTCGGATTGACGAGGATCGCCGTTTTGGCATTCCCGCTGCTGTCCGTCGTCTTCAGATGCACAAGGAACGCGTGATACATATCCGCAGTGTGGTTGGTCACGTTGTAGTTCTTCAGTGTGATCGTCGTGCCGGCCGATACATGGATCGTATTCAGCGCGGGGTTGAGGGTGTGCAGCCTGCCGAGGGTATCATCGCCGGTCAGCGCGGTCGTCAGCGTCGTGGAGGAGACGTCGTAAATGTCCCCGAGGATGATCTCACTGTAGTTGCCGCTGTTGCCGTTGGTGGTCGACCACGTGCTGCAGACGGTCGGGGCGACGCCGCCCAGCGTACGCGGGCAGTCCACGATGTAGCGGGCGATCTCGCCGCCGCTCTGCGACGGTGTGAAGATGGAAAGATAGAAGGTCTCGGACAGGCTGGAATACGTGAAGATCGAGAGCGCCACGCGGGTCCCCGAATCCGTGTACAACTTGTAGGATTTCCCTCCGGTCGTGATGAGCACGTTGGCGTCGTTGGCGGCGCACTCGACGAATTTGCCGTTGGCGTCCGCCGTCGCGGTGATGCCCAGCCGGTCCGCGAGCGTCGGCGGCGCCGTCGTCCCGTCCGCGGCGCGGAACGCGCTCAGCGAGAGGACGCCGTTCGTGCAGGCCGCGCCGAAGGTGGAATAGTACGCCGCGCCGGTCTGCTTATCCACCAGCGTCAGCTTCGTGGCGGCGGGCAGCGGGTCGATCTGCCGGTCGAACGTCAGCGTCCGCTGATAGTTGCCGTCGATCTTCTCGCCGTTTTCCAGCGCCGTGAGCCATTCGGTGCTGCTTCTGTCATAGCTGAAGGTGAAGACCTGCGTGATCGGTGTGCCGGCGTTCTGTACCACGCGGACGTCGGTATAGCTCTCCTGCCGGTACACCGTGTCCGACATGACGTTGGAGGTAAAGCTGAACTCCATGACCTTGCGGACAAAGACGGGTACGAACAGGTGGTAGGCGATCTTCGAGGTGTCCGCCGGATCGTAGAACTGCAGGTCGATCAGCGTAAGGCGGTGCTTCATGTTGTCGTAGCCGTTGACCACGAAGCGGTCGGTGCCGGTGCTGCGCAGCAGGCTCGTACCGGTGCTGCCGTCGCCGCTGATGCTGAATTGGCCTGTGGATTCATCGCGCACCAGATTGTAGATCTTGACTGCGCATTTCCCGTCCACCCCGGTGTTGGCGTAGTTGTCGCGCGTATTGGTCAGCAGATCCAGATAGGAGTTGAGCTTGTTGTGCGCCGTGGTATCGCTCTCGTTGGCCGTGTCGAGCACCAGCGCGGCGATATCGTAGCTTCCGGTCAGGTTCTGCTCCGTGAGGAAGGTGGAGAAATCCGAGAGGGGCAGCGAAGCGCTGAAGCCGTCCAGATCGTTGTCCTTCGCATAGGTGTACTGGAAATGCCCCGCTTCTTCCGCCAGGATCGAGCGGATCGGAAGGAATGTGACCGCCTCCGCCATGCCGTCGCCAGCTAGATAATTCGCATCGTCGATCTGCACCCCCGGGTTGACCGTCACATAGGGCGCGGCGAGTTCGACGTCCGGCAGCGTAGCTCTCGAGGTGCTGTACCCGAGGAAGGATTCGTCGTTCGCCGTTGTCCCGAGGTAATCCGCGAAGACGACATAGCCGCCCGTGCCGTAGGTGTCGTTTCCGACGGCTTTTGCGTTCGTCGGATGCTGCACCGAAACGCCTACCAGCTTGATGGGCTTGCTGTTGTTGTAGCCCACCAGCTCGCCTGCCTTGCCCTTCGAATTCGCGTTTATAGCGGAAGCGCTGTCGACAAGAATGTTGTAGCCGTTCAGCGTTTTTGCGTCGTCATAGCCGACCAGCCCGCCTGCGGCGCCGGTCTGGTTGTTTGTACGGATCTCGCAATCGGAAACAATGATGTTCTTCATGGAGGACGTATAACTCGAGTTTACGGAAAAGCCGATTACGCCGCCCGCTGAGTTATAGTTGTAGTTTCCTGTGTTTGTGGATTGAATGGTGTATCCCGTTACTACGGCCTTATCAATCGCAGCGTTGTGAGAATCCATCTTCCCGATGATACCGCCGGCGCTGTTGATAGCTGTGATGGTCTTTGTTGTACCGGAATCATTGATCACAGAGACGTTGGAAATGGTCACGCCCAGATTCGCTTTCCCGATAATGCCGCCGGCCGACATGACGCCGGCGATCGAGACGTTCCTGACGTGGCAGTTCGTGATTTCTGTCGTATACTCACTCCAAGGATCTCCGATGATGCCGCCCATGTGCGCTTTCTGATTGCTTGTAGTGAATCCCGTCTCGACGCTGCCGCCGACCACGGTCATATTGCTGATATAGATATTGCCTTCCTGCGCGTAGCCGACGACGCCGCCGCCCTGTACGTCAAAGGTGCCCAGGTTAGTTTTTCTGTCAAGCGTTCCGATCCGGTCCAGATACACATACGTTGTGTTCGTTGCGTCGCCGGTGATCGTTACGGTGATGGTTTTGTTGTTCTTGTCGCCGTAGCATCTGCCGACCAGTCCGCCGGCAACATAGCCGGACTCGATCCGGATCTTGCTGTCAGAATCGTAGGAACCGCAGTTCGTTACCGTAAAGCTGTTGTTCGAGATTCCTACAAGTCCCCCGGCATAGCGGATCGACTGAATGGTAAGGCCGCCTTTGATCTGCACATTCGTGAGCTTGAGTCCGTTATAGTTGTTCAGGCCGATGACGCCGCCGACGCTGAGTCCCCGATGTGCAGAATCGCCGACAAAATCCGGGTCTGTCAAGCTTTTGGAGTTGTTGCCTGTAATCGCCGCACCCGTGTCTGCCCTGTACTTATCGTAGACGATGGTCCCGCCGATGTACAGGTCTTCAATGTCGGCTGCCTGCTTCAAGTTGTTGAGGATGCCGAAGCCGGCTTTTTCGAACGCCTGATAGTTCTCGTTTACAATGTCGTACTCGAGGTATCTCGTATTGTGCTTGATGAGCTTCGGCGTGTCGTTTTCGTCTTCGATCTCGCTGTAGATCTTATCTGCGCGGATGGTGAGCTTCCCATCATCTTTATAAATGCTTCCGATTCCCCGGAAACCGCCGTAAGCAGACATGTCGCAGTCGGCCGCGAATACGAGGTCCCAGTTGCTCTTTCCGCCGATCGTGCGTGCGTTGCCCGCGCTGGTGCTGTTATTGGTATAGGCGCTGATGATGTACGGCGTCACGGCCACGCTGTCGCTGCTCTTGGAGTATGTTGCAAGATAGTTGCCCGTCGTTCCCTCGCGCGCCGCGCAGTAGTTGCGCCAGCCCTGCCAGTAGTCGGACAGCGCATCGTATTTCGCCGTCGTGCCCGTCGCCGCGCTCGCGCCGGAGTTGACGATCGCCGCGAGCACCCAGAGCGACTGCGGGCCGTTCACCGTGACGGTATCGGAGGTGACCGCCAGCTTATCCGCGGAGCTCGGATCAAGCTGCGGGATGTCATAGTTCTTGCTGCCGTTGTCCATCTTCACGGTTTCGGAAAGCGCGAAGCCCGCGATCACGCGGCCGATGATCGGATTGACATAGAGGTAACCGTTGTCCGTGTTATCTGCGGCGTCGTCGACGACGCCGCCGCAGACGGCGTCCGTCAGCCCGGCGCGGGTCGCTGTGTCCATATTGCGGAAGACCACGCCGCCGTTGACGACGACGCCGACATAGCCGCCGACGGGGATCAGGCGCGCGGCGGTGCCGCTCAATGTAACCGTTTTGCCGGACGCGAAGCTGACGCCGACGTTGTCGATGAAGGTGTCGCCGCCCATGACCTTGCCGATCAGCGCGCCGTATTCCTGCATATCGCCTGCATCCCGCTTATACTTGAAGGTCAGCTTCTTGTTGTCGGACGCGTGTTTGTTCACCGAGATCGACACGTTCGCGTCCGTCACGACGTTCAGATTCTTGACGACGCAGCCGTTGGAACTCGCGATCAGCGGATACTGCGTCTGATTGGTGACGGTCCAGCTCTCGGTCGCGCTCTTGGTCCCGTCGATCATGCCGCGGAAGGCGTACGCGTATTCGCTGGCGTTGGACTCGCTGCCCTCGGAGCCGAGACCGGTGAAGCCGGAGTCGGCGGGGATCGTGATGTCGGCGGTGATCTGATAGTAAGCGCCGGCCAGATACTTCCGGGCGTCCGTAAGGGAGATGTCCGACTTCCCGGCGCATTGGAACCTGCTGTTGTCTCCGTCGGGTAAATATGTATAGGTCGCGCAGTTCTTCGGATCGCTGCCGTGCGCCGTGTTGGGGTCGAGATCGCTCGGGAAGACCCAGGTGAAGGTGTTCGTGAGCGTGGCGGTGCCGTTCATGATCTTCGCGATCGTGACAAGCGTTTCATCGTCGCCGATCGGATAGGGATCGTCCCATTTGCCGCAGCCGCCCGTGATGGTCTTGAGCTTCTGGTTGACCGTCAGCTCGTGGGTGTGGTTCGTCGCGTTGAAGCCGGTATAGACATACGGCAGCCAGGTGGCGGGCACGTTGAAGTCGTAGGCGCCCCCATTTGCAGCCGTCGGGTTTGTATACTTCGGCGTATCGGTGGTGCTGTCGATGTATTCGTTCTGGATGAAGCGGCTGTACTCGGTCGAACCGCTGATCTCCAGGCCGTAGGTCACGCGCTTTGCGCCGACGCCCCAGTCCTCGGCATGGCTATAGTTGTAGCTGCCGGAGGAGAGCGTGTCGGAATACTCAAACTTGTTCATCAGCGTCGCACGCGTAAAGAGCGACTGCTTGGTGCCGTACGCGGTGTCCAAACCGGCGTCGACGGCGCTTTCGGTTTTGCGCGCGTCCAGACTGACGCCGGAGAAGGTCAGCGTCATTTTCTCGCCGACCGCGTCGCCGATCAGGCTGGATGCGGCCTTGGCGTTGTCGGCGTATTTGTCGGTCGCGTCGCTCTGGTCGACCGTGACGCCGCTGACCGTCAGATTCGTGGGTTTCGCGATATACTCGCCCACCGTCACGTCGCCGAGCTTGTTGATGAGCAGCGGCGCGTAGTCGTCGCCGATGTCGTTGTTGACGCCCGTGCCCTTTTGCACCGCCGCGCCCGCGAGGACGATGTCGCGGACCAAGGAGCTGCTGCCCGTCGCGTTCTTGTCGTGCAGCGTTCCGCGCATGAGGAAGCCGGAGCCGTCCTTCACGCCGGTCACGCCGGAGGTCATGCCCACGCTGCCCTTGAGCGTCAGGCCGTTGACGGTGAGATCCTTCGCGTCGTAGAGGATGCCGGAGTGCATCAGCAGGTGCTGGGTCGCCGTGCGGGTGGAGCGGACGAGCGTGTCTGTGTAGTTGTCGCCGTAATCCGCCTCGGCCGCCGTCGCTTCCCCGGCCTCGATCTCGGCGTTGTAGAACTTGATCGAGGTCCCGGCTGCGATCGTCACGCTGTCCGCGCTCACAGGATAGTAGGAAAGGCCGGCCATGTCGCAGTCGCCGCTGATCGTGGTGCCCGTGAAGCCGCCGTTGAATTTGTTCTTGATGCTCGTATGGGCATACTGGTTCAAGCTCCAGAGCAGCAGCTTCTGCCCGTTGCTCGGGGAGGCCGCGGCGCGGAGCTGGTCAAGATTATAATAGTAGCGGGAATGGCTGTGCAGCGCGGCGGTCCTGCCGAAGGCCGTCTGGTTCTGATAGGTGTTGCAGCCCTCCCCGGTCATGACGAGCGCATTGCCGTCCGTCGTCGCGACGGATACGACGGCCTGCCCGTTATCGACGATGTTCTTGTCCGGGAAGGCGCTGTACGCCACGATCTCGTCAAAGGCTGCGTACGTGTCGGTGATGACCGCGTCCGCGATCTTGTAATTCGTGCAGTCGCTGTGCTTGAGCTCCAGATACAGCGCGGAGGCCGGGCTGCCGTCGTAGGTCCCGTCGTTCACCAGCATGCCGAAGCTGCCGCCGGTCGGGGTCGCGCTGAAGCTCGCGGCTGTGAGCTCCAGGCCCGCGATGTCCCAATAGCCGGTCGCGCGGTAGACGAGGCCGCCGTAGTTGGCACAGGTCCCCGCCGTCACGGAGAAGCTGGGCGCGTTGGAGCCGCTCGGGCCGATCTGCAGCTTGTCGGAGCTTGCGACGGTGACGTCCGCGTTCAGCCACGCGTAACCCAGCAGGCCGCCGACGCCGTTGCCGCGGTCGTTGGTCTTGTCGTTCTGGATCCGGACGTCCAGACCGGCCACCGTCACGCCGTTGATGCTGACGCTGCGGTTTCCGCTGTTCGTCGCCGTCATGCTGCCGACCAGACCGCCGTAGCGCGCGACGTTGGACTGCGTTTTGTCTCCGGTCGTCGTGCCGAGCGTCACGTTCGTGAACGTGAGCGCGTTGCCCGCGGAGCGGACGCAGCCGATCACGCCGCCGACATCCGCGGATTTGTTGTTTCCGGCCGCCGTTCCGGCGTCCTGCATGGAGGTGCAGAAGCTGCTTTCGGAGACGGTCACCGCGGCGCTTGCCGCGTCCACCGCGCCGATCGCGCCGCCGATGGCGGCGTTCACACTGCCCATGCCGTGTATGGTCTGCGCGGTCGTCACATGGTCCAGCGTCAGCGCGCCGCTGACCTCGGCGACAAGGCCTGCCACGCGGCTTGACGCGACAGTGGGGTAATCGTACATATGTCCCGCGACCGTGACATAGTCGATCCGGTGCGTGCTGCCGCCGCCGGCCTCGGCAAAGAGCCCGACATAGGGATGCGAATAGATCGCGCCGTTGTGCGGCGCGGTTGTCGCAACAGCGTCGCCGACCATGCCGTAGGGCTCGCCGGTCGCGAGCGTCAGGGTATAGCTCTGGTCGGTGTCGTGCACGGCGGTGAACTCGCCGGTAAAGGCGTCGTTGGCGCCGTCGTCTCTTGTAAAGCCGATGAAACCGGTCCCGGCGAGGGACACGTCCGCCGTCAGCTCGATCTTCTTGCTCAGAAGCGCGGCGCTGCGCACGTCGCTTTCAAACAGGAGCGCGCCCGCGCCCGCGGCCGTATTGAGCTGGATGTTGAGGGCTGCCTTGGCAAAGTCGGTCTTCGAGCCGATCGAGATCGTCGCCGTCTCCGCGCTCGCGACCGTCTTCTTCACCGTCACGGTGTGGTTCGTCGGATCGACGGTGAACAGGCCGTCTTCCCCGGTCTCCGTCAGGCCGCTCGCGGCACTCAGACGCACGACCTCGCCCCAGCTGTAGATGTCGTCCAGATTGCCGCTGCCCTTGCGCTTGAGGGTCCAGCCGCTCGCGGGCGTTTCGCCGCCAGCCGCGGTGTAATCGCTGCCGCTGCCGAGGGCGTAGACCAGGCCGCGGTCCATCTTGCAGACGATCTGGCCGCCCTTCGTCGTGTCGACGGCGCTCACGTCCGTGATGCCCTGCAGGCGCAGTACACCCATGTCGATATTGCCGACCACGCCGCCGCCGACCTTGCCGGTGACGGTGACGGTCCCGGACACATCCAAAAACGAGCCGGCATTCCCAAGATCGCCGACGATGCCGCCGCCGATCCACTCGTCTCCGGCGGCAGCCGCCGCGGTGACGTCTTTGACCGCAATGTACGCCGGGTTCGTCACGACCGCGCCGATCAGGCACGCGGAAGAGACCTCATTGCTGTTGCGCTTGTTGGCGGACACCTTGACGCGCGCGTCATGGATCGACATGGTGTTGGTAAGCGCGCCGGCATTGATATATGTGCCGACGATTCCGCCCTTGTTCTTCCCCGCGGTGAACTTCGATTCGTGGAAGGTCTCGGCAGCGTAATTGCCGCCGTCGAACTCCACGTCCGCGGGCGCGGTCAGATAACCGATCACGCCGCCCGCCGCGCCGCCGGTGTTGCCGCTGCTCAGCGTCGGCTTGTTGATCGTGAAAACGTTCAGATTGTAGGTTTGCTTTCCGGCGCTCGCGGTGTAGAAGCCGAACACGCCGCCGGCATAGGACGCGGCGTTCGTGGCGGTAAAGGTCCCGCTCAGCGTGATCGCGCCGGTGCCCTTGGTGATGTTGCCGTTCGTCGCGGCGCCGGTGCTGGCATAATAGCCGTAAACGCCGCCGGCATACAGCTCGGCCTGCGCCTTGCCGCTCACGGTGAGCGCCGCGCTGCCCGTCAGCGTCAGGATCGTCGCCGCCGTCGTGTTGTCGGCATAGCCGACCGCGCCGCCCGCGGCGAACTTGCCGGTCACGGCGTCTGTCGCGTTGGTGACGGAAACCGCCACGGTATCGCCGAGCGTGATCTGCGCGCCGTCCGTCCAGCCGACGAGCCCACCGGCAAAGCCGCACTTCAGCGCCGCGCTCGCGATCGTCGGGAAACGCACATAGGGGGTCTCGGGATCCCCCAACAGCTTGTTATCCATGCTGTGGAAATCCGCTTCGGGCTGCGTCTTTGCAGCGGCGTCATCCGCCGTTTCCCCGTTTCCTTCACCGTCGGCAGGCGCTTCGCCCTCGGCGGGCGCTTCGCCCTCGGCAGGCGCTTCGCCCTCGGCGG
>CAMJPK010000036.1 GCA_946407675.1 uncultured Clostridia bacterium
ACATGATCTGGACGGACGCGCCCTGCCAGGTGACCTGCTGGAACGACGGCAACCTGACCCAGCGCGCCTTCCGCGACGAAAGCATTGAATGTATCGTCGCGCAGCACCCCTGGCTGGAAAACGACTGCTATTTTGCCGACATCATCTTCCCCGTCGTCACGAAGCACGAGATGAACGACCTCGGCAACGACATGTCCTCCGGCGCGTTTACGTCGATCTACCTTGAGGAGCCCTGCTGCCCGCCCGTGGGCGAGAGCCTGAGCGACTTTGACGTCTGCGCGAAGGTGGCCGAGAAGCTCGGGCCGGAGTACTACGCGGCCTATACCGGCAACATGAGCGAGAAGGAGCGCGTGCGCTTTTTCTACAAGGCCACCGGCTGCGAGGACTATATGACTTGGGAGGAATTCCGAAAGCGCAAGATCTTCGTCGTGCCCTGCAAGCCGCAGGAAGAGCACGAGGCGCTGCCCGCCGGGCTGATCGGCTTTTATGAAGACCCGGAGAAAAACCCGCTCTCCACGCCCACGGGCAAGCTGGAATATTACTCCACCGAGATCGCGCAGTACCTGCCCGACGATCCCGAGCGCCCGCCGGTGCCCCATTGGATCGAGGCGGGGGAGAGCCACGACGAGCGGCTTTCCTCCGAGCGCGCAAAGAAGTACCCGCTTTTGTGCGTTTCCAACCACGGCCGCTGGCGCATGCACGCCCAGTGCGACGACATCGTCTGGAACCGCGAGGTGGAGACCATGAAGATCCGCGGCGCCGACGGCTATCAGTACGAGCCCTGCTGGCTGTCTGTCCGCGAGGCGGAAAAGCGCGGGATCAGGCACGGCGACATCGTCAAGGTGTTCAACGAGCGCGGCATCGTGCTCTGCGGCGCCTACGTCACCGAGCGCCTCATCGACCGCACCTGCTACGTCGACCACGGCAGCCGCCTCGATCCGATCATCCCCGGCTGGCTCGACCGCGGCGGCGCCATCAACTGCATCACCCCGACCAACACCACCAGCAAGAACGCCACCGGCATGGCCGTCTCCGGCTTTTTGTGCGACGTGCAGAAGGTCACGGACGAGGAGTGGGCCGCGTGGAAGCGCGACTACCCCGAGGCCTTTGCCCGCAAGGTGGACCCGGACGCCGGCGTCTGTCTGGACGGCTGGCTGATCGGCGGCGACCCGGAGCGCAAGGAGGGTTAAGAGAGCATGAGCAAGATTTTTCTGATCGACGTCGGCAAATGTACCGGCTGCTACAACTGCCAGCTCGCCTGCAAGGACGAGCACTGCGAAAACGACTGGACGCCCTATGCCGCGCCCCAGCCGCTGACGGGCCAGTTCTGGTGCCGCGTCACCGAGCATGTGCAGGGCACCATCCCGAAGGTAAAGATCCACTATATTCCCCGGATGTGCGCCCACTGTGAAAAGGCCAGGTGCATGGCCGTGTGCCGCACGCAGGCCATCACCCGGCGCGAAGACGGCTTCGTGCTGATCGACCCGGCCAAGTGCGCCGGCTGCGGCGAGTGCATCCGCGCCTGCCCCTATGGCGCGATCTTCTTCAACGACAAGCTGCGCATCGCGCAGAAGTGCACGGGCTGTACGCACCTGCTGGACCACGGGGCGGCATCGAAACCGCGCTGCGTCGAGGCCTGCCCGACGGACGCAATGGTCTTCGGGGAGGAGACAGACCTGCAAGAGCAGCTCGTCGGCGCAAAGCCCCTCACGCCCGGCGGCAAGATCTGGTATAAAAACATCCCGGGGCAGTTCATCGGCGGCACCGTTTATGACCCCGTCGAAAAGGAGGTCGTCATCGGCGCGAAGTGCGTCCTGACCGGGGAGGGGCAGACCCTCGAAACGGAAACGGACAGCTACGGCGATTTCTGGTTCCGCGACCTTCCCACGGGCGGAGCCTACGCGCTGACCATCTCCGCGCCCGGCTTCCGAGCAAAAACCTTTGAACAGATCTCCACGGAGAAGTCCGTGAATCTGGACGACATCCCGCTGGAACGCGCATAAAACCAAATGCTTCCAAAGGCGGCGGCTCCGAAGCGGAGCCGCCGCCCTTCCACACAGAGCATTTTTGATTTACCGTACGAAAATACTTGACCTTTTCCAACTTAGAAGGTATATTTTGTACATGCGTAAACGTTTACGTGAAAGAAAGAGGGTACGAAAATACATGCTGAATATTTCCCATCTGACCAAGACCTACGGAGAAAAGAAGGCGGTGGACGATCTCTCGCTGCACATCGCACCGGGCGAGATCTACGGCTTCATCGGCCACAACGGCGCGGGCAAGACCACGACGCTCAAAAGCGTGGTCGGTATTTTGCAGTTCGACAGCGGCGAGATCACGATTGCCGGCCATTCCGTCAAAACCGAGCCGCTGGCGTGCAAAAAGCTGCTGGCCTACATACCGGACAACCCGGACCTCTATGATTTTATGACCGGCATCCAGTATCTGAATTTTGTCGCGGACATCTTTGAGGTGCCCGCCGATACGCGGCGCGAGCGCATCAACCGCTACGCCGAGACCTTCGAGCTCAGCGGCGACCTCGGCAGCGCGGTCTCGTCCTATTCCCACGGCATGAAGCAGAAGCTGGCGGTCATCTCCGCGCTCATCCACGATCCGAAGCTCATCCTCATGGACGAGCCCTTCGTCGGCCTCGATCCGAAGGCCAGCCACATTCTGAAGGAGATCATGCGCGACCTCTGCGACGCCGGCGGCGCGATCTTCTTCTCCACCCACGTGCTGGAGGTCGCGGAGAAGCTCTGCGACAAGATCGCCATCATCCGCGCCGGGCAGCTGATCCGCTCCGGCACGATGGAGGAGGTCAAGGGCGACGATTCGCTGGAGGACGTGTTCCTCGAGCTGGAGGAATGAGCCATGCTGAAAGCGTTGCTTAGAAAACAGTTCCTGGAGCTGAACGCGTTCTACTTCCAGAACAAAAAGACCGGGAAAAACCGCTCCAAGGCGGGGACGATCGGCTTTATCATCCTGTATATCGTGCTGTTTGTCTATCTGGCGTTCATGTTCTTCATGCTCGCGCAGTCCCTCGCGGGCGCGCTGATCCCGATGGGCTACGGCTGGCTCTACTATGCGCTCATGGGGCTTGTCGCGCTGGCCTTCGGCGTTTTCGGCAGTGTGTTCAACACCTACGCCGGGCTCTACCACGCCAAGGACAACGAGCTGCTGCTGGCCATGCCGATCCCGCCGCGGCGGATCCTGCTCGTGCGCATGCTCGGCGTCTACGCCATGGGCATGCTCTACACCTGCATCCTCATGGTCCCGACGATCGTCGCCGGACAGCTGAATGCCTCCGGCGTGTGGCCGCTCATTTCCCAGATCCTGCTGACGATCCTGCTCGGCCTCGTCGTGCTGGCGCTGACGTGCTTCCTCGGCTGGATCGTGGCGCTGATCGCCGCCCGGCTGAAGAACAAGAGCTTCATCACCGTGATTCTGTCGCTGGCGCTCATCGTGCTCTACTATGTCATCTATTTCCGCGTCAATACCGTGATCCGCCACATCACGGAGCACGCGGAGCAGCTGGACAGCGGCATGCGCAAGCTCTACCCGATCTATGCCTTCGGCCGCGCCGCGGAGGGCGACGCACTGTCGCTGCTGGCCTTTGCCGCCATCGCGCTGGTGCTGACGGCGCTGTGCGTCTGGATCATGTCCCGCAGCTTCATCCGCATCGTCACGATGAACCGCGGCGAGGGCGCGAAGAAAACGGACTACCGCACCCAGACCGTGCAGAAGGCCTCCGGCGCGCCCGCCGCGCTGCTGCGCCGGGAGTTCAAGCGCTTTACCGCCAGCCCCACCTACATGCTCAACTGCGGCCTCGGCCTGGTGCTGCTGCTGGCCGCCGCCGTGGCCGCGCTCATCAAGGCGGACGCCGTGCGCGGCGCGGTGGAGCGCGTCGCGCAGACCATGCCCGGCCTGATCCCCGCGCTCCCGGTGCTCCTGTGCGGCGCCGTGATCCTGATGGCCGCGCTGAACCCGATCAGCGCGCCCAGCATCTCGCTGGAGGGTAAGACGATCTGGATTTTGCAGTCGCTCCCCGTGAACGCTTCCGATGTGCTGACCGCCAAGCTGCGGATGCACCTGTATCTCTGCGCCGGCCCGACGCTCCTCTGCGCCGCCGCGCTCGCCTTCGTCCTGCGGCTGGATTTCTCCGTTGCCGTCTATGCGGCGGTACTGTCCCTGCTCGCCACGATGCTCTTCGGCTCGCTGGGCCTGGCGCTGAACCTGCTGCGCCCCAACCTTTCGTGGACGAACGAGACCGTGCCGATCAAACAGAGCATGCCCGTGGTCGTGGTGATCTTCGGCGGCTGGTTCATAGCCGGCGCCGTGGTCGGCCTCTACTTCCTGCTGCGCAAGTTCTGCCCCGCGCAGTACTATCTCCTCGGCTGCATCGTGGTCTTCGCGCTGCTGTGCCGTTTGCTGAACGGCTGGCTGAAGCGAAGCGGTGCGGAAAAGTTCGCGTCGCTCTGACCTGAATCCCACATAATTCCACTTTGGACGGCGGATCATTCCGCCGTCCTTCTTTCTTGCCGTGTCTCGGCATGGGTAGTTAACATAATTTTCGACGATTCTTCCCAAAAACCTTTACAAACGGCAAATGATACGCTATTATATAAGTTTGATAGAGTATATACTTCGTGCATATCATAGGATCAACGGATCGTTTTCCGACCTGCCCGTCAAGAATAGGGGAACATAAGCTTGAGCATTTTGACCGCCTGCAAACGAAAACTTGCCGAGCGCCGCGGCTTCTCTTTGGCCGAGGTGCTGTTGGCTGTTGCCATTTTGGTCATTCTGCTTGCGCTGCTGATCCCGAACCTGATCAAAACGCAAAAGGACCTGCGGCAGAAGGAGCTGGACGCCAAGGCGGAGATCATCTATGTCGCGGCGCAGAACCAGCTTGCCAAGCTGCGCGCCAGCGGAAACGCGCAGCTGTATCAGTCCGCCGCCGCGTATCGTCTGCCCGACTGTCCCTCGGACGCGATCCCGCCGAGAGACGAGAGCGGAAGCATCAGGAACAACTATTATTATTTGTCCAGCGCGGAGCTGACCGCCGACAGCGCCATGATGAATCCGGATGTCGTGGACCCCGCGCTGCTCGGCGCCAACTGGATCATTGAATACCAGCCGGAATACGGGAAGGTCCACGCCGTCTTTTACTGGGAAACAAAGAAGAACAACTTCTTTACATACCTTACGGAGGCGTTTTCCAACAACCCTGATCTGCGCGATCGCAGCCAGCGCTTCCGGGCGAAAAACGCCGGCCTTGGCTATTACGGCGGAGACGAAAGCAGGAGCGACACCGGCGCAAGCGTGTCGCTGTCGCCGCAGATCACCCTGAACAGGGGCGAGGTGCTGTCGGCGCAGCTGTACTGCGAAAAGCCGCGCAGCAGCGAGGAGCTGACGTTTGAGTTCACCATCTTCGACGAGTTCGGCCACGCCTATACGCAGAAATTCTTCAAGAACCAGCAGAATATCTACGGTCTGAGCTGCTCGGTCACCGTCACGCTGGACGACCTCAGCGACACGAATACGCGGTTTGAACAGCTTTACGGAAGCAATAGCGGCCACAACGAGGGGGAGAAGCTGGTTGCGGGCAGCAAGCTGACGTTCCGTTTGACCGTCCGCGGCAAAAGCGGCACGGTCGAGCCCGGCACCGTGGAGGACAACGTCGGCGCCAACAGCCTGTTTGACGACCGAAGCGACCATAGCACTGCGGTCATCACCTGCGGCAGGCATCTTCAGAATCTGGACGAATCCTCCGGCCTGAACAAGCACCTCGATCAGCTCCGAATCCAAACGGCGCAGCAGCGGACGGATATCAACCTCAAGTCGGATGAATGGCTGGATGCGCAAAGCGCATACGGACTGTCCTATTTCAACGGGACGACCGGCGGGACGCCTGTGTTCAAGCCCGTCAGCAACGGGGAACTGACGCGCTACAACGGCTGCCAGAACCGCATCCTCGGACTGTATACCGAGGGAGACGGCGCGGCGCTCTTTGCCGACATCTCCGGCGATACGACGCTGGAGAACATCCGCCTGTCCGGCACGATGGTAAAGGGGGGCGCGGTGTCTGCGGCGCTGGTCGGCACGGTGAACGGCGCGGACAACGCCGTCACGAACTGCGGCGTCTACCTTGACAGCGCGGATTACCTCGGTAAGAGCGACAAATACACATGGATCAGCGGCGGCGTGACCGGCGGCCTTGTCGGCAAGGTCGCTGACGGCGGCGCGCTCACGATCACGGACAGCTTCGCCGCAACGGTGCTCTCCGCTTCAAGCGTATCCGGCGGCCTCGTCGGGCGGGTCGAAGACGGCGGCGCGCTGACGGTGCGCACGAGTTATGCCGACAGCTACATCACCGGTCCGCGCACCGGCGGCATGGTCGGCGACGGCAGCGTAGAGGAGATCACGAACTGCTATGCTGCCGGCTTCCAGACGGCGACGGCTTCGGCCGCCGGTCTGGTGAACGGCACGATCGAGCGCGCGTCCGCCAGTTACACGGTCTCCTCCATGGCGGGGCCGACGGTCTATGACGTGGCAAGAAGCGGGGGTACGCAGGTGTACCGCCGCTCCGACGAGCTCGGCGATTATTCCATCACGGAAGGCATGACAAGCAGCGCGCTGTGCGCGAAGCTCAGCGATGCGTTCCAGACGAGCACCACGGGCACGATGGCCTACAACCTGCGCGGGCAGTCGCTGGATAACTACATCTATCCGCGCCTGAAGGTCAGCCGCCACTACGGCGACTGGGCCGCGCCCTTCCAGCCGGCGTCTCTGGTCTATTTTGAAAAGTATCTGAACAACAGCTACGGCTACCACGGCGCCAGCGTGACCTCCACGCTCAAGGATACGGTCGCCGTGATCGGCGACGGCTACGGCGTCGTGTTCAAGCGCGGGCCGGGCGAGATCGCCCCGGAATCGATCACATTCAACATCAACGGAACCTATGATGGCACGATTGACCTGAACGCCCGATCCTATCAGGTCGTCGCAGCGGATGGGACGGTGTACGACATCTATCCGCTGCCGGCGGAGCTCGTCAATGCCGCGCCGAACGGTGGGTACGGCTTCGATCCGGGCGAGTACTACCAGAAGATCACGCTCACGACGCACACGGAGCATAACGGCGACATCCGAAAGACCTACTATTTCAACCCGCACTTTGCGAAGACCGTCGGCCAGCTGGCCAACGAGACCGACAATGTGCCGAAGATGCCGGAGCAGGTGGGCGAGATCGTCAGCATCCGCACGCCGCGCCACCTGTATGCGCTGAGCAAGTATTACGACAGCTTCTACCGCGCCGCGACGATCAACACGATCGACGGGCAGGCCGTCACCGTCACCTTCGCGCAGGAGCGCGACATGGACTATGCGCTTTACGACTGGACCGGCTTTGCCAATGAGCTGAGCCGGGTCCGCTGGCAGGAGCCGATCGGCAGAAACGGCGGTGCGTTCGTCGCCACCTATGACGGCCGCTGCAATCTCATCACAAACGTCAGCTTCATCGCGCAGGGCACCAAGGAATCGAACATCGGCATGTTCGGCCTCAACGCCGGACTGCTGGCCAATGTTGTGATCACGACGGATTATCTGCCGTCGTCGTCCGAGCGCTATTATGTCCAGCGCACGGCGCAGATCCGGGAGAATGAGACGGTCTGTATGGGCGTGCTGGCGGGACACAACGCCGGCAGCATCCAGAACTGCGCGGTCGCGGGCTATTACATCGCCGGCACGGATGGTATGATCCACGCCTACGATAACAGCACGCTCTATATCGGCGGCCTCGTCGGGCGCAACGGCGGCCTGACAAAAGACAAGACCGCGACGATCTACAACAGCGCGGCGGACTGCCCGTCCATCACGATCTCCAGCACCTTCGCCAACCTTTCGGTCGGCGGCTTTGCGGGCTGGAACGAGAACAACGGCAGCATCCGCGATTGCTATGCGCTGGGCCATCTGGAGACCGTGGACGTCCGCGGCGGGACCGTCCGGCTCGCCGGCTTCGGCGGGCGCAACGACGGTAAGATCAACCGCAGCTACTGCGCCACCTCCATGATCGCGACCTCGACCACGAGCCGCCATGCCTTCGCGCCGGCCGGCGGTCTGGTCACGGACTGCTGGTATCTCGATGAGGGCACCTATTCCTTTGCCGGCGTGCTGCGGGACTACAGCAACGACCATGACCCCAACAAAACCTCCGGATCGCCTGCCCGCTATGAAAAGCTGTCCGGCGAACTGCGGACGAGGACCGCGTATGCTTCGGGCTGCCGCAACCATCCCAATTCGACCGGCTCTTATCCCTTCCGTGCGGTGGTGAGCGGGCGCAACGGCGCTGCGGTGCATTACGGCGACTGGCAGATCGCGCCGCAGCTCGGCACCTACGGTGTGTTCTACTGGGAGCATGAGGAGCACGGCTCCAATGACGGTTACCGCATCACCTATGTCGGCACGGCGGACGGAAACCTCGACTCCAATACCTATCTCTGCACGGCCCATGACGACGGCGGCGCCATCACCGAATACGGTTACGGCTTCTACGTAAAGAAGGGGCAGGAGGCCAAGGTGTCGGTGGAGAGCAGCGGCCTGGCCTACAGCGGCAGGGAAAACTATAACCAGACCGTCGCAGAGGAGCTGAACAAGCAGATCACCGGCTTTACCTTCTACCCGTACCGCACCCGCGTTGCGGACGATGAGGACTATGTCTATCTCGACAACGGCGAGCAGCAGACGGGCACGTGGTCCCTGTCCTACGACGGCGGCGATCCCTATGTCTATGAGATCACCCCGTTCTTCGCCAACGCAATCGGACGAAGGAACGCGCCCGGCGCCATCCTGCTGTCCGCAAATGACGGAGATCCGGACCACTATTATGATTACAGCAAGACGCCCGGCAGCGTCGAGAATCCCTTTGAGGTCCGCTCCGTACAGCAGCTGCAGTACATCAACTGGAACTATGCCACGCAGACGTGTACGGAGCTGGTATTCGGTGAGAAAGGAAAGCCGAACAGCGGCAACTACAAGCAGTTCCCGTTCCTCCAGTACGCGACGCAGCTGACGAAGGGCATTCAGAAGCGCGACGCCGTCGAGGCGCTGCGTCCGCCGCGCACATGGATCCAGAGCCACGATCTGCACGGCGACGGGGCTGCCCATACGCCGATCGCGGGCATGGCGACGAGTACGCCCGTGAGCAACGGCAGTTACCAGAACATCCTGTTCGCGTGGTTCGGCGGAAACTATGACGGGCAGAGCTATAAGATCCAGAACCTGAATATCAAATCCAAGGCGTTCACGGTCGGCCTCTTCGGCGTGACCGCGGGCGCGGACATCCGGAACATCGTCATGTATTCCAGCACGGGCGAGCATTACGTCGAGCGGAACACAAGAGACGCCGGGTATAACGATTTCGATTCGAAAGTTGGCGCATACAATCTCGGCGGCCTGATCGGCATCGCATACGAGTACTTCTCAAAGGACGCGAATTTCCAGATCACGAACAAGATCGAAAACTGCGCCATTGCGGGGTATCAGATCATCGACCGCAGCAGCAACCAGCAGGGCGCGGGCACCGCCAACATCGGCGGTCTGATCGGCCTTGCCAATGTGAACCTGAACCGATGCTCCGCCGTCACGAGGATCCTGCTCGATCCGACGCATTTTAACGGACACATGGCATGGGGAAGCTATATCCGCACGGGCGGCCTCGCAGGGTCCGCGGGCGCGCCCGGCAACAAGTCCGTGGCGGTGACGAACTGCTATACCGGAGGCAGCATCTCGGTTTCCGACACCGCGCTGAATGAGCAGCCTGGCCTGTTCGAGAACGGCTTTGCCATCAGAGACAAGGGCGGCGTCGGATACTCCACCAACATCTTTATCGCGGGGATCGTCTGCGGCTCCTACGCGCCGAACATCTCCAACTTCACGGATCAGGAGAGCAACGCGCCGGACGGCACCGCAAACCTGTCCAACTGCTATACCTATGTGGAGCTTCCGGATTTGGAGGGCACGATCCGCGCGGTGTCCTACGTCGCCAACAAGGGCGACCGCTACAACCGAAAATCCGCGATCAATCTGACGGACTGCTTCTATTTGAAGGAAGTCAACGAGGGCATTACTCACAAGCCGTTCACGTATTTCTTCAAACAGAACAGCAAGAAGGCGCAGATGTCGGATAAGGATTTTCAGGATATCCTGAACGGCAACCTGAAATCCCTCACGACCTATCTGAACAACCAGAACGACAACGGCGCGAAGGAACCCAACGCGCCCATCGGCGTCACCGCCGCGCAGCTGAGCAATCTGCAGATGGTGACCGGCTGGACGGATGCGGCGGGTACCCATATGCTCGGCGACGCGTGGGGCTGGGTCACCGTCACGGAGCCCAACGGCGCGTCGATCGAGGGCAAATTCAGCTTTTCCGACGATCCCTCGCAGGTCGGCAAGAACTACCCGTTCCCGACGATCCTTACGCAGCGGGACCTGACCTTCAACCGCCAGGTCAATGTGCACTACGGCGCATGGCCGATCAACTCCTATGTCTGGGGCAAGGCCCGCGACACGCTCGATGTGTTCTCCGAAATGAATCTGAGCGATCCGATCCCGGCGGAAGGTCCGTATGCGGAAAAGGTGTTCCGGCTCAGCTATGCAAAAGCCGCCCCGGTCACCGGCACGCTGACGTTCCGCACGGAACCGGAAGGCAAGGTGCAGATTCTCGGCTTTACCGAAAACGCGGCGGAGAAATGCTATGATGTGACGATCCGCGCGCTGCAGGAGGGCGCGGTCACGGTCACTGCGCTGGAGGACGGCAACGCGCTGGCGTCGTTCATCCTCAGCATCACGGGCAACCTGCACCTCGAGAGCAACAGGGCTGAGATCCTGCTCTTCCATGAAGAGGAGACGGATCTGCGTGTGACAGCGGTATCCGACGGGACTTCCCCGATCGACTACACCGAATCCGAACTGGGAAGCTGGAGCATCGACTGCGACCAGACGCGCATCGGCGCAAAGCTGAGCAGCGCGCTGAACCCGTCCGAATGGACGATCACCGGATACGCGCCCGGCCAGTATACGCTGACCGTGACATATACCTATGATTACCACGGCAGCACCTTCACGAACACCCTCTTCGTTCCGGCGCGCACGCTCGGCTACATCGGCCTTTCGAACGCCGACGCGAGCAGCATGCAGGAGGCGCTGCGCACCAACGACACAAAGACCGTGACCGGCGGCGGCTTCATCGGCGACGTCACGCCGGCCGGCAAGACGGGATCGGACATCTTCCTCTTCGCCACGAAGGACGACGGCGATCTTGACGCGTTCACGATCGACCAGGTCACGGTGACGGAAGAGGGGAGCGGCGCGCCCTCGCAGGACTACGCGGTCTCCTTCTTCCGCACGGCGGGCGGGCTGCCGGACATCGAATCGGACGACAGCTATTCCTACTGGGGCGCCACGGTGCGCTATACGGGCGACGGCGAACCGAAAACGATCACCGTGACCGTAAAGCTCACCGACGCCAACGGACACGGGCAGTACATTCTCTCCGCGCAGGCGGACACGGCGACGCGCTATACGATCCGCTTTGACGGAAAGGGCGGCAGCGGCACCATGCACGACCTCGGCAGCAACGGCGGCGACCTCACGCTCCCGGACTGCGCGTTCACCTATCCCGGCTATCGCTTCACCGGCTGGCTGGCGGGCGATACCCTGTATCAGCCGGGCGACACGCTGACGGTGACCGGCCCCGTGACGCTGGAAGCCCAGTGGGAGGCGAAGCAGTATACCGTGCACTTCGATCCCGGCGACGGCCGCGGACAGATGGCCGACCTGACGCTGACATATGCGGGCGATACGGGCGACAAGACGATGCTTCCCGCGAACGCCTTTACCGGCCCGGCCACCGCGCCGCGCTTTGCCGGCTGGAACACCGAGCGGGACGGCCGCGGCAAGGGCTACACGGACGGCGAGTGGGTGAAGAACCTGACCACCGAGGACGAGATCACGCTGTACGCCCAGTGGGGCAACTATGACCTGATCCTCACGGCAAACGGCACGGACAGCACCTATCTGCCGGTCAACGGCACCAGCCTGCTGGCGCTCTACCAGGCGCCGGAAAAGGATGGCTGGACGCTGGACGGCTGGTACACCGAGGCGTCGGCCGACGGCGTGCAGGTCCTCGGCGCGGATGGCGCTGTGGTGGCGGACGTTGCGGGCTATACGAATGAGGGCATGTTCGCGCTGAACGGGCCGCAGCGCCTCTATGCGCGCTGGACGCGCGACGCCTACGTGCCGCTCGCCGCGCTGGCAGCGGACGGGACGGACGACGGCGCCGAGCTCCTGATCGCGGCCGTCGCCGACGGCAGCGCGTATCTGCTGACGAATGACAAGGACAAGGACACCGACGGCAGCTTCGGCTCGCTGACGGTCGCTGCGATCAGCGGCACATTCTCCGACGAAGCGGGCGCGGCCTATACCGTCTGCCTCGGCTTTGACAAGGAGCAGAATCGCGCCGCGGTCTGGACCACAAGGTACATCGACTATGCCGACGAGGAGAACATTCCGTATCTGAAGTCGCAGTACGATCCCGCGCGCGTGAGCTACTGGGTGACCAACTGCAAGGGCTGCTACCTGCGTGAGCATAACAACAACACGCTCGCGGTCCGCACCGAACCGTACTTTGTGAACAACGGCATTGCGGAATACAACAACCGCCTGATGTGGTCTTACATTGACGGTGTGACCCTGCAGTCGCAGTATGCCCGCGCTACCAGCAACGCGCTCGGCTACAGCGGCGGCTGGGCGATCGGCAGCGGCAAGACCTGTTCGTTCTTCATCGAAAAGACGATCTTTACGTTTGGCTGACACGCCCGCGCCGCGGTATGTAGGCCGGACAGGGTGAAAGGAGGAACGCGCCGCATGAAGCGTGCAAAACAAAAACTGCATAGCCGCAGCGGCGCGACGATCCTTTTGGCCCTGCTGCTGTTCCTGGTCGCGGCCATGGTATGCGCCGTGATCGTGAGCGCGTCGTTCACCACGGCGAAGCGCGTGCACGACGACAAGAGCGAGGAGCAGGACTACCTCACGGTCAGCTCCGCGGCCAAGCTGCTGAAAAAGAGCTTGCTGTCCTCGAGCGTCACCTACACGACGACGACGCTCGTGACCGACGGCGTCCCCGCCGCTCCGCAGACCGTTCCGACGGCCGCCGGCCCGCTCGGTGAAGCGCTGCGCGCCGCGATCGAGTCCCCCGGCGCCTATGCGCTTACAGTCACGCCGGGCGATACGCAGCTCGGCGCCGCGGTGATGAACGACTTTACCGTGGTGAAGCGCGCGGACGGCAACGACGCGGACAGCTATTACAAGCTCAGCGGCACGCTGTCCCCCGCGGGCGGGAGAGCGGATTCCCAAAAGATTTACCTCATCGGGGAATTCATGATGAAAAGCGAGCAACCCACGACACAGCAGTCTGAAACTCTGCCGGAAGGCGTCACCGAGCAGTACACGCTGACGCAAAGAGAAACGCTGCAATGGGTGTACATCCAGCTGAACACGGCGAAGGAGGCGGCGGAATGAAGCGCAGGGCAAACGCGGGCGAGAGCATTGCGGAAACGCTGGTGGCGGTCCTGATCATGGCACTGTGCTTCCTGATGCTGGCCACGGCCGTCATGGCGGCGGCGCGGATGAACAACGCGATCAAGAACAAGGACGTGGCGTTTGACACGGCTTCGGCTGGTTCGGATGAAGTGATCGACGATGCGTATGCCGTGAATATCACGATCGGCGACAAAACCGGCAGCGTTTCCGCCGCGCTGCACAAAACTGCAAATGGTTACTACTACTATGAATGAAAAACCGAAATCGGGATTGCTGCGAAGGCTGCGGGGGAAGGGCGGCTATTCCATCGCGGAGGCGCTGCTCGCCGTGCTGATCGTGGCGCTGCTCTCGTCCGGCATCGCCGCGGGCGTGAGCTTTGCCGTGCGGCAGTACAACGCCGCGATGGTGCGCTCGGAGTCCATGGTGCTGACCAGCACGCTGACGAGCATCATCCGCAACGAGCTGAGCATCATCCGCGGCGGCAGCACCGTGACCGTCGTGACCGACGGCGAGAAGAAGCAGCTGGATACCTTTTTCAGCAAAAACTATTCCAGCGAGAACAATGACGACGATTATAACCGCAGCCGCTTTGTCGTCGCGACAAAAGACGCGGTGACGAAAAACGGCAAGACTTACGGCTATCTGGCGATCCAGCCGAAGGACGGCGGAACGGAGAACCTGCTCGTCGGCCGCTCCTCGTATTCCGCCTATCAGCTCAAGGCCAGAGTGGTCGTGACGGTGAACCCCACGGCGGAGGGAAACGTGGAGTCCTATGACGTGACGCTTTCCGTCCTTTTGCCCTCGGGCGAGCTGCTGACAAACGACTTCACGGTGCTGCCGCTGAACACCGTCGGCATCTCCGACGCCTGATTTTCCCGCGCTGACAGCGCATTTCTTTACCACGCATCGAAGGGGGAAACCGCCATGGCATATATGCGTCTGGGCGACCTGCTGATCTCAGCGGGCGTCATCACCGAGGAGGAGCTCAACCGCGGCCTGGAGCTGCAGAAGGGCAGCAAGGAGCGCCTCGGCACGGTGCTGATCAAGAACAACATCATCACGGAGAACCAGCTCATCGAAGCGCTGCAAATGCAGCTCGGCATCGAATTCGTCGATCTGACGAAGGTCTCGATCCCGACGGAGATGGCGCAGGCGCTGCCGAAGAACATCGCCTCGCAGTATCAGATCGTCCCGCTCAAGCTGGTAAAGGATGAGCTCTACCTCGCGATGAGCGACCCGCTGAACTTCTACGCCATCGAGGAGGCCAAGCGCGCGACGCGCCGCCGCATCCACCCGCTTGTGGCGACGGCCGCCGGCATTGAGCACTCGATCCAGGTGCTTTACAGCAACGAGGGCGCGGCGAAGGCCATCGAGGAGATGAAGCGCGAGGCCGCCGCCAACGGCGACACCGGCGCGCAGACGGATTACGCCTTCGCGACCAACCAGCTCGGCGACGATCCCGTGAACAGCGCGCCGACGATCCGCCTTGTGAACTCCATCCTCGAGCGCGCGATCACCGAGCGCGCCAGCGACATCCACATGGAGCCGCGCGAGAGTGAGCTTGTGGTCCGCATGCGCATCGACGGCGTCATGCGCAAGATCATGAACGTGCCGAAAAACGTCCAGTCCTCCGTGATCTCCCGCGTAAAGATTATGTGCGGCATGGACATCGCGGAGCACCGCATCCCGCAGGATGGCCGCTTCAACGTCCGCGTCAAGGACAAGGACATCGACATGCGTGTCTCCACGCTGCCGACGGTCTTCGGTGAGAAGATCGTGCTGCGTCTGCTGGACAAATCGGGCGGCCGCGTCACAAAGGACGCCGTCGGTCTCACCGGCTCCGACCTGGAGAAATACGATGAGATGCTGCGCCTGCGCCACGGCGTGCTCCTGCTCGTCGGCCCCACCGGCAGCGGCAAGACCACGACGATGTACGCCATGATCAACCAGCTCAACACCGAGGACGTCAACATGGTGACGCTGGAGGACCCCGTCGAATACAATGTCGACGGCATCAACCAGGTGCAGATCAACGAAAAGGTCGGCATGACCTTCGCCAGCGGCCTGCGCTCGATCCTGCGTCAGGACCCGGACATCATCGCCGTCGGCGAGATCCGTGACGGCGAGACCGCGGACATCGCGATGCGCGCCGCCATCACGGGCCACATCGTCCTGAGCACCATCCACACCAACGACGCCGTCGGCACCATCGACCGCCTGCGCGACATCGGCTGCGAGCCCTACATCATCGCCAGCGCCCTGCGCGGCGTCATTTCCCAGCGCCTGGTCCGCCGCATCTGCCCGGACTGCAAGCAAAGCTACAAGCCCACGCCGGAGGAGCTGCGCGAGTTCGGCCTGCCCGAGGACGCGGATGAGACCTGGTACCGCGGCGCCGGCTGCCCCAACTGCTATAACCGCGGCTACCGCGGCCGTACCGCCGTTTTCGAGATGCTGCCCATCGACCGCAAG
>CAMJPK010000037.1 GCA_946407675.1 uncultured Clostridia bacterium
TAACGTTGCGAAGCAATTTCGCTCGCCGAAGGCGAGAATCAGTGAAACCGCCGTTCCTTTCGGAACGGCCTTTTCATTTCTTCCTGGTGCGGGTATGGGGACTTGAACCCCAACGCTTGCGCACAGGAACCTAAATCCTGCATGTCTGCCAATTCCATCATACCCGCATGATGGGGGAACCGCAGCCATCCTAGCACCCAAGCTCCGAATTGTCAATCTTTCGCGCGCGGCGCAGCGGCATAGCGAAGATAGTGCCGGTATGCCTCCTCGCCGTAAGGCGTGATGTGCGGTACGGTGCCGTTGTAGCGGGTATAGACGCGCCGGATCTCGTCCGGCGTGAAGCCGGAGAAGTCCATACGCCCCGTGACCTCTTCGGCCGCGGCGAGCAGATTGAGCGCGGACAGCTCAATGTTGAAATCGGGCTCCCGGTTGAGACGGCGCCAAACCAGACGGACATCCGCGCTGTCCGCCGGATCGAGCTTCCGATTCGGCAGACCGAGCGAAGCGTAGCTTGTCAGACCGCGCGAGACGGCAAAATTCGCGGCGTTGATCGCCACAAAGCCGAAAATCTGGCCGAAGCCCGTCGAGCTGTCCCGCTTGCCGAGCAGCGCCGTGCCAAAGCGGTGGTTCAGCGCCACCACGGCGTCTGCCAGCGGGTCGAGCAGGTCGATGCGGACAAGCTCGGTATAGAGCAGCGCGTCAATAAACGGCGCGGGCAGGGCGTATCGCGCCGCGACCGCGCGGATCGTGCCGTCATATCTGCGCAAGATCCGCTCCGCCGCCTTTGGTCCGTATAGCTTCAGCATGCCGCACCGCCTTTCCGTTTCAAGCATATTCGACAGTATACCACAGTCCATGGGCAACAGACAAGGAAAAAACAGGGGGCCGGCTCCTGGCGAGCCGGCCCCAACCTCCGGGAACGCTGCGAAACACAGAGAAACCGGATAGCGTCAATATAAGATTACACGTCCGCGGCGGAAATCAGGCCATAGCCGCCCTGATTGCGCTTGTAGACGACGGAGAAGCTGTCGTTGTCGTCCATGTTGAGGAAGACGAAGAACTCGTGCTCCAGCAGATTCATCTGCAAAATGGCTTCCTCCGGCGTCATCGGCTTGAGGGAGAAGCGCTTGGTGCGGACGATCTGGAAATCGTCCTTTTCCTCATAATCCTCCGCCGGAATGAATTCCGGCTTGATCTCGCGCTCCAGCGCGCCGTCGCGCAGCTTCTTCTCCAGACGTGTCTTGTTCTTGCGGATCTGCCGCTCGATGAGCGCGCATGCGCTGTCAATGGAAGCGCGCATGTCGTTGGTCAGCTCGCTGGCGCGGTAGAACATGCCGTTGTTGTTGAGCGTGACCTCCGCTCTGCAGCGGCCGCGCTCGGTGCTGAACGAAACGGTGGCGTCGCTGCTCTTGCGGAAGAACTTGTCCAGCTTGCCGATCTTCTTCTCCGCATAGCTCTTGATTTCGGGGTCGATCTGCAGCTTCTTTTCGATGAAATTGAACTTCATGCCTTCGTGTCACTCCTTCGCATCGGTGTTTGGGCCTTTGCTGGTTATATTATACAGGATGCGGCACGGAAATAAAAGCGGAAGAAATCAACAAAATGAAACCACTTGCATTTGGCACGTGAACGTGCTACAATTAAATTGTTCGGGGCAAATTCCGCAAAGGTATTTGCCCCGAACATTTTTTCATCTGAGATCGCTGCCGCTGGCAGGGGTCGGCCGGCTGCCGCCGGCGGCGTCGTGGAACACCGTACAGCCGGGCAGCGCGGTGGACAGCGCGGCGATGTCGTCCTCGGTCAGCGGGTTTCCGCGGAGATCAAGCTGCCGGAGCGACGAAAGAGAATAGAGCGCAGAAAGATCGGTAATCTGATTATAGCTCAGATCCAGCGTGTCCAAATGCGTGAGGAAGGAAAGCGGCGTAAGGTCCGTGATGCGATTGTCGCACAGGTCCAGATCGGTGAGCGCGTCGCAGCCGGCCAGCGGGGCGAGCGAAACGACGGCATTGCTGCGCAGGTTCAGGACCTTCAGCGACTTCAGGTTGGACAGGGCAGAGAGATCGTTCACCGAGTTGCTCTTGAGCCGGAGCTCCTCCAGCTTGCTCAGGCCGGCCAGCGGAGAAAGATCGGTAATCCGGTTTGCGTTGAGGTTGAGGATGCGCAGCAGCGTGAACTTCTCCAGTCCGCTCAAATCGTCGATGTTCATGGAGGCCGCGTCAATGCGCTCGGCGTCGCTGCGGTATTCCTGTTCGCCGAGGCGCAGGGAGAAGAGCAGCTCGTCATGCTTGATCTCGCAGTTGGGCAGCGCGCTTTGCAGCTCCTCAAATTTTCCGGCGCTGATGGATTTGTTGCCTTTGATGTTCAGCTTCAGAAGCGCCGTCATGCCCATGAGGGAATCCAGGTCGTCGTCGTCCAGCCCGGTGTCGGCCAGCCCAAGCTCCGTCAGCCCCTTCAGGCTGCGCAGCGGCACCACGCTGCTTAGCGGGTTGTGATTCAGCAAAAGCTCGCGGAGCTGCGGCAGATACTCCAGCACGGAGATATCGCTGATCCGGTTGCCGTCGGCGTCAAGGTATTCCAATGCGCCCAGCGACAGCAGGGGATTGATGTCCTCCGCCTTGTTGTTCCAGATGCAAAGCCACTTGAGATTCGGCAGATCGACAAGCGGCGACAGATCGCTGATCTCGTTGTCGCGCACATCGAGCTTTTCCAGCTTCGTGCACTCGCTCAGCGCGGAGATGTCGGTGATCCCGAGCCCGCAGAGCTCCAGCTCGGTCACATCGCTGTTGAAGGTCTTTCCGCCGAGCTTGATCTCCCGCACCTCGCTGATGGGCTCGTCGGCATACACGCTGCATTCCGGCAGGGCTTCCCGCAGCTTGTCAAGCTGGTCGAGCGTGACGTCGATGCCCTTCATGCTCAGCGTCCGCAGACCGCTCAGACCGTACAGCGGCGAGAAATCGGTGATCGGATTGTTGTCGATATAGAGCGTTTTCAGGACCTTCAGCCCGGCGAGCGGGGTGAGATCCGCAACCTTGTTGTCGGAGATCTGCAGGAAGGTGAGCGAATTGAGACCGGACAGAAACGATACGTTGCGGATCGAACAATCGGACAGGCCGAGACTTTCCAAGCGAGAGAGGGTGGAGATCGCCAAAAGGTCCTCTTCCTTCAGCCGCGTGCCGGTCAGGACAAGCGAGGTCACGTTGCTGTCCATCGTGTTTCCTGCGATGGTGACGCTCCCTTGCGGCATCGGCGTGATCGACGGCGAGCCCTGCACGTTTTTCAGCTCGTCCAGCCGCTTTTCGATCTTCGCCCCGCCGATGTGGGAATAGCCGAGATACAGCAGCTGAATCGCGCGATCCGTCTGCCCCTGCGCGCAGTAGATGTCCGCCATGAGCAGATAGGCCTTTTCCGTGCTCTTCAGATCCATGGCGCGGCGCAGCTTTTCCTCTGCGGAAGCGTAATCCCCCGCAACATAGGCCTTCTCGGCCTCATTATAATACTTATTATATTTTCGCCCGCTCCCGCCCAGAATGGAGACGAGAAGGAGCACGATCAGAAGAAGTGCCAGCAGCGCGCCGCCGATCAGATACAGGCGCTTTTTCTTGTCCTGCAGCAGTTCAATAAAGATCGCTTCGATTTCTTTCATCGCAAATGCCTGCTTTCCCGATGATTACAACCATCATCTTAGCGCTTGCGGCATCATAATTGCATACTCTTTTATGAAAGCTTGCCCGCCTGCTTGATGGAGAGGTTGATGCGGCCCTTGCGCGCGTCCGCCTCCAGCACGACGACGCGCACGACGTCGCCGACGGAGAGCACCTCGGAGGGGTGGCGGATGTAGCGGTCGCAGATCTGCGAGATGTGCACCAGCCCGTCCCGGTGGACGCCGATGTCCACAAATGCGCCGAAGTCGATGACGTTGCGCACGGTGCCGGTCAGAACCATGCCGGGCTTCAGGTCCTTGATCTCCATGATCTCCGCGCCGCGGAGGATCGGGGGCGGGAGCTCGTCGCGGGGATCGCGCCCGGGCTTCATCAGCTCCGCCGTGATATCCCGGAGCGTGGGCTCGCCCGCGCCGCATTTCGCGGCGAGCGCGGCGTACCCCAGCGCCTCGGCCTTCTCCGGCAAGCCTGCCGGCGTCCCGGCTGCGAGATCGGAAAGCGTAAAGCCGCAGGCCGCCAGCAGCGCCTCCGCGGCGGCGTAGCTCTCCGGGTGGACGCCGGTGCGGTCCAATACGTTGTTGCTGTCCGGCACGCGCAGAAAGCCCGCGCACTGCTCATAGGCCTTCGGGCCGAGCTTCGGCACCTTCAAAAGCTCCTTCCGGCTGCGAAAGGCGCCGTTCTCCTCACGGTAAGCGACGATGTTCTTCGCCGTCGTCTTCGTGAGGCCGGCGATGTAGCCGAGCAGCGCGGGGGAGGCGGTATTCAGGTCCGCGCCGACGGCGTTGACGCAGTCCTCCACGACGCCCTCCAGCGTGTCGCTTAAACGCGCCTGCGGCATATCATGCTGATACTGCCCGACGCCGATGGCCTTCGGGTCGATCTTGACAAGCTCCGCCAGCGGGTCCTGCAGCCGCCGCGCGATCGAGACGGCGGAGCGGAGGTTCACGTCATAGTCCGGGAATTCCTCCGCCGCAAGCTTGCTCGCGGAGTAGACGGAGGCGCCCGCCTCGCTGACGACCATGTAGCTGACGCCGGGAAAATCGCGCAAGATCTCCGCGACGAACTGCTCCGATTCGCGCGAAGCGGTGCCGTTGCCGATGGCGATGTGCTGCACGCCGTGGTCCCGGATGAGCCGCTCCATGACGGCGCGCGCCTCCGCAACGCGCTTTGCCGGGGCGGTGGGGTAGATCACCGCCGTATCGAGAACCTTGCCCGTGCCGTCCACGACCGCGAGCTTGCAGCCCATCCGGTAACCGGGGTCAAAGCCGAGCGTGACCTTGTTGCGCAGCGGCGGCTGCATCAGCAGCGGGCGCAGATTCAGCGCGAAATTGCGGATCGCGCCGTCGTCCGCCCGCTCGGTGAGCCAGTTGCGCATCTCGCGCTCCATCGACGGAAAAAGGAGGCGCTGCCAGCTGTCCTCAACTGCGGCGCGCACGAAGTCCGAGGCGCTGCGTCCGGGGATCACAAACAGGCGGATGAGCTGCGGCAGCACGTCGCCGTCCGCGACGGAAAGGGAAACCTTCAGAAATCCCTCCTTTTCGCCGCGGTTGATCGCAAGGATCTGATGCCCCTGCAGCTTGCACAAAAGCTGTTCAAAGTCATAGTAGAGCTGATAGACGGAGTCCCCCTCCGCGGCCTGCACGCTTTTGAGCTTTGCAAAGCGCTCCAGCCGCTCGCGCAAAAGCTTGCGCGCGTCGGCGGCGTCGGACACCGTCTCCGCGATGATGTCCGAGGCGCCGGCGAGGGCGTCCTCCACGCTTTCCACCCCCGCTTCCGGGTTCACAAAGTCCGCGGCGAGCGCAGCGGGAGCCGGGTCGCCCTTCTCCTGCGCCAACAGCCGCAGCGCAAGGGGCTCCAGTCCTTTCTCCTTCGCGATCGAGGCGCGCGTCCGGCGCTTGGGGCGGAAGGGGAGATAGAGGTCCTCTACCTCGGACAGCGTCGCGGCGCGCGTGATCGCGTCGCGCAGCTCGTCGGTGAGCTGGCCCTGCGCCTCGATCGAGGCGAGGACTTCCTCGCGGCGCTTTTCCAGATTGCGCAGCGCGCCGAGCCGCTCAAAGAGCGTGCGCAGCTTGCCGTCGTCCATCGCGCCGTGCAGCTCCTTGCGGTAGCGGGCGATGAAGGGGATGGTGTTGCCCTCGTCCAGCAGGCGGACGACGTTTTCCACATGCGTTTGGGTTTCCTGAAGCTCCCTGGCGAGCGTTTGAATGATCTGGTCCATTTTGCAATTCCTTTTCTTTCGGTCATTGCGAGTATCATACCCGATTTGCGCAAGAAATGCAACAGGAAGCCCGGTTCCGTCCGAACCGGGCTTCCTGTCATCTGATGGTTTCGGGAAGGGCGCTACGCCGCTGCGGGTCTGCGTTTGGCGCGCAGCAGCTGCGCGGCCACAACAGCGCCGACGGCGACGACGCCGATCACGTCGGTCAGGACGCCGGGATAGATCAGCAGCAGGCCGCCGACGATGGAAACGATGCGCAGCAGCCAGTGCACGTTTCCGCGAAGATAGCCCTCAAGCCCCACGGCGATGCCGAACATGCCGACGGCGGCGGTGACAATGGACAGCACGGCGTTGAGGAAGCCGTTGTTCATCAACAGCAGGCCGGGCTCCAGCGCGAAGACGTAGGGAATGATGAATGCGGCGATCGCAAGCTTTGTAGCGTTTACGCCGGTCTTCATCGGGTCGGATTTCGCGATGGCGCTGCCGGCATAGGCCGCGAGCGCGACGGGCGGCGTGATGTCCGCCACGATGCCGAAGTAGAAGACGAAAAAGTGCGCCGCGATCTTCGGCACGCCGATCGTGATGAGGATCGGCGCGCAGGTCTGCGCCATGATGCAGTAATTCGCCGTGGTGGGAACGCCCATGCCCAGCACGATGCAGCAGAGCATCGTGAGGAACAGCGCGATCAGCGTTGCGAGCATGGGGGAGGCGATGGCGCCGGAAATCGCGATCACGCCGCTGATGAGACGCGAAGCGAGGCCGGTCACCGTGATGCAGCCGGCGATGATGCCGGCCATGGAGCAGGCAACGGCGACCGTGATACAGCCGCGTCCCCCGGCTTCCAGGGAATTGACGATAAGAGCGAATAGGCGTTTTCCGGCGATCACGGGCATTTTTCCGCCGGTTTCCGCCGCTTCTTTCCTGCCGTCGATGAAGAGAACGGGAAGCGAAACGACGATCGAGAGGATGATCGCGATGGAGGCGCTCCACTGCAAAGAACGAATATTCGCGGAGACCAGCCAGATGAGGATGATGAGCGGGAGCAGAAGATAGATGCTCCTGACAAGAAGGCGAAACTTTGGCAGTTCGCTGCGCGGCACACCCTGCAGGCCGAGCTTTTTCGCTTCCAGGTGGACGGACATGAAAATACCGGCAAAGTAGAGCACGGCGGGAAGGATCGCCCACAGTGCCACCTGACCGTACTTGACGTCCATGAATTCCGCCATCAGGAAGGCGGCGGCGCCCATGATCGGCGGCATGATCTGCCCGCCCGTGGAGGCGGCCGCTTCCACCGCGGCGGCGAATTCCGGACGGTAGCCGGTCTTTTTCATCATCGGGATCGTGACGGAGCCGGTGGTGACCGTGTTGCCGACGGAGGAGCCGGACACCATGCCGCACAGGGCGGAGGAGATGACGGCGACCTTCGCCGGGCCGCCGGAGGACGCGCCGGCGGCGCAGTTTGCAAGGTCGATGAAGAATCCGGCGATGCCGGTGCGCTCGAGGAACGCGCCGAAAATGATGAACACCGCAATGAACTTCAGACAGACCTGCACCGGCGTTGCCATGACGCCGCTGGTGCCGTAAAACAGCGTGTAAATGACGCGGGGCAGGCTTTGACCGCTGGCAAAGGTGTAGACGAGCAGCGCGCCGGCCACGCAGAGGATCGGAACGCCGACGCAGCGGCGGCAGAGCTCAGCGAGGCACAGTATGCCGATGATGCCGACGGCAATGTGGAACGGCGTCATCTTCGACGCGCTCGTGACCGTCATGACAAGCGCGCGATAGTTGAAGCAGAAATAGAAGAAGCACGCCGCGCCGAGCAGCATGATGACGACGTCATACCACGGAATGAAATTGGGTCGGACAAGGTGCTTCGCCGCCGGGTAGGTGAGGAAGCCCATGATGATGATCAGCCCGAGAAAGGCCGACAGTCGGATCGGCAGGTCCGCTGTGGAAAAGAGCGTAGACCAGATGCAGTAAAGTGAGAACACGCTCATGACGTAGCGCACGATTTTCTGCGGTACGCCCGTCCAGATGCGCGTGGCGTACTCGCGGTCGTACTTGCGCATGATCTCATCGGCAGAGGCGTCGTCCCGGACAAGGTTTTTCTTCTCTTTTGCCAAAGGAGAGCCCTCCTTTTCTGTGAAGAATGCGTTTGTCCGCGTCCGCCCGGAAGCGGGCGGACGCGGGCAAAGCGTATGGAAATCGCGTTGCGTCCGAATCAGTAGGTGCCGGCGGGAATTGTGTAAGTGGAGTAGAACGGAGAGGCGGCGAGCAGCTTGTCGCTGTGCTCCTTGTCGATGGAGACGAGATAGACGCTCTTCGCGGTCGCAAGGTCGGTAACGGCGTTGGTCGGAGCGCCCGCAACAATGAACGCGGCGTCGATCTTGCCGTCCTTCAGGGAGTCGGCGCTGTCGCCGAAGCTCTGGTATACGGGCTTGATATCGTTTTCAGTCAGACCGTAGGCCTCAAGCACGTCGACGGCGTTGAAGTAGACGCCGGAGCCGACCGCGCCGATGGAAACCGTCTTGCCCTTCAGATCGGCAACGGAGGCGATCTTGGCGTTGGTGGTGACGATCTGCACCTGCTCCATATAAAGGGAAGCGACGATGGAGAAGTCCTTGATCGCCGTGTCAAACAGGCGCTCGCCGTTGTAGGCGTAGCTCAGAACATCGGACTGCGCAAAGCCGAGCTGCACATCGCCGGCGACAAGGTCCTCGATATTGGCCTTGGAGCCGCCGGAAGTGACGGCGGTCACGTTGAAATCCTTGCTGCCGCTGACGAAGGTGGCAAGAACGCCGCCGAACGCGTAATAGGTTCCGGACTCGCCGCCGGTGCCGAAGGTCAGATCCTTCTTCTCGCCGGTGCCGGCGCCGTCCTTGACGGCGGCAACTTGGATGCCTTTTTCAGCGAAATACTTCGCTGCGCCCGGGTGATAGGGGACAGAGGTCACGGACGCGGCAAACTTCAGATCCAGCTCCTTGCCCTTGCCGTGCTGCTGCGCGATCGTATCGGTGTTTTCGAAGATCGCGGAGACAAAGTCGTAGATCTCGTCCTCCGGCACGTCGTCCCGGGCGATGATCACGGCGCCGACTGCAACCGTGTCGGTATCGGTCGGCGTATAGGCGGCGGCCTCTTCTTTCTTTTCGCCGCAGGCGCAGAGACTGACGAGCAGGCAGAGCGCAAGCGCAAAAACAAAAATCTTCTTCATAAAACTTATCCTCCTTAGTGCTTTGTGTTGCTAAATCATTAAAATCATTTAGGATTATACACTGACAACGTTTCGGCTGTCAAGAAAGAATCTTTCTGTGCGCGCGTCATGCCGGAAGCTGCGGCGCAAGCGCCAGTCCAAGCGTGAGGATCCCGAGGTTTTCCCCGTAAATCCGGTCGAACTGCGTGAGCGGCAGCGGGTTGTCGCCCAGCCCGGCTTCGACCGTGTAGCCGGGACGGCTGAACTCCTGAATAAACCAGTCCTTGTACCCCGCAAAGCCGGACGCATACGGCGTCGTTTCCAGCAGATAGGAGCTGACCGCGGCAAATCTGCGTCCGATCGCGAGGGCGCCGGGCGGATCATAATTGAGGAATTTCCAATAAATCACGCTGCCCTGCGTGTGATAACTCAGCGTCAGCGCGGGAGAATAAGCAAGAGTGTAGGCATACATCGCCTTGCTCTCCGGCGCGCTGAGCGCGCTGAGACCGACGTAATCCCGCGGCGCGGGAGAGACGAAGCCCTGTGAAAATTTGATTTCACGCGCGTTTTCCCAGCCCGCCGGATACTGCAAATTGAGATCGACGCCGCGGATGTTTGCCTTCCAGCCGGACGGGAATGCGATGCCGGGATAATCGGCTGCGATGCTCCGCGCGGCAGCGTAGTCCGAGCCGCTTTGCAGGTCGCCGGTCACGAGGTCCATGCCGTCGGGATTGACACAGGGGACGACGGCGCATGTTGCGCCTTCCAGCAGCGCGCGGGCGCTGCGCCCGAAGAGCTCCTCAGAAAATGCGTCGGCGCGCGCAAGCTGCTCTACAAATTTCATCAGAAGCGGCGTCGTGATCCATTCGTTTGCGTGATGCGTCGCGTTATACAAAACGCGCGTTTTTCCGCTGCCGATGCGCAGCAGATGGAGCGGACGTCCCATCGCGCTGCGGCCGATCTCTTCGGCGCTCAGGGCCGGATAGCGCGCTGCGAGCCCCTCGCAGCAGAATCGAAGCAGCTCGCTGCACCAGACGATCTGTGTCGGCACGACATCGAAGGAAAACGGTATCGTGAGGGTTTGCCCCGGCAGCAGACGCAGCGGATCGGCGTCGGGATTGGCGGCGGAGATCGCGGCGACGGTGCTCCCGTAGCGCTGAGCGAGACGGTAAAAGCTGTCGCCGCTGCGCAGCGTATGGGAGAGATAGCCGGTGTACCATGGCCGCAGCGCAGCGTGCGTGGCCGGACCGGCGATCCCGTCGGCTGTCAATCCGTTCCTGCGCTGGAAGCTTTTGAGCGCGGAAAGCGTCTGCGGACCGAAGCGGCCATCCGTCGCGACGAAGGAAGCGCCGGTGCGCGCAAGCGCGAGCTGAAGCAGCTGCACCTGCGGGCCCGTCGCGCCGAAGTAGAGTGTTTTCATATTGCAACGCCCCTTTATGATTTGAGTTTCCCTGCTACTATATGCCGATGCACTGGGACAAAAACTATGCAGCGGTGAAAAGATTTGCTTTGTGTGTTTCCGGCGCGATTGCGCATACTGCTTGCGTGCTGTTTGCACAGGAAAGATCAGATCGGCAGGGGGATGAAGAACATGAAGGAAAGGAGAGATCTTACGCGGCACGCCGCATGCTTTGCCGCGGCGCTTTTGCTGCTTGCGGCGCTGCCGCTCGCGGCAAACGCGGTCGACGCGCTTGTGCCGATGGGCTGCGCCGTCGGGATCGAGCTGGAGACCGACGGCGTCATGGTCGCCGGCTTTTCGGAGATCGAAACGGCTGCCGGGCGGGTGTCGCCCGCCGCGGACGCGGGCATGAAGACCGGGGACGTGATCATCGCGATCGGTGAAAAGCGCATCGGCGATGCGGCGCAGCTCATTGCCGCGCTTGCTTCGCTGGACGCTGAGCCTGTGCGTCTGACGGTGCGCCGCGCGACACAGGAGCTGCTGCTGAACGTGACGCCCGCCCAAAACCCGGAAGGGCGCTGGCAGCTCGGCATCTGGCTGCGGGACGGCGTCAGCGGGATCGGCACGGTGACCTATTACGATCCGGAGACCGGCAGCTTCGGCGCGCTCGGCCACGGGATCAACGACATGGAAAGCGGGAAGCTGCTGCCGTTTGACAGCGGGAGCATCACCGAAGCCCAGGTCGTCGATGTGGTAAAGGGCGCGCCGGGCGCGCCGGGAGAGCTTTGCGGGAAGCCCGACCCCACGCGTGTGCTCGGCAACCTCGGCCGCAATACCGGCTGCGGTATCTTCGGCCAGGCGAACTTTGCGCAGACGGGCGCGGCGATTCCGCTGGCGGAGGAAGCGGAGGTGCGTCTGGGACCGGCGAGCATTCTCGCAACGGTTGACGGCGAGAACGTAGAGGAATACGCGGTGGAGATCAGCCGGATCTATCGGCAGCCGCAGGATCACCGCTTTCTGATGCTGACCGTGACGGATTCCCGCCTTTTGGCGCAGACCGGCGGCATCGTGCAGGGCATGAGCGGCAGCCCGATCCTGCAGGATGGCAAGCTGGTCGGTGCGGTGACGCACGTGCTGCTGTCCGACGCCACCCGCGGCTACGGCATCAGCATCCGGGAGATGCTGGACGCGGCCGCGTAAACGTCCGGCCCGCGGGACAGGTAAGACCGTCCCGCGGGCTTTTTCTTGATTTCTTACGGGATTTGGTATAGAATCAACTATCCATAGACATAAACTGTTACATGACCGATTCCATATTCCGGAGGTACGACCCTTGGCGGAGGCAAAAAAGCAGAATTTTCTGCACGGCGCTGCCATTCTTGCGGCAGGCGTCGTCGTCATCAAAATCTTCGGCGCGATCTATAAGATCCCGCTGCGCAATATCATCGGCGAGACGGGCTACGGCTACTTTTTCGCCGCCTACACGATCTATAATTTCTTCCTCACGATCTCCACGGCTGGGCTCCCGGTGGCGCTCAGCCGCATGATCAGCGAGGCGAACACGCTGGAGCGCCCGCGGCAGGCGCGGCGCACCTTCCGCGTCGCCATGGTCACACTGGGCGTGCTCGGCGCGCTGTTTTCGCTGCTGATGTTCCTGTTCCCGACGGAGATGGCCGTCGCCTTCGTCAGCAAGGCGTCCGTCAGCCAGTGCGTCTACGCGATCTCTCCCTCGGTGCTGCTGGTCTGCCTGACCAGCGCGTTCCGCGGTTACATCCAGGGCAACGGCAACATGAAGCCCACGACGGTCGGACAGGTCTTTGAGGTGCTCGTGAAGGTGATCGTCGGCCTTGCGGCCGCGATCTGGTTCACGCGCCTCGGCAAAAGTGTGCCGGTCAAGGCCGCCGGCGCGATCTTCGGCGTCACCGTCGGCTCGCTTGCGGCGCTGGTCTACATGCTCGGCAGCTACCTGCGCCAGTACCGCCGGCGCGATCTGGAGGCGTGCGCTGTTTCCGAGGATCAGCCGGACAGCGTCAAGCGCACGCTTTGGCAGTTTATCCGCATCGGCGTGCCCATCACGCTGGGCGCCAGCGTGATGAGCTTATTCTCCCTGATCGACACAAAGCTTATCAACATGCAGCTGCCGCACGTCGCCGGCATCGGCCCCGCCCTGGCCGACGAGCTGTACGGCGCGTATTCCACGATGCAGACGCTCTACAATCTGCCCGCGGCCTTCATCACGCCGATGAGCATCGCGGTCGTTCCGGCCATCTCCGCCGCCGCGGTCCGCCGCGCCCGGGATGAGGTGGGGACGATCACGGAGAGCTCTCTGCGAATTTCCGCGGTCATCGCCATGCCGATGGGCGCGGGGCTTGCCGTGCTCGCCGCGCCGATCATCGCGCTGCTGTTCCCGGATTCCAACGCGGCAGGCCCGACGATCCTAGCATACATGGGCGTCGCGTCCTTCTTCGTCTGCATCGCGCTGGTGACCAACGCGATCCTGCAGGCCGACGGAAAAGAGACGCTGCCGATCGTCTCCATGCTCGTCGGCGGCGTGATCAAGATCGCCTGCAATCTGCTTCTGGTCAGCCGTCCGGAGATCAACATCCTTGGCGCCGCCATCGGCACGATCGTCTGCTATGCGGTGATCTGCCTGCTCAACTGCTACTTTATCAAAAAGAAGATGGCGGTAAAACCGCGCTTTGCCCGCGCCTTTCTCCCGCCGCTGTGCAGCACGCTGGTCATGTCCGCCTGCGCCTGGGCGGTTTACGGCCTCGCCGCCCGCGTTTTGCACGTCGGGCCTGACGCCCCGCGCCTGATGCTGCTGGTCGCGCTGTGCGCCGCCATCGGCATCGCGGTCGTGGTATACCTCGTCATGGTGATCGTGACGAAGAGCATCACGCTGGAGGATATGAAGCTGATCCCGAAGGGGGAGAAGATCGCAAAGGTGCTGCACATCAAATAAGAAAAACCGTGAGAGCCGGCGTTTGTGCCGGCTCTCCGCGCAAGGAGAGGACCATGAAAAAGTTCCAAATCAAGGACCGTTATGATATGGAGGACTACCGCGCGCTGATCCACCTGCTGCGCGCGCCGGAGGGCTGTCCGTGGGACCGCGCGCAGACGCATGAGAGCATTCGGCGCAACGTGCTGGAGGAGGCGTATGAGACCGCGCATGCCATCGACCGCGGCGATACGGAGAATCTGCGCGAGGAGCTCGGCGATCTGATGATGCAGGTGCTTCTGCACGCCGAGATGGAAGCGGAGCGGGGGACCTTCGATCTGGACGATGTCGCGGACACGGCCTGCAAAAAGCTTGTGTTCCGCCACCCGCACGTGTTCGGCAGCGCGACGGCTGACGATCCGGACGCCGTGCTTGCCACGTGGGAGGAGCGCAAGCGCGCGGAGAAGGGGCAGCGGACCACGTCGGACTCCATGGTCAGCGTGCCGGAGAATCTTCCGGCGCTGTGGCGCGCGGAGAAGGTGCAGAAAAAGGCCGCAGCCGTCGGCTTTGACTGGCCGGACCGCTCCTATACGCTCATGAAGCTCCGGGAGGAGACGGAGGAGCTTGCGGCGGGCATGGCGGCGGACGACGCGGAAAACATTGCCGAGGAGATCGGCGACGTGCTGTTTTGCACGGTGAATGCCGCCAGATTCTGCGGCGTCGATCCGGAGGCGGCGCTGCACGCGGCCTGCGAGAAGTTCATACGCCGCTTTGCGTTTGTGGAAAAGGAGGCCGCGGCGTCCGGCAAAACTATCCCGGAACTGTCAATTTCCGAGCTTGAAATTCTGTATCAGGATGCCAGAACGTGCCTTGATGGGAAAGATAAACAGTTTTGTCTTGACAAATCGAAGAATGTTTGATAATCTTCTTGGCGTTTGAAAAAACACATTTGCGGTGAAATGCCGCCATCAATTACAGGAGGATTTCGACATGAATAAGGCAGAACTGATCGCCGCCGTTGCTGAGAAGGCCGGCATCTCCAAGAAGGACAGCGAGAAGGCCATCAACGCCACCTTTGACACCATCGCAGCTTCCATGGAAGCCGGCGAGAAGGTCCAGCTGGTTGGCTTCGGCGTGTTTGACGTCAAGGAGCGCGGCGCCCGCATCGGCCGCAACCCCAAGACCAAGGAAGAGATCAAGATTGCTGCGTCCCGCGTCCCCGCTTTCAAGGCCGGCAAGGCCCTGAAGGACGCCATCGCGAAGTAATTTCGACGTTCCGAATGAAAAACAGCCGCTGTCAAAGCGGCTGTTTTTCTATGTGCAGCATGGATCGAGAAAGGAGCTTACATGCGAATCGACAAGTATCTGAAGGTGTCCCGGCTCATCAAACGCCGGACGGTGGCGAACCAGGCCTGCGACGGCGAGCGCATCTGCGTCAACGGCCGCCAGGTGAAGCCGAGCTATCAGGTGAAGCCGGGCGATATCATCGAGATCGCCTACGGCCAGCGGACGCTGAAGGTCGAGGTGACGGCGATCACGGAGACCGCCAGCAAGGAAAGCGCCGCCGCCATGTACCGCGAGCTCACATGATGATGATGATGATAGAAACCCCCTCCGCTTCCGTGCGCCGGAAGCGGAGGGGGTGCGTCTATGCTGCCAATTATTCGAAAAACTTGCTGATGCGGGGACCGACGGAGTTCGGCTCAACGGTGGCGCTGATCGTGAACTGCACATTCTCGCGCTTGCTGAAGTCCTCCATCCAGTCGAGGAGATCGCCCACGGCGTCGTCGGAGCGGTCATCGAGCATCTTGTAGAAGTTATCTATAAAAACGTGGGTGATGTCATAATTCCCGGCGTGCAGGCCGGAGATGAACCCACGGAGCAGTGTGTTGCTGTTGATGCCGTATTCACCGGCGTGGATCAAACGGGCGGTATAGGGGATGTCGTAGGTGAGATTCTTGTCCTTCTCGATGCAGACGACATCGCCGTGCGCTTCCGCAACGGCGCTTTTTACAAGGTCTACAAGCTTTTTCGTCTTACCGGAACCCTTGAGACCCATGATTAACTTGACCATGTCGATCACGCTCCTTTTGTATTGGTGTTTGGATCTGTTGCATCCATCATACCATCAAAAATCGGAACCCGCAACGGGAAAAAGCGAAATTCACAGAAAAATCACAATTCGCGCTTAGCCCTTGAGCATGCGGAACATGTTTTTCTTGTATGCCTCCACGCCGGGCTGGTCGAAGGGGTTGACGCCGCTCATGTAGGCGGAGACGCCGCAGGCGACCTCGAAGAAGGTGACGAGCGCGGCAAAGCCGGCCTCGTCGCGCTTCGGAACGCTCAGGCCGATGTTGGGCACGCCGCCGCTGACGTGGGCGTCGCGCACGGCGTCGCGCGCGATGCGCATGATGTCGAAGAGCTCGCGCCCGGCCAGGTAGTTGAGCCCGTCCGGATCGCCCTCGGCAAAGGGCACGGCGGAGGGGTAGAGGGGCGCGTCAAAGCTGACGACGGTCTCCATCAGGTCGCGCGGGCCGTCCTGCACGAACTGTCCCATGGAGTGCAGGTCGGCGTTGTATTCCACGCTGGCGGGGAAGATGCCGACGCCGTTTTTGCCCTCGCTCTCGCCGTAGAGCTGCTTCCACCACTCCGCCATAA
>CAMJPK010000038.1 GCA_946407675.1 uncultured Clostridia bacterium
GTGCACCTCGTTGGCGCACTGCCGCTCGCAGACGCGGCAGCGGATGCAGCGGTCGTCGTTGCGGACGACCTCGAATTCCGGATAGAAGTAGTTGATTCCCGGCATCAGAAACACCCCTCTCTCACGCGGACGATGACCGGCTCGCCGCCGGCGGGCGCGTACAGGTTCTCCGCCGCGGGCTCCATCGCGCGGATGGCCGCCTCCTCCGAGGCGATGTAAACCCGGTCGCCCTTCTCCGCCGTCACCATGCTGCGCAGCTTCAGCCGGTCGTTGAGCGCCATGAGCCCGCCGCTGAAGCCGAGAATGATCGAAAACGGCCCGGTGATGAGCAGGCTCGGGAACACGGTGCGCAGATAGCGCAGCTGCTCCCGCTCCTCCGGCGGCCGCCGCTCGATCGTGCTCCAGAAGGGCGCCGCGATGACGCTCGCCGTCTCCGTGAGCGTGAGCCCCTGCTTGCGCAGCAGGTAGTCCGCGATGTAGGTGATGACCTCGGTATCGGTCTGCAGCGTACATTTATATCCGTACATCTCGATGCACCGGCGGTTGGCGTCGTAAGAGGAGATCTCGCCGTTGTGCACGATCGTCCAGTCGAGCAGCGCGAAGGGGTGCGCGCCGCCCCACCAGCCGGGGGTGTTCGTCGGATAGCGCCCGTGCGCCGTCCAGCAGTAGGCGCCGTACTCCTCCAGCCGGTAGAATACGCCGACGTCCTCCGGGAAGCCCACGGCCTTGAACACGCCCATGTTCTTTCCGCTGGAGAAGACGTAAGCGCCCTCGATCGCGGTGTTGATGTGCATAACGAGGCGCGCGATGTATTCGTTCTCATCGACCTGCATGCTGGCCAGCACCGAGCGCAGCGGCGTCACGAAATAGCGCCAGATCAGCGGCTCGTCCGTGATGGCCGGGATCGTGCGCGTCGGGATCACCTCGGCCTTCACGACCTCCAGCACGCCGCGCAGATACTGCTCGCATTCGTGCCGCACGGCCTTGTCGTTGAAGAACAGGTGCAGCGCGAACAGGTCCTTGTACTCCGGATAGATGCCATAGGCCGCAAACCCGCCGCCGAGGCCGTTGGAGCGCTCGTGCATCGGTTTCATGCTCTCGATGATCTTCTCCCCGCTCATCCGCTCCCCGTTTCTCGAGATCACCGCCGAGATCGCGCAGCCGGACGGATTGCGGAACTGGCCTTCCAATGGACGCATATCGCATCATCCTTTCAGACAATAAAAAAAGAACAAAGGCGCACTCTTCCAAAGAGCGCCTTTGCTCTTGCGACAAGAATACTATAAGAAAACGGGCTTGTCAATCCAAAGCCGCTCACAAAAATTTGCGCGGCGGGCAATTTGTTTTTTTTGCAAAATAACGGTTGACAAGCGGAAAAAATGGTAGTACCATGCCCACATCGAGAGACAACGACGTCTGTCGGGCATTGCGCCCGGACGTCGTTGTCCTTTTTTATTTTGTTTTATCATTCTTCCGAAAAGGAGCGATCACGATGAGCACAGTACCGGAATACTTCGCCAGCCGCGTATTCGACGACAAGGTCATGCGCGCCCGTCTGCCTGAAAAGGTCTACAAATCCCTGCGCCAGACCATCGACCAAGGCAAGCCGCTGGACCTGCAGCTGGCCAACGCCGTGGCGACCGCCATGTGCGCCTGGGCCGTTGAAAACGGCGCGACGCACTTCACCCACTGGTTCCAGCCGCTGACCGGCATCACGGCGGAGAAGCACGACAGCTTCATCAACGGCGCGCCGGACGGCCGCGTCATCATGGAGCTGACCGGCAAGGCGCTCATCCAGGGCGAGCCGGACGCCTCCAGCTTCCCCTCCGGCGGCCTGCGCGCCACCTTCGAGGCCCGCGGCTACACGGCATGGGACCCCACCAGCTACGCCTTCATCAAGGAAAAGACGCTGTGCATCCCGACGGCCTTCTGCTCCTACGGCGGCGAGGCGCTGGATAAAAAGACGCCGCTGCTGCGCAGTATGGAGGCGCTGAACAGGCAGGCCCTGCGGATTCTGAAGCTGTTCGGCAGCACGGACGTAAAGCGCGTGGTCACCAACGTCGGCCCCGAGCAGGAATACTTCCTTGTGGACCGCGCGATGTACGAAAAGCGCAAGGACCTCATCTACACCGGCCGCACGCTCTTCGGCGCAAAGCCGCCCAAGGGGCAGGAGCTGGAGGATCACTACTTCGGCGCGATCAAGCCGCGCGTGCAGGCCTACATGGACGAGCTGAACGAGGAGCTCTGGAAGCTCGGCGTGCTGGCCAAGACCGAGCACAACGAGGTCGCCCCCGCGCAGCACGAGCTGGCCCCCATCTACGCGACGACCAACGTGGCCACCGACCACAACCAGCTCACCATGGAGATCATGAAGAAGGTGGCAAGAAAGCACGGCCTGGTCTGCCTGCTGCATGAAAAGCCCTTTGCCGGCGTCAACGGCTCGGGCAAGCACAACAACTGGTCGATGTCCACGGACACGGGCGAAAACCTGCTGTCCCCCGGCGAAACGCCGTATGAGAACGCCCGCTTCCTGCTGTTCCTCGTGGCCGTCATCAAGGCGGTCGACGAGTATTCCGACCTGCTGCGTCTGGCGGTCGCCACCGCGGGCAACGACCACCGCCTCGGCGCCAACGAAGCGCCGCCCGCCGTCGTCTCCATGTTCCTCGGCGACGAGCTGTCGGCCGTGCTGGACGCCATCGAGACGGACAGCCCCTACGCCGGGGCCGAGAAGAAGAAGCTGCGGCTCGGCGTGGACATTTTGCCGCTGTTCTCCCGCGACACGACGGACCGCAACCGCACGAGCCCCTTCGCCTTCACCGGCAACAAGTTCGAATTCCGCATGGTCGGCTCCAACGACTCCATCGCCTGCGCCAACATCATGATCAACGCCTCCGTCGCCGAGGCGCTGCGCCAGTTCGCCGACGCGCTGGAGGGCGCGGAGGACTTTGACGGCGCGCTGCACGCGCTCATCAAGGAGCAGATCATCGCCCACAAGCGCATCATCTTCAACGGCAACGGCTACGACGACGCGTGGATCAAGGAGGCCACCGAGGTCCGCGGCCTGCCGAACCTGCGCACCACGGCGGACGCCCTGCCGAAGCTGCTGGAGCAAAAGAACGTCGACATGCTCACCCGCCACCAGATCTTCTCCGTCAGCGAGCTGCGTTCCCGCTACGAGATCCAGCTGGAGAACTACGTGCGCACCGTGCGCATCGAGGCGCTGACCATGGCGGACATGGCCCGCCGCGAGATCCTGCCCGCCGTCGCGGCCTACGCCGCCGCGCTGGCCGACGGCATGGCGAAGAAGAAGGCCGCCGAGCCGGACGTCTCCTGCGGCTACGAGGGCAAGGTCGTCAAGAAGCTCTCCTGCCTGACCGACTGCGCCGACAGCAAGACTGACGCGATCGAAAAGGCCGTCACGGAGCTCGACGCGCTGGGCGATGTGACGAAGGAGGCCGGGTTCGTCCGCGACACCGTGCTGCCCCGCATGGCGGAGCTGCGCGCCGTCTGCGACGAGGCCGAGACGCTCACCGCCGCTTCCTACTGGCCGTTCCCGACCTACGGCGACCTGCTCTTCGGCGTTTGAAAAACGCTCCCGCCTCCCGTAGGGCGCGACGACCCCGGCGCGCCCGGTGGACGCGCCCTACAGGGCGTGCTCGACCTGTAAAAAGATAAAAAAGGATAGCCGCCTCCCCGCCAAGAGCTGCGGCTATCCAAAAGCAGTAACGGAGGGCATACGCCGACCATCACCGCCCTCCAATGTAACAAACCCATCGTTTTCTGTCAAGGAGGGAAACATCATGTCCGTTGAATTTTGGTTTCTCATAGGCGCCGCGCTGGTCTTCTGGATGCAGGCGGGCTTTGCAATGGTGGAGACCGGCTTCACCCGCGCGAAGAACGCAGGCAACATCATTATGAAGAACCTCATGGACTTCTGCATCGGCACCGTGGTCTTTTCGCTTTTGGGCTATACGCTGATGATGGGCGAGGATGCCTTCTTCGGCCTCATCGGTAAGCCGAATCTCGACCTGTTCACGCATTTCAAGGAATTCATCGCCTCCCCCGCGGACGGCTTCACCGACGCCAGCTACTTCGTCTTCAACCTCGTCTTCTGCGCCACGACCGCGACGATCGTCTCCGGCGCGATGGCGGAGCGCACGAAGTTCTCCGCCTACTGCGTCTATTCCGGCGTGATCTCGCTGGTCATCTACCCCATCGAGGCGCACTGGATCTGGGGCGGCGGCTGGCTGAGCCAGCTCGGCTTCCATGACTACGCCGGCTCCTGCGCCATCCACATGGTCGGCGGCATCGCCGCGCTGATCGGCGCCGCCGTGCTCGGCCCGCGCATCGGCAAGTATGTCAAGGACAAGGACGGCAAGGTCGTCAAGGTCAACGCGATCCCCGGCCACTCCATCCCGCTGGGCGCGCTGGGCGTCTTTATCCTGTGGCTCGGCTGGTACGGCTTCAACGGCGCCGCGGCCACCTCGGTCAGCGAGCTTTCGAGCATCTTCCTCACCACCACCATCGCCCCGTCCGTCGCCACCTGCACGACGATGCTCTACACCTGGATCAAGAACGGCAAGCCGGACGTCAGCATGTGCCTGAACGCCTCGCTCGCGGGCCTCGTCGGCATCACCGCCGGCTGTGACGCGCTCGATGCGCTCGGCGCTGCGGTCGTCGGCATCGTCTCCGGCATCATCGTGGTCGCCGCGGTCGAGGTGCTCGACCTCAAGCTCCACATCGATGACCCCGTCGGCGCCGTGGGCGTCCACTGCGTCAACGGCGTCTGGGGCACCATCGCCGTCGGCCTGCTGGCGACGCCCGCCGCCCCCGCCGGTCTGCGCGGGCTGCTGTATACCGGCGAGTTCACGCAGCTCGGCCTGCAGCTTCTGGGCTTTGTCTCCGTCGCCGCGTGGGCGGCGATCACGATGACGCTGTTCTTCCTGCTGCTGCGCAAGCTCAACTTCCTGCGCGCCGAGCCCGCCGACGAGCTGACCGGCCTGGACATCACCGAGCACGGCCTGCCGAGCGCCTACGCCGACTTCATGCCCGCTGTCGACCAGTACGCCGAATTCGGCACCGGCGAGCACATCGTCGCCGTCACCGGCACGGCGCCGCCGGCCGAGGCCATCCCCGTCCGGCGCGAGCCGAAGCTCTCCTCCGACGGCCACAAGTTCACGAAGGTGGAGATCGTCTTCAAGGAGGAGCGGCTCTACGCGCTCAAGGACGCCATGAACAAGCTCGGCATCACGGGCATGACCGTCTCCCACGTCATGGGCTACGGCATGCAGAAGGGCCACACGGAGTTCTACCGCGGCGTCGCCGTGGAGACCGACCTGCGCCCGAAGGTGCAGGTGGACATCGTGGTGTCCGCGATCCCCGTGCGCGACGTGATCGAGACCGCCAAGCGCGTCCTGTATACCGGTCACATCGGCGACGGCAAGATCTTCGTCTACGACGTGGAGAACGTCGTCAAGGTCCGCACCGGCGAAGAGGGCTACGACGCGCTGCAAGACGTCGAATAACAACGCAATACCAACCTGCAGGGCGCGCCGACCCCGGCGCGCCGCTCAGGCTTTTTCAAGGAGGATCCCATCATGCAAAAGCTGGAGCAGCTCTACGAGGGCAAGGCGAAAAAGGTCTTTGCGACGGATGACCCGGCGCTTCTGATCGTCCAATACAAGGACGACGCCACCGCCTTCAACGGCAAGAAAAAGGGCACGATCGCCGGCAAGGGCGTCATCAACAATCAGATGAGCAACGCGCTCATGCGCCGTCTGGCCGCCGCGGGCGTCCCGACGCATTTTGTGGCCGAGCTTTCCGAGCGGGAGACGCTGGTGAAAAAGGTCGGCATCGTACCGCTGGAGGTCATCGTCCGCAACATCTCCGCCGGGAGCTTCTGCAAGCGTTACGGCTTTGCCGAGGGCGTGCGCTTTGCGCAGCCCACCGTGGAATACTCCTACAAAAACGACGCATTGAACGACCCGCTCATTTGCCTGCCCCACATCCTCGCCATGGGCCTTGCCACGGCGGAGGAGATGGCGCTGATCCGCGATTACGCGCTGAAGGTCAACGCGTTCCTGTGCGATTTCTGGCGCGACGCCGGCGTGACGCTCGTGGACTTCAAGCTGGAATTCGGCCGGACGCCGGACGGCAGCATCATCCTCGCAGACGAGATCAGCCCGGACACCTGCCGCCTTTGGGACAGCGCCACGGGCGAACGCTTGGACAAGGACCGCTTCCGGCTCGATCTCGGCGGCGTCGAGGGCGCCTACGCCGAGATCATGCGCCGCCTGAAAGACCATGTGTGACGTGCACGAGGCCTGCGGCGTGTTCGGCGTCTTTTCGCCGCGGCGCAGCGATTTGGCGCATCTGGCCTACTACGGGCTCTACGCGCTGCAGCACCGCGGACAGGAGAGCGCCGGCATCGCGATCAACGACGACGGCGTCTTCCGCGCATGGAAGGACGCCGGGCTGGTCAACGAGGTCTTCACCGCCGCGCGTCTCGCCGCGCTGGGCGAGGGCAACATCGCGGTCGGCCACGTGCGCTACGCCACGACCGGCTCGGACAGCGTTCTCAACGCCCAGCCGCTTCTCATCAACCATCACAAGGGGCGCATGGCGCTGGCCCACAACGGCAACCTGACGAACTCGCTCGAGCTGCGCAACGCGCTTGAAGCGCGCGGCTCCATCTTCCACACGACGACGGACAGCGAGGTGATCGCCTATGTCATCGTGCGCGAGCGGCTGCGCTGCGGAAGCATCGAGGAAGCCGTCGCCGCTGCGATGGATACGCTGCAGGGGGCCTACTCCCTCGTGATCGCCTCGCCCTCAAAGCTGATCGCGGCCAGAGACATGCACGGCTTCCGCCCGCTTTGCATGGGGCGGCGGCGCGACGGCGCGGTGGTCTTTGCCTCGGAAAGCTGCGCGCTGGATGCGGTCGGGGCACAGTTCCTGCGCGATCTGCTGCCCGGCGAGATCGTGACCGTGAGCGCGGACGGCATCCACTCCGACACCCGGCGCTGCGCCCGGGTGCCGAAGCGTTACTGCGTATTTGAGTACATCTACTTTGCCCGCCCGGACAGCGTCATCGACGGGGCCAGCGTCTGTCTCGCCCGGCAGCGCGCCGGCGCGTTTCTCGCGCAGGAGCACCCGGTCGATGCCGACGTGGTCATCGGCGTGCCGGACAGCGGGCTGGACGCCGCCATCGGCTACGCGAAAGCCAGCGGCATCCCCTACGAGATCGGCTTTACCAAGAACAAATACATCGGCCGCACCTTCATCGCGCCCACGCAGGGCCAGCGGGAGGACGGCGTCAGCATCAAGCTCAATCCCGTCCGCGCCGTTGTGGCGGGCAGGCGCGTCGTGCTGATCGACGATTCCATCGTCCGCGGCACGACCTGTCGGAAAACCATACAGCTTCTGCGCGCTGCCGGGGCAAAGGAGATCCACATGCGCGTCAGCGCACCGCCCTTCGTCGCGCCGTGCTACTATGGCACGGACATCGACAGCGCGGAAAATCTGATCGCCAACCACCATGACACGGAAGAGATCGCGCGGGAAATCGGCGTGGACTCCCTCGGTTACCTCAGCCGGAAGCGCGTCTGCCTGCTCACGGGCGAGGACAGCGGCTTCTGTACGGCCTGCTTCGGCGGGGCCTACCCGACGCCCGTCCCGGCGCACGGGGAAAAGAATCGTTTTGAAACAAAAATCCACACGAAATAAGTCTGGAAGGTGAACCGTATGTGTTCCATCATGGGATTTACCAAGCTGAACATCGACACGGATGCGCTGTGGGAATACTTCGGCCGCACCGTCTCCCGCGGGCCGGACATGTCCCGCGTGGAGCGCGCCGGAGACGGCTGCCTCTGCTTCCACCGCCTTGCGATCATGGGGCTGCACGAGGAGGGCATGCAGCCCTTCCGCCTCGACGGTGACATGTGCGTGTGCAACGGCGAGCTCTATCTCTTCCGCCCGCTGAAAAAGCGCATGGAGGACGACGGCTTCGTTTTCCGGAGCGGCTCGGACTGTGAGATCATTCTGCCGCTCTACCGGGAATACGGCGTCAACATGTTCGCCATGCTGGACGCGGAGTTCGCCATGGTGATCTACGACAGCAAGCGCAATGCCTTTATCGCCGCGCGCGACCCCATCGGCATCCGCCCGCTCTTCTACGGCTACGACGCGCAGGGCGCCATCGTCTTTGCCAGCGAGGCCAAGAACCTCGTCGGGCTGTGCGCGGAGGTGAAGCCCTTCCCGCCGGGGCATTACTGGGCCGACGGGAAGTTCACCCGCTACGCCGACGTGACAAGTGTGGATTCCTATGTGGAGGACGACCTCGATACCGTCTGCAGGAACATCCGCGAAAAGCTGATCCTCGCCGTGGACAAGCGCCTGGACGCCGACGCCCCGCTGGGCTTTCTCCTCTCCGGCGGGCTGGACTCCAGTCTGGTCTGCGCCATCTCCGCGCGCGTGCTGGGCAAGCATGTGCGCACCTTCGCCATCGGCATGGATACGGACGCCATCGACCTTAAATACGCCCGCATGGTGGCCGACTACATCGGCGCGGAGCACACCGAGGTCTACATGACGCGCGAGGAGGTGCTCGCTTCGCTGGAGGAGGTCGTCGCCCTGCTCGGCACCTGGGACATCACGACGATCCGCGCGAGCATGGGCATGTACCTGTGCTGCAAGGCCATCCACGCGCGCACGGACATCCGCGTGCTGCTGACCGGCGAGATCAGCGACGAGCTGTTCGGCTACAAGTACACGGACTTTGCCCCCTCGCCGGAGGAATTCCAGCGCGAGGCGAAAAAGCGCGTTGACGAGCTTTACATGTACGACGTGCTGCGCGCCGACCGCTGCATCTCGGTCAACTCGCTGGAGGCGCGCGTGCCCTTCGGCGATCTGGAATTTGTCAAATACGTCATGTCGATCGACCCCAAAATGAAGATGAATTCCTACGGCATGGGAAAATACCTCTTGCGCCGCGCGTTCGAAAGGGATAAACTGCTTCCGGACGAGATTCTATGGCGACAGAAGGCGGCCTTCTCCGATGCGGTCGGCCACTCGATGGTGGACGACCTCAAGGAATACGCCGCGTCGAAGTACACGGACGCGGAGTTTGAGCAAAAGCGGCGGCAGTACGACTATTGCCCGCCCTTTACGAAGGAGAGCCTGCTCTACCGGGAGCTGTTTGAGAAATACTACCCCGGGCAGGCGCGGATGATCCGCGATTTCTGGATGCCCAACAAAACCTGGCCCGGCTGCGACGTGGACGACCCCTCCGCCCGGGTGCTGTCCAACTACGGAGAAAGCGGACAATAAGGAGCATGATAAGATGAAACACTGTGCGATCGTCGGGATCAACTGGGGCGACGAGGGCAAGGGCCGTATGGTCGATCTGCTCACGCGCGACTATGACGTGGTCGTGCGCTATCAGGGCGGCGGCAACGCCGGCCACACCGTCGTCAACGAGCGCGGCAAATTCGCGCTGCACCTGCTGCCGTCCGGCATTTTTCGCGACGGCGTCGTGAACATCCTCGGCAACGGCGTCGCGCTCGATCCGGAAAACCTGTGGAAGGAAATGCAGGATGTGGCCGCGCAGGGCGTGGCGCTGACGCCGGAAAACCTCAAGATCAGCGAGCGCGCCAGCCTCCTGATGCCTTGGCACCGCGACCTCGACGCGCTGGAGGAGCAGCGCCTTGCGGACAAGAAGTACGGCTCCACAAAGCAGGGCATCGCGCCGTTTTACTCAGACAAGTATCAGAAAAAGACCGTGCTGGCCGGCGAGCTGTTCCACCCGGAGGCGCTGCGCGCCCACCTGCGCGATCTGATGGAATGGAAGGACCTGACGCTCACGCGCGTCTACGGCGCCGCGCCCTACGCGATGGAAACGCTGGAGGCGTGGCTGGCGGATTACGCCGACAAGATCAAGCCCTACGTCTGCGATACGAGCGCCTTTCTGCGCCAGGCGCAGAAGGAGGATAAAAACATCCTGTTCGAGGCCCAGCTCGGCGCGCTGCGCGATCTGGACTTCGGCATCTATCCCTATACGACCTCCTCGAACACCACGGCGGCCTACGCGCCCATCGGCGCGGGGCTGCCTTCGCTGCGCCTGACGGACGTGGTCGGCGTCGTCAAGGCCTACTCCACCTGCGTCGGCGAGGGGCCCTTCGTGTGCGAGATGTTCGGAGAAGAAGCGGAGCGCCTGCGTGAAGCCGGCGCGGAGTACGGCGCAAAGACCGGGCGGCCCCGCCGCGTCGGTCCCATCGACCTTGTCGCGACGCGCTACGGCGTGGAGGTGCAGGGCGCGACGGTTTTGGCGCTCACGAAGCTCGACGTGCTCGGCTACATGGAGAAGATCCCCGTCTGCGCGCGCTACCGCGTGAATGGGACGGAAACCGACCGCTTCCCCTTCCCGACCGAGCTGGAAACGGCCGAGCCCGTCATCGAGTACATGCCCGGCTGGGGCTGCGACCTGTCCGGCGTGCGCCGCTGGGCCGACCTGCCGGCGGCCGCGCAGGCCTATGTCCGGCGCATCGAGGAAGCCGTCGGTTGTCCGATCGGCTATGTTTCGGTCGGGCCGGAGCGGGACAGCATCATTCTTAGGTAAGGAGCGGGCAGCCATGACGAATCAGTACGAATCTCCCCTGTCGTCGCGCTATGCCTCCGGCTTCATGCTGGGGCTTTTTTCCGCGGACACGCGGTATCAGACCTGGCGGAAGCTCTGGGCCGCGCTGGCGCGCGCGGAGATGGAGCTCGGCCTGCCCATCACGCCGGCGCAGGTGGCCGAGCTGGAATCGCACATCTCCGACATCGACTACGCGCTCGTGCAAAAACGTGAAAAGGAAGTGCGCCATGACGTGATGGCCCACGTCTATGCCTACGGCAAGGCCGCGCCCGGCGCCGCGGGCATCATCCACCTCGGCGCGACCAGCTGCTATGTCACCGACAACGCCGACCTCATCCTCTACCGCGACGGGCTGAAATACCTGCGCGGCAAGCTGCTCGGCGTGCTGGCAAACCTCGCGCAGTTCGCCGCGCGCTACAAGGCCACGCCGACGCTCGGCTACACCCACTATCAGCCCGCGCAGCTCGTGACCGTCGGCAAGCGCGCAACGCTGTGGATGCAGGACCTCTTTTCCGATCTGCGCGAGCTGGACTTCGCGCTGGAGAACATCAAATTCCTCGGCTGCCGCGGCACGACGGGCACGGAGGCCAGCTTCCTCGACCTGTTCGACGGCGACGGCGCGAAGATCGACGAGATGAACCGCCGCCTGGCCGCCGCCTTCGGCTTTGACGGCTGCTACGCCGTCTGCGGCCAGACCTACCCCCGCAAGGTGGACAGCCGCATTTTGAACGCCCTGTCCTCCATCGCCCAGAGCTTATACCGCATGGCCAACGACATCCGCCTGATGCAGCACGACCGGCAGCTTGAGGAGCCCTTCGAGGACACGCAGATCGGCTCGTCCGCGATGGCCTACAAGCGCAACCCCATGCGCTGCGAGCGCATCTGCTCCCTCGCCCGCTATCTGATGGCGGACGCCGCGAACGCGCCGATGACGGCCAGCGTACAGTGGCTGGAGCGGACGCTGGACGACAGCGCCAACCGCCGCATCTCCATGCCGGAGGGCTTCTTGTGCGCCGACGCGATCTTGCGCCTTGCGCTCAACGTCACGGACGGCCTGCGCGTCAACGAGAAGATCATCGCGCGCGCCGTGCGGGAGTATCTGCCCTTCATCGCGACGGAGAACCTGCTGATGGAGGCCGTCAAGCGCGGCGGCGACCGGCAGGAACTGCACGAGATCATCCGGCAAAAGTCCATGGAGGCCACCGCGCGGATGCGCGAGGGCGGCGACTGCGACCTGCTCTCCCGCCTCGCCGCGGAGCGCGCCTTCGGCATGACCGAGCATGAGATGGCCGCGCTGCTGGAACCGGAGAAGTACATCGGCCGCTGCCCGGAGCAGGTCACGGCGTTTCTGGACGCCCACGCCGCGCAGCTCGGCGGCGTGAAAAGCGCCGGCGCGCAGATCGAGGTATGAGCATGGAGATTGTCCGCGCCACCGAGGAATACCAGCGCGCCGGGGCGTACTACGTGCGCATCCAGGCGATGGCAAGACAGCACCACATCCCGCTGCCGGAGGAATTTGACGCGATCGACGGCCCCGGCTGCCGCTACATCGTCCTGCTGGACGACGGCTTCCCCGTGGCGACCTGCCGCTGGTTCGAGACCGCGCCGGGCGAGGTGGAGATCGGGCGCGTCGTCGTGCTGCCGGACTACCGCGGGCAGCATTTGGGCGAGCTTGTCATGCGCGAGGCCGAGCAATGGATACGGGAGTGCGGCTACCGCAGGATCGTCCTGTCCAGCCGCGTCGGCGTCGAGGGCTTCTATGAGAAGCTCGGCTACGGCTACAACCCCGCGCGCGAAGCCCACAGCGGCACGTTTTCGTGCGTCTATATGGAAAAGCTGCTCGACGCCTGAGGGCGCCGGAAAACGCAAACAGCACCGTTTCCGACCATTCGGAAACGGTGCTGTTTGTGATTCTATTGCGGCGGATCAGCCCTGCGGCAGCTTCTTCGCACGCGCGGCGAACATCACGGTGAACGCCGTGCCCGCCGCGATCCACGAGGCAATGTAGATCCAGACGATGCACTCCATCGTGCCGTAGTGCGGCAGGATAAACCAGATCGACAGCACGCGCAGCAGGCAGATGGTGGTCAGCGTCGTGATCATCGGGACCAGCGTGTTGCCCATGCCGCAGCAGGCGCCGGAAAAGCCCTCCGCGAAGGAATAGAAGAAGAAAAACGGGCACATCAGCGACATATAGCGCACGACCAGCGGGAGGATGTCCCCGGCGTCCTCCGAGGAGATGAACCAGCCGCCGAAAACCGAGGAGCCGAAGTACAGGATCGCACTGATGACGGCGACCGTGCCCGCGCTCAACAGCGTGCCGGTGACCGCGCCGCGCTTGACGCGGTCATACTTGCCCGCGCCGATGTTCTGCGCGATGTAGGTCGTCAGCGCCGGCGACATGGAGTCGGCGACCAGCCAGATCAGCAGATCAAGCTTGTCGCAGATGCCCCAGGCGGCGATGGCGTCGGTCCCCATCGTGTTGACGCTGGCCTGAATGATGGAGTTGGCGATCGGGAACAGAATGGACTGGATGGCCAGCGGCATCCCCTTGCGCAGCATGTCGGCAACGCGGTTGCGCTGCAGATGCTCGCCCTTTTCCGGACGCACGCCGCCCTCCAGCGAGCGGTTGAGCAGCACGAGCACCGCCACGGCGCTGACGATCTGCGCCGCCACGGTCGCCGCGGCCGCGCCGGCCACGCCCATGTGGAACACGCCGACCAGCAGCAGATCGCCCGCGACGTTCACCGCGCAGCAGAGGATCAGCACGTAGAGCGGGCGGCGCGAATCGCCCAGCGCCCGCAGAATGCCGGCGGTCATGTTATAGACAACCATGGCCCACAGCCCGCTGAAATAGACGCGGGTATAGATGCGCGTCGGCTCCCAGATGTCCGTGGGGATCGACATGGCGCGCATGAGCCACGGCGTTGCGATCACGCCGGCCGCGGTAAAGACGACGCCGAGCGCCGCGGCCACCGCGAGCGCCGCGTGGACGCTGCGGCGCAGATCCTCGCGGTCGTTTGCGCCGAAGGCGCGGGAGATGAGGATCGTCGCGCCGGCGGCCAGGCCGTTCATGAAGTTCAGCGGGAACTTGAACAGCGTCGCGACCGAGTTGATGGCGGCCAGACCGGTCTTGCCGGTGAACTGCCCGACGATGACGGAGTCCGTCATCGTATAGAGCTGCTGGATCAGGCTGCCCAGCATCATCGGTAAAATGAACGCGATAATCGCGCGCGTGATGTTACCGGAGGTTAAGCTGGTTGGTTTCCGAACCAAATCGTTCTCCTGCCTTTCACAGCTTCTTGACAAACAGGCAGCGGATGGCATTGAGCACGGCGAGGATCATGACGCCGACATCCGCGATGATGGCGATCCACATGTTGGCAATGCCGAAGGCCGCCAGCACGAGGCAGACGAGCTTCACCGCGAGGGCGAAGGCGATGTTCTGCTTCACGATGCCAAGGCATTTGCGGGAGATCTTGATGGCCTTGGAGATCTTCAGCGGGTCGTCGTCCATCAGCACGACGTCCGCCGCTTCAATGGCGGCGTCGGAGCCCAGCGCGCCCATCGCGATGCCGATGTCCGCGCGGGAGAGCACCGGGGCGTCGTTGATGCCGTCGCCGACGAAGGCGAGGCGGTCGTTGCCCGTGCACTCCTTCAAAAGCGCCTCGACGCACGAGACCTTGTCCGCGGGCAGCAGCTCGGCGCGGTAGTCGGTCAGGCCGACCTCCGCCGCCACCTTCTCCGCGACGGACTTTGCGTCGCCGGTGAGCATGACGGTCTTGCGGACGCCCGCGCGCTTCAGCTCGGCCATGGCCTCCTTGGAGTGCTCCTTGAGCTCGTCGGAGATGACGATGTGGCCGCAGTACGCCCCGTCCAGCGCGACGTGGATGATCGTGCCGACGTGGTGGCAGGGATGCCACTGTGCGCCGATCTTCGCCATCAGCTTCTCGTTGCCGATGGCGACCTCTTTTCCGTCCACCTTCGCGATGATGCCGTGGCCGCTGATCTCCTGCACGTCGGTGACACGGTTCGGGTCGATGTGCTTGCCGTAGGCCTCCTTGAGGCTGTGGGAGATCGGGTGGGAGGAATGGCACTCCGCAAGCGCGGCGTACTCCAGCAGCGCCGCGTCGTCCAGCGGCGAATGGTGCACCGCCGTGACGGCGAAGTTGCCCTTCGTGATGGTGCCGGTCTTGTCAAAGGCGACGATCTTGACCTCCGAGAGCGTCTCAAGGTAGTTCGAGCCCTTGACCAGCACGCCCTGGTTGCTCGCGCCGCCCAGCCCCGCAAAGAAGCTCAGCGGGATGGAGATGACGACGGCGCAGGGGCAGGAGATGACCAGCAGCGTGCACGCGCGCAGAATCCACTCGCCCCAGACGGCGCCGATGCCGGCGGTGCCCTTCGTCAGCATGATGAACACCGGCGGCAGGATCGCCAGCGCCAGCGCGCAGTAGCAGACGATGGGCGTATAGTACTTGGCGAATTTGGAGATGAAGTTCTCCGATTTGGACTTGCGGGAGGCGGCGTTCTCCACCAGATCGAGGATCTTCGCGGCGGTGGACTCGTCAAATTCCGTCGTGGTGCGGATGCGCAGCACGCCGGACATGTTGATGCTGCCGCTGAGCACGTCCTCGTCCGGCCCCACCTCGCGCGGCTTGCTCTCGCCGGTGAGCGCGCTGGTGTTGAGCGCGGAGTTGCCCTCGAGGATCACGCCGTCGAGCGGCACCTTCTCGCCGGGTTTGACGACGATGACGGAGCCGATCTCCACCTCGTCCGGATCCACCTGCTCGACCGTGCCGTCCTCAAGCTCCAGATTCGCGTAGTCCGGGCGGATGTCCATGAGCTCGGAGATGTTGCGGCGGGACTTGCCCACGGCGTAGCTCTGGAACAGCTCGCCGACCTGATACAGCAGCATGACCGCCACGCCCTCGCCGTACTCGCCGAGCACGATGGCGCCGACGGTGGCGACGGTCATCAGAAAGTTCTCGTCGAAGACCTGCCCGTTTTTGATGCCCAAAAACGCCTTGCGCAGGATGTCGTAGCCGACGAGAAGATAGGGGATCAGGAACAGGATAAGGATCGCCCATTGGGGCACCTCGACGTGGACGATGTCCTCGCTGATGAGATACAGCGGCACGAAAAAGACCGCCGCAATGATGATGCGCAGCAGGAGATTTTTCTGCTTCTTGTTCATACGTTATTCCTTTCAAGGAAGCAGCCGGCACGGCGAAGCCCGTGCCGGCTGTCCGGTTTCATGGCTCAGAGGTAGATCTCGCAGTCGTCCTCGACCTTTTTGCAGTTGGCGTAGACCTGCTTCA
>CAMJPK010000039.1 GCA_946407675.1 uncultured Clostridia bacterium
TTACGTGAATCAAATGCTCTATTATATCCCATGCGCGATCCCTGTTATTAATTAAACTAATGCCGGATTGCTTGACACTGATTTGAAATTTTGCTACTATGACAGCGTATTTGAATATGTGAACACGTTCGTAAAATTTCAAATCGGAGATGAGAGAACGATGCTGAAAGCAAAACCGAAAACCAACACGAAGGCATACGTGATGCTGGCGATCGCCGTTGTGATCCTGGTCCTCTCCCGTGTGCTTCCCCTTCCCGATGGCCTGTCCCGCGAGGGCATGACCGCGCTGGGCGTTATGATCGCGGCGCTGGTCCTCTGGATCACCGAGGCCATGAACATGGCCGTCACCACGATCCTGCTGGTCTGCATGCTGCCGTTCTTCGGCGTCATGAAGCCGGCGGAGATGTTCAAGGGCTTTGGCGGCAGCGTGTTCTTCTTCATGATCGGTACCATGTCGATCACGACGGCGCTGGCCTCCACCACGATCCCGACCCGCATGGCCGGCGCGATCCTCTCCTGGTCCAAGAACAACCCGATCAAGCTGGTCCTCGGCTTCACGGTCGGTACCGCGGTGCTGAGCTCCATCATGTCCAACATCCCCACCTGCGCGCTGTTCGCCTCCCTCGGCATCGCCATCATGAAGGCCAACGGCGACCCCGTGCCGGGCACCACGAATCTGGGCAAGTGCCTGATGATCAGCATCCCGGCGGGCAGCGTCATCGGCGGCTTTATGACGCCGGCCGGCGGCCCGACCAACATCGTCGCCATCAACGCGCTGGAGGCCGTCGGCATCCGCGTGACCTTCCTTGACTGGATGATCATGGGCTATCCCATCGGCCTGATCTGCTCCATTCTCTTCGCGCTGTGGATCTGCCTGTTCTACAAGCCCGAGAAGATCTCCGATGATGCGCTGGGCATCGCGCACGAGATGGTCTCCGGCTCCGGCCCCCTGACGCCCCGTGAGATCAAGTGCTTGATCGTCATTATCCTGATGTTCGTCACCTGGATCGCCAGCACCTGGATCCCCATTTTCAACACCACGGTCGTCGCCCTGTTCGGCACCTGCCTGTTCATGTGCCCGGGCATTGAGGTCATCACCTGGCGCGACTACGTCGAAAAGGGCGGCTGGGACGGCACCTTCCTCGTCGGCGGCGTCGGCGCCATGGCGGACGCTGCGCTGGCCACCGGCGCGGCCAAGTGGATCATCGACTCCACCCTCGGCGGCGCTGCCAGCTGGTCTCCCGTCGTCGTCTGCCTCGCGGTGAGCGCGCTCATCTGTGTGCTGCACTGGCTGTGCCCCTCCGGCCCCGCCGTCGCGGGCCTGGCCGTCGCGCCGATCATCATGCTGGCGCAGTCCGCCGGCGCCTCCCCCGTCGCGCTGGCCGTCATCACCGCGTTCTGGTCCGGCGTCACCTTCCTGCTGCCGACCGACGCCGTTCCGATGTTCACCTACGGCTTCCACTATTACTCCATCACGGACATGATGAAGGAGGGCTGGGTTCCATCTCTTGTGTTCGTCATATTCGTCGCCTTTGCGATCCCGTTTATGACCGGCATCCTCGGCTACGCCTGAGCCGGTCCCGATCCAACAAATATGAGCGGCCGCTGCATCACGCGAATGCAGCGGCCGTTTTCCTGTTTCTATCTCTCACTGTACGTCGTTTCACACGTGCCGAAGATCAGATCGTCGATGTCTTTCCCCATGGTTCTCCCTCCTTCGCGGCATAAGCAGATACGTCATCCTATGCGTTGCGGTGGGGAAAGATGCCTGGTTTTTCACCGGCAGACGACGAACTGTCCGGAGCGGGCCAGGACTTCCCTGCCCTGCGCATCCCACGCATAGAGGATCTGCACGTCCGCGGCCCCGGGATCGGCGAATTCGAAGCCGTCAAAGCGCTCCACCTGCCGGAACGCGCCGTTGGGGTTGCGGTAAACGACGCTGGCGGCAAAGTCCTCCGGCGGCGTGCGCGTATAGAACAGCGCGAAGATGTACGGCTGGTTGACTTTATCCGTTATGTAAACCGTTTCCGCGCCGGTTGCCTCCGCCGCGCGCACCGCGCCGCCGAGGCCGGGGAAAAAGTTCACGTTGCCCGCGCCGCCGAGCGAAGCCCAGTATGCGCTGATAAACAGGACGCAGCAGGCCAGCATCCCCGCGAGCGGCACGACCGACCAGCGGCGCAGCCGGGTAAACAGCCAATCGCAGCCGACGGCGGAGAAATAGACGAGCGGCAGCCAGATCATGTTGATGCGGTTGACGTTCACGCGGATGAGGAAGGCGCACAGCAGCGCGCTGAAAAGCGCGAAGCGCAGCGGCGCCTCCTCGGTGCGGCTGTGGCGCGAAAGAACGGAGCGGACAAGGCCAAGCGCCGCCGTCGGGAGGCCGAAGAAATAGAGCAGCCCGCCGCGCCAGAAGGGCAGCGCGTTCCAGATGAGCCCGTCTCCGCCCCGCCGCAGGATCTGCAGGAAGGTGCGGAAGTTCTCCGCCGCCGACGCGAAAAAGCCGCCGCCGCCGAAGACGCTGGTGGCCGCCTGCCGCCCCTCGGTCAGGCGCGGCAGCGTCAGGCCGAGCAAGCGCATCTCCGGCAGGCCGAGCGCGTCGCGCGCCTGGCACAGCGCGATGGGCAGCGCCAGAAGAAGGAAGACCGCCAGCGCCGTTACGAAGCTCGCCGAGCGCAGGTCCCGGCGCAGCCAGACGACCGCGCACAGCAGGTAGACCGGCAGGAAGAAGAAGGCGGTGCCGTAAGCGTAAAGCGACAGGCCGAAGCAGGCCGCGGCGGCGACGAGCGCCCACGGCTTTTCCCGCGCAAGCGCGGTACACCAGATGCCCGTCATCAGGAAAAACGGCAGCAGGTTGCTCTCCAGCGCCCAGCGGCTCATCATGATGTGCCAGGGGTTGATGACCAGCAGCAACAGCGCGAGCAGGCCGAAGCGCGCTCCGCCGCAGCGCCGGGCCATGCGCCAGAAGACGAAGAGCGTCAGGCAGCCGGAGATCGCGTTGGGCAGGCGGATCGACCACTCGCTTAAACCGAACAGCGCGATGAACGGCATCGCCAGATAGCTCATCAGCACGTTCTGTCCGCTCCCCCACGAGATGAAAAGCACCGGCCAGCTCTTGCCGCAGCGGTCCATGCCCGCCGTCAAAAGCGCATAGGCCTCATAGCCCGCCGAGGCCTCGTCCTGGTTCAGGCCGAAGGGCAGCGCGCCGAGCGCGGCCAGCCGCAGCGCCGCGCCGAGCGCGAGCAGCAGCGCGGCGAGCGCATATTCCCGTTGTTTTTCGCGTTTGATCTCTTCCAGCATAGCGCACGATCTCCGTTTCAGATTCCGTTTCCATTCTATCACATCCCCGCTTCGATGCAAGCACACATTTTTCTTGCAATCCATTTTCCAATCTGCTATAATGTATCGCGTTGTCTGGATCCGAAAGAAACGATCAAAACCCATAGAAAAGGATGAACTTCACCATGAGTGCAAACGAAAAAGAGCTGCGCGAGTCCCGCAAGGCGGAGCGCAACGAAAGAAGGACTGCCGCAGCAGCCGAGCAGGAGAAAAAGAGCCGCCGCTATCGCCGCAACGTCGTGATCGTCGTTGTCGTGCTGATCGTGCTGATCGTCGGCGCGCTTCTCATCAACTCCAACTTCTTCTATACAAAAACGACTGCCATGACCGTCGGCACAACCAAGTATACCCCCGCCGAGGTCAGCTATTTCAACCGCAGCACCTATAACGGCATTTACTCCAATATCGTCAGCCAGCTCGGCAACTACGCCAGCATGCTGCTGGACACCAGCAAGCCGCTGTCCGAGCAGGCCTATCCCTATGATGAAACCGGCGAAAAGACCTGGGCCGATGCGATCGCGGAGAGCGCGGAAAACGACATTATCCGCATCACGGCCTTTGCCGACGCCGCAACCGCGGCCGGGCGCACGCTTTCCGAGGAGGACGAGGCGACCGTCGCGCAGGCGGTGGAGACTTACAAAGAGTATGCCGCCTCCAACGGCTTCACCGACGTCAACAAGTTCCTTGCCGCGTATTTCGGCAAGGGCGTCGATGAGAATACCGTCACGAAGCTGCAGCGCCGGATCCTGCTTGCGAACAACTATATGACCGAGATCCACGACGGCTTCACCTATACCGGCGACGAGCTGGCCGCTTATTACAGCGAGCATGCCGACGAGCTGGATTACTACGATTATTACGCCTACACGCTCTATGGCTCCATGCCGCAGTTTGACGACGTTGCGGAGGATCAGAAGGAAGCGAAGGTGCATGAGGCCGCCGAGACGATCATTGCCGCGGCCACCGACGCCGAGAGCTATATCGCCGCCGTGAAGGAATTCGCCGGCGAGGACACATCGGTCAACGTGATGGCTTCCCACGCCGACGCCATCTCCATCAACTACAGTGAATGGATCACCGATCCCGCCCGCCAGCCGGGCGATACCACCGTGCTCGACGTCAACGGCAATTCCTACGCCCTCTTCTTCATCGGCCGCGACAACAACGACTACAACACCGTTGATTACCGCCACATCCTTGTCAAGGCCGAGGCGGACGAGAACGGCGCCTACACCGAGGAGGCGCTCTTCGCCGCGCGCACGAAGGCGGAGGACATCTTCGCCCAGTGGCGGCAGGACCCCACCGAGGAGCACTTCATCAGTCTCGTGGGCGATGCCTCAGATGACGCCGGCTCCAATACAAACGGCGGCCTGTATGAGCAGGTCACGAAATACCGGATGGTGCCGGGCGTCAACGCGTTCCTGTTTGACGAGGGCCATGTCGCCGGCGACGCAGGCGTCGTGCTCGGCAAGAGCGACACGTACACCGGATATCACGTGATGTACTATGTCGGCGACAACGCCCGCAACTGCGACCTTCTCGCGGAGAATGAAATGCGCGAAGCCGACTACAATGCCAAGACCGAAGAGATCACTGCCGGCTACAGCGTCGTCAAGGGCTCCGGCATGCGCTTTGTCAGCGAGCTCTGATTTCCCACTTTGCGACAACAAAACGCCCGTCTGTTGACGGGCGTTTTTTGAAGGAGAATCCGATGGACAAGCGTTTTTTACGCGCGCAGAGCGTACTCGGCGCGCATGCGATGGAGGTTCTGCGCGGCAGCCATGTCGCCGTCCTCGGTCTGGGCGGCGTCGGTTCCTGGTGCGCGGAGGCGCTGGCGCGCTCCGGCGTCGGCGCGCTGACCGTGATGGACGAGGATACCGTGTCCGAGACGAACATCAACCGCCAGTGCCTTGCCCTCAGCAGCACGCTTGGTCAAGCGAAGGCGGAGGTCATGGCCGCGCGCATACGCGACATCGCCCCTGACTGCGCCGTGACCGCCATCGTGGGCCGCTACGACGCGGAACACCGCGATGCGCTGTTTGCTTCCCGCTACGATTACATTGCCGACGCCATTGATCTGGTCGCCTGCAAGCTCGACCTCATCTGCACCGCGCGCGCGTACGGCATTCCCGTCGTCTCCGCGCTGGGCACCGGAAACAAGCGCGACGCCTCGGCGCTGCGCATCTGCGACATTGCCAAGACCGAGGGGGATGGGCTGGCGCGCGTCGTGCGCAAGGAGCTGCGCGCGCGCGGCATACAGCACCACACGGTGGTGTTCTCCCCGGAGCAGAGATCGCCGCTGGAGCAGACCGAGGTCCCCCCGCCCGGCCGCCGCAGCGTCCCCGGCTCGCTGGTCTGGGTTCCGGCCAGCGCCGGGCTGCTGATGTGCCAGCACATCGTCACCGCACTCATCGCGGAATGAAAAACCCGTGGCAAACGCCACGGGTTTTCCTATTGGATGCGGTATTCAGATCTTGCTGCCCTTCGGCACGACCAGCGGAAGCTGCTCGCTGCCGGCGAGGTCCAGATACGGAGACAACTGGACGTTTTTATCGGAGATCACGCATTTCAGCCGCGCGTTCTCCCCGACCACGGTGTCATTCAGGATCACGCAGTTGCGCACCTCCGCGCCCGGCGCAACGGTCACGCCGCCGAAGAGGATGCTGTTCTCCACCTTGCCTTCGATCCGGCAGCCGTCGGCTACCAGCGAATTCTTCACGCACGACGCATCGCCGTAATAGGTCGCGACGTCGCTTCTGGCGCGCGTCGTGACGCGGCGGTCCGGGACGAACAGCGTCCGGCGCTTGTCCGGGTCGAGCATGTCCATGTTGGCGCGGAAATAGTCCGCCTCGCTCGTCACGTGCATGGCGTAGCCCTCGTGCAGGAAGATCGCCACGCGGCAGCCCTCCGCCATCGCGTGCGTCAGCGCGTCCTGATGGAAGTGCAGGCGGTTGTGCTCGCGGCTCCAGCGCACCATATCCAGCAGCAGATCGCGGCGGAGGACGTAGGTCTCCAGGCTGGCAAGGCCGCTCCCCCGCCCGCTCTGCCACGAGAGCATCTCCTGTGCAAAGCCGTCCGGACCGGGCACGAAGCTGTGGCGGCTGCCGGCGACCGCGGCGTCGGCGCAGACGGCGGTGATGTCGGCGCCGCTTTGCAGATGGGCGTCAATGAGCGCGCGCATGTCGATGTTGGCGCACAGATCGCCGCGTGTGAGCAGGATGTATTCCTCGCGGATATCGTCGCTGAGGTAGGACCAGACCGCGCCCAGCGCCTCGATTCCGCCCTCATAGACGCCCTTGTTGGCGTCGGAAAGGCCGTAAGGCGGCAGAAGGTGCAGTCCGCCGGTGTGGCGCTCCAGATTCCAGCTGCGCCCGCCCGCGAGATGCTCCATCAGCGACAGATAGCCGCGCTGCATGATGACGCCCACGTTGCGCACGCCGGCGTGCATCATGCCGGAGAGGGCGAAGTCGATCAGGCGGTAGCGCCCGCAGAACGGAAGCGCCGCGCCGGTGCGGTGGGCGCCCAGCGTCTTCAGATCGGGAAACGCATGATACGCGTAAATGATGCCATGTACGTTGTTCACATTTCCACCTCCGGTGATTCATACACCATGGCGTGTGCGGGAACGGTGACGCCCTCGCCGATGCGGATGTTCGGCCCGCAGGTGGCGACGCCCCAGTCCGGACTGCCGTCCGGCGGCGCGCCGACGGTGGCGCCGCGGCAGACGACCGTGTTCTCCCCGATGATGGAATACGAGACCTTCGCCCCGGAGCAGACGCGCGCGCCGGGCATCAGAATGCTGTACTCCACCTCGGCGCCCGCCTCCACGATCGCGTCGCTGGACAAGACGGAGCTCTCCACATTGCCGTAGACCTCGCAGCCCTCGGTGACGACGCTGTGGCTGAGCTTCGCGTCCGGGCCGATGTACTGCGGAACGGTCTTCGGGCTGCGCGAGCGGATCGGCCAGCTCGGATCATAGAGATCAATGCGGTCGGACGCGAGCATGTCCATGTTGGCGTCCCAAAAGCTGTCGATGGTGCCGACGTCGCGCCAGTAGCCCTCAAAGTAGTACGGGAACATGCGCTCCCCCGCCTTGAGCATCTTGGGAATGATGTTTTTGCCGAAGTCGTTGTCGGACTCCGGGTCGGCCGCATCCGCGACGAGGTAGGCGCGCAGCTTCTTCCAGTTGAAAATGTAGATGCCCATGCTGGCCAGATCGCTGTCCGGCTCCTTGGGCTTTTCGGTGAATTTGCAGATGCGGCCGCCGTCGTCCAGCGTCATGATGCCGAAGCGGCTGGCCTCCTCCATCTCCACGCGGATGACCGCGATGGTGCAGTCGGCCTCGTTGCGCTTGTGCACGGCGAGCATGTCCGCATAGTCCATTTTATATATGTGGTCGCCGGAGAGGATCAGAACGTATTCCGGGTTATACAGGTCGAGGAAGCCGATGTTTTGATAGATCGCATCCGCCGTGCCCTTGAACCACTGGCCGCTTTCCCCGGAGCTCTGATACGGCGGAAGGATAAAGGTGCCGCCGTCGATGCTGTCCAGCTCCCACGCAGCGCCGGAGCCGATGTAGCTGTTGAGCTTCAAGGGCTTGTACTGCGTCAGGACGCCGACCGTGTCGATGCCCGAATTGGCGCAGTTGGAAAGCGGGAAGTCCACGATGCGGTATTTGCCGCCGAAGGGCATGCCCGGTTTTGCCAGGTCCCGCGTCAGCGCATACAGCCGGGACCCCTGTCCGCCGGCGAGCAGCATGGCGACGCATTCTTTTTTCACTGCCGTTTCCCCCTTTGTCCTAGTTCACTTTGGGACATGTCTATGTCCTTCCTGTACAATATATGACAAATGCGGGATTTTTGCAATCCCGCATTTGTCATCTTTGATCAAATTCTGTGGTTCCTTATGCATCCGCACGGTTGTAGCGGTCCATCGTGCGCTCCGGGCCGGTGCGGATGTAGCTCTCCGCCGCCTCCCACGCGCGCTGCGCCGCGGCGTCGATGTCGACGGCGTCCTGATCGCGCAGGACGCCCAGCACCCAGTCCGCCATGTCATAGTCCGGGTGCGGCGGGGCGCCCACGCCCACCTTTACGCGCGGGAACTGCTCCGTGCCCAGCGCCGAGATGATGCTCTTCAGGCCGTTGTGCCCGCCGGCGGAGCCCTTCGTGCGCACCCGCAGCCGTCCGACCGGCAGCGAAACATCGTCCGAAATGACGAGCACATGCTCCGGCGGGACCTTGTAAAAGCGCGCCGCCGGTCCCACCGCGTCACCGGAGAGGTTCATAAAGGTCTGCGGCTTGATAAGCAGCACAGACGCATCCCCGACGCGGATCTGATCGGTCAGCGCCTTGAAGCGCGCGCGGCGAATGGAGGCGCCGGTCGCCTTCTCGCACTTGTCCGCCGCCATGAAGCCGACGTTGTGCCGCGTTCCCGCGTATTTCGGGCCGGGGTTTCCGAGGAATACAACGATCCAGTCCACAGCGCCGGTTTTTTGAAAGAGTTTCAGCATAAGCAGTACCAAACGATGCGCGGCCGCCGGGGCCGCGCATCGCAAGCATTTCGGTTTGGATCAGTCAAAGAGCGAGGAGATGGAGACCTCCTCATAGATGCGCTCGATCGCCTCGGCGAAGACGGGGGCGACGGAGAGGTAGCGGATCTTGTCGCAGCGGGGCTTGTCGGTGGGATACGGGATCGTGTCGAGCAGGGTCAGCTCCTTGATGTAGCTGCCCTCAATGCGCTCGATCGCCGGGCCGGAGAGGACGCCGTGGCTGGCGCAGGCGTAGATCTCCTTCGCGCCGCCGATCTCCACGAGCGCCTTGGCCGCGCCGCAGAGGGAGCCGGCGGTGTCCACCATGTCGTCGAGCAGAATGATGGTCTTGCCCTCCACATTGCCGATGATGTTCATGACCTCGGATTGGTTCGCCTTTTCACGGCGCTTGTCAACGATGGCCATGTTCATCTCCAGCTTGTGGGCAAAGGTGCGCACGCGGGCGACGCTGCCGACGTCCGGAGAGACGACCATGACGTCCTCGTTGCCCTTGCCGAAGCGGCTGATGAAATAGTTCGCAAAGAGGTGCGCGCCGAGCATGTTGTCAACGGGGATGTCAAAGAAGCCCTGAATCTGCGCCGCATGGAGGTCCATGGTCAGGACACGGTCGGCGCCCGCCTTGGTGATGAGGTTGGCGACAAGCTTGGCGGAGATGGGATCGCGGCTCTTGGCCTTGCGGTCCTGGCGCGCGTAGCCGAAATACGGGATCACCGCGGTGATGCGGCCGGCGCTGGCGCGCTTCATGGCGTCGATCATGACGAGCAGCTCCATGAGATTGTCGTTGACCGGCTTGCAGGTGGACTGGACGATGAAGACGTCTGCGCCGCGGACCGGTTCATAGACGGAGATGGAGCACTCGCCGTCCGCAAAGCGCTTGGCCTCGGACTTGCCGAGCTCCTTGCTCAGGCTCTGGCAGATGCCTGCGGCGAGGGCGGGGTTGGAATTGCCTGCGAAGACCTTCAGTTCTTTCCCGTGTGCGATCATATGCGTAATTCCTCTCTATATATATCTCTCAAAATGAATCCTTCCGGGTTTGTGCAAAACAATTATACCAAGGGCACAGGGAAATGAAAAGCCCGGAATATCGCCTTTTTTGCAGAAAAATACTTACCGCCCTTTGGCAAATATGCCTAGAGCGGTAATGTTTCGGCGTACGCGCTCACGCATCCCTTACGCCGCAGGGCAGTTACGCCTCCGGCCCTCCGGTCACGATGACCTGGATCTCGGCGGTAGCGTTCTCGCCAAAGCCGTCGTCGTCAAAGCTGATGGTCACGGTCGCTTCGCCGTTGCCCACGGCCTTGATCGTAAGCGGAACGGAGCGTTTGGTAACGAATTCGCCCCAAATGCACGTCACGATGTCGATCCCGTTGATGTCGTAGCGGATCGAGGCTGTGGTCGGCGCGGTATGCGTCACGACGATCTCCGCCTCCTCGCCGCAGGTCAGCTCCAGCCGCGTCTGCGACACCTGCAAGGTTGCCGCGGCCTTCTGTTCGTCCATCGTCTTCTTGATCTCCGACAGCGTGACGCCGTCCCCGGTCAGGGGGATGTCCGCGAGGACGTTGACCGGGATGGCGAGGTTCATGTCCTCGCCTCTGTTAAACGCGCCGAAGAGGATGCCGATGACCTCGCCGAAGCGGTTGAACAGTGCGCCGCCGCTGCTGCCGGGAGAGATCGGCGCGCTGAGCTGGATCAAAGGATAGTCCGGATCGTCAACGATCCTGCTGCGATTGGACAAAACGCCGTCGGTCACATTGTCGATCCGCCCGAGCGCGTTGGACAGCGTATACACCCGCTCCCCCGCGCAGACCGCGTCGGAGTCCCCGAGATCCAGATACGGGAAGGAGCGAACCGTTCTGCCCTCCAGATCCGTCCGGCTCACACGGACCAGCGCGACGTCCCACATCGCATCGTAATAGAGAACGCCGGTCACGTCGTAGCAGTGGCCATCCAGCGTGGTGACTCTCGCGTATTCCTTTCCGTCCAGCTCGTGATAGCACAGCGCGGCGATCCCGTCGCCCGTGACGAAAAAGCCGCTTCCGTGGGAACCGGCCTTCCCGCTTTCCAACTGCATTTCATCGGCGTAGGTTTCCAGAAGCACGACCGCAGAAATGCCCCGCTCGTGGATCTCCATGGCGTCATAGCTGCGCCGGTCCGTATCCGCGGCAAAGGACAGCCGCGTCCTGCGCAGCGCCGCGCCGGACACCGCGCCGTCCAGATAAAGCTGTTCGATCAGCTTGCGCTCGCTGTTTTTCATCGGCAGCGTCAGTGCCGTGTAGGACAGCAGGGCCAGATCCTCGCGCAGAAATTCGCCGTCCGCGGTGTATTCGCCGTGGGCCAGCCCGATGCGGTCGGCAAAGGCGATGCACTGTGCCCAACTGAAATCGCCCTGTGCATCGCTGTAGCCCAGCGCGCGCAGAAGCATCGTGATGTAATCGCGGGCGCCCACCGTCTCGTTCGTGCCGAAGTGCGCTGCGGTCTGCCCCTTCACATAGCCGTTTTTCCAGGCATAGGTCAGCTGCGGCGCGGCCCATCCGCCGTCGTCAAAGGGGCAGGCAGCCGTTTCCCGCAGCGCCTCGGTCTCTTTTCCGAGCAGCCGCAGCAGCATGACGGCCGCCTCGGCACGGGTGGCGGCGCGGTCCAGCTCATAGCCGTTGCCCGTTCCGCGCAGCAATCCGAGCGCCGCAAGGTTTTCCGCGGCTTCCTGGCCGCTGACATGGGCGGCCGACGCGGGAAGCGCCAGCGCGCACAGCAGCAGGGCCGCGATGATCAAAGACGTGATTCGTTTCATTGGATTACCTCTGGGGAAGCTTGTCCGGTCCGGCGGCTTTTTCGTCGGCCGGCGCTTGGTTTTTCTTATCCGCGCGTATAAGCCCGCGCAGATAGACGACATACATGATCAGCGAGAACAGTATCGCCGCGGCGCATACGCACAGCAGAAGGATCACGATGTTCTCCGGAATGTTGTAGAACAGGATCAAAACGGCCATGACGCCCTCCAGCACCACCGTGCAGACCTTGCCGTACCACTGCGCGCTGTGCACCGCGCCGCGGTGCCGGATCGCCGCCGCGCCGAGGAGACTCATCGTGATATCCTTGACCGCGAGCAGGGCGAAAACGATCCATACATACCGGTAGCGCAGCGCCAGGCAGATCATCAGCGCCGCCTGCGTCAGCTTGTCACAGAGCGGATCGAGCATCTTGCCGAGGTCGGATACCATGTTGAATTTTCTGGCGATCACGCCGTCCAGCGCGTCCGTGACGGCGGAGAGGATCAGCAGGCCGACCGCCACATCGTAGGACTCTTTCCAGTAGGTCCAGATGATAAAGGGCAGCAGAACCACGCGGAAAAAGCTCATAAAATTCGGTATCGTAAAGATCTGTTCTTTGGTCAGATATTTGCGGAACTGATGCATGCCTGTACTACCTCGCCGATTTCATTGGTTTTGTGCTGTGTTACCGTCTCCGCGTCCAGCACGCCGCAGATGTCCAGATATACGTCCGTGGGGCGCCACGGCGCGCGCTTCGCCACCTGATCGGCGCCGCGCACCGCGACGACGACGATCGGCGCGTGCGCCTTCTGCGCGATCTTGAACACGCCGTTGCGGAACGGAAGCATGCCCTCGATGTGGCTGCGCGTCCCCTCCGGGTACACCGCGACGGAGGCGGCGCCGCTGCGGATCAGCTCGGCGGCTGCGAGGATCGTGCGCAGGGCCGCGCGGTCGTTTTCCCGGTCGACGGACAGGAAGCCGGCCTTCCGCAGCTCCGAACCGACCACCGGCAGGCGCATGTTCTCCGGCTTGGAGATGAACACCAGCCCGCATTCGCGCAGCGCCCAGCCGGTGATGATCGGGTCAAAGGCGCTCCGGTGGTTTCCGACCAGCATCCAGCGTCCCTTTGGCAGCTCTACCTCTTCGCGCAAGTGGATGCGGATCCGCGTCAGCGTCACGATCAGGCCCATGGCATAGCTGACCAGCGCCGCGTGGAACCTCGACGGCGCCGTCTGCGTTTTGGGCGGCGGGATCAGGGAGACCAGCGCCACCAGCAGCAGAAACAGCAGCAGCCCCGCGAGAAAGCCCGCAAGGAACAGCACGACCAGCATAACGGGCAACAGCGCGCCGGTGTAACCCGCCGCGCTGCACACTCCCAATGCAAATCCCGCACCAAATAAAAGATATGGCAACAATACCAGCATGCGTGAATCCGTGCGCTCCCGACAAGCGTTTATTGCGCCGGGGCGTCCTCCTGTGTATTTTCCGTCTCCCCTGCCGCTTCGGTCGCGTCGATGACGACGTCCGGCTCGGTCTCGATCATTTCTTCAACCGGCTCGGTCTCCGCATCCTCGGGGAACATGCGCTCGGCAGCGTCAGCCAGGAACGCCTTGATCTCATTGCGCTTGGAATACACCACCGCGGTGGCGGCAGCCAGGCCGCCCAGCTTTACCAGCGTGCCGAGAAAACTCTTTTTCTTTGCCATGGGAAGAACCTCCTTTATCCATTGCCCCGCCCTTCGGCGGAGGGCTGCGGCGCGGTGCGCGCCCGATGCATCTGAAAACTGTAATTATGGATTATATCACAGTTTTTCCACGCTGGCAACGGCATTTCCGCCGTATGTGTAAATGAATTGTAAACAATCCTTCGTCTTGACATTTGCGCGTATTCGTCTAAAATGTTAGCATCCGAACGCGAAAGGAAGCATGCCCCATGCGAGACTATCAGAAAGAATTCGACGCGCGCGTTGCGTTTATCCGCCGTCTCGTCGCCGAGGCCCATGTCCGCGGCATCGTCTACGGCAACTCCGGCGGAAAGGACTGCGCGCTGGTCGGCATTTTGTGCAAGGCCGCCTGCGACGACACCGTCGGCGTGCTGATGCCCTGCGCCTCCGGCCGCAACTTCGGCAGCGACACCGACGACGCGCTGGCCGTCAGCGCGCAGTTCGGCATCGAGGCCCGCCGCATCGACCTGACCGCCGCGCGGCAGGCCATGCTCGACGCGCTGCCCGCCGTCACGGAGATGACGGACGCTTCCGTGGCGAACATCGCGCCGCGCCTGCGCATGACGACGCTGTACGCCATCGCTGGCAGCGAAAACCGCCTTGTGGCCGGGACCGGCAACCGCAGCGAGCGCTATATGGGCTACTTCACCAAGTGGGGCGACGGCGCCTGCGATTTCAACCCCATCGCCGATCTGACCGTAGGTGAGATCTACGAATTTCTCGAATTCCTGCACGCCCCGCGCTCTATCATCGAAAAAGCGCCGAGCGCCGGGCTGTTCGAGGGACAGACGGACGAGGGCGAGATGGGCGTCAGCTACGCCGCCGTGGACGAATACATTCTCCACGGCACGGGCAGCGAGAAGGATATCGCCGTGATCGCGCGCTACCACGCCCGCAACGCCCACAAGCTGCGTCTCCCGCCGGTCTTTGACGAGAGCGTGCAGGACTGATTTTGCGCGATTTCATCCGCCGGGCTGCCCGGCGGATGAAGTTTCCGCGCGGGCGCGTGCATTTTCACTTGCGCTGCGCTTCGCGCGGGCATATAATGTCTGCATAGATTTCTTAAAACATACATATTTTGGAGGGCAAGGATATGGCAAACAATGTTCGTCCCGCTGACATGGAACGCATCACCACCCCGGCGCTGGCCGAGGCGTTCATTCAGGAACAGATCGCCGCGGCGCGCGCGCAGATCGGCGATAAGAAGGTGCTGCTGGCGCTGTCCGGCGGCGTGGATTCCTCCGTCGTCGCGGCGCTGCTCATCCGCGCCGTCGGCAAGCAGCTCACCTGCGTGCATGTCAACCACGGCCTGCTGCGCAAGGGCGAGCCGGAGCAGGTCATCCGCGTGTTCCGCGAGGAGCTGGGCGCGAACCTCATCTACGTCGACGCGGTGGACCGCTTCCTGGACAAGCTGGCCGGCGTTGCCGACCCGGAGCAAAAGCGCAAGATCATCGGCAAGGAGTTCATCGACGTGTTTGCCGAGGAGGCCAAAAAGCTTGACGGCATCCGCTTCCTCGCCCAGGGCACCATCTATCCCGACATCCTCGAATCCGGCCCGGTGAAGAGCCACCACAACGTCGGCGGCCTGCCGCCCGAGCTGGACTTTGAGCTGGTCGAGCCGGTCAAGTTCCTCTACAAGGACGAGGTGCGCGTCGTCGGCAAGGCGCTCGGCCTGCCCGACAGCATGGTCTACCGCCAGCCCTTCCCCGGCCCCGGCCTCGGCGTCCGCTGCGTCGGCGCCATCACCCGCGACCGGCTGGAGGCCGTCCGTGAATCCGACGCCATTCTCCGCGAGGAGTTCGCGAAGGCCGGCCTTGAGGGCAAGGTGTGGCAGTACTTCACCATCGTCCCCGATTTCAAATCCACCGGCATCACCGACGGCAAGCGCACCTATGACTGGCCCGTCGTCATCCGCGCGGTCAACACCGTGGACGCCGTGACCGCCGAGGTCGCGCAGCTCGATTTCGCGCTGGTGCAGAAGATCGTCGCGCGCATCACCGCCGAGGTCAAGGGCGTCAACCGCGTCCTCTGGGATGTGACGCCGAAGCCCTCCGCGACCATCGAGTGGGAGTGAGATACGAAAGCCGAAAAACCCAGTAAAATCAAGGCTTTCCGGCTTCACAAAGGTTCCTTTGATAACAATTTGATAACAG
>CAMJPK010000040.1 GCA_946407675.1 uncultured Clostridia bacterium
GCTGCTGGGCAGATTCGAACTGCCGACCTCATCCTTACCAAGGATGCGCTCTACCGACTGAGCTACAGCAGCATACTTGCCCCCGATTGGGGGCAAGTGATGGCGACCGAGAAGGGGCTCGAACCCTCGACCTCCAGCGTGACAGGCTGGCGTTCTAACCAACTGAACTACTCGGCCACAGGCGCTTTCATAAAATATCAAATTCTCAGCCCAATGTCAATATCTTTTTCAAATTTTTCTCTCGTTGCCTTCGGAAAAAAGTGTGCTATAATACATGCAGCGACGATCTGCCGACGGAAAGGAGGTGCGGCTGCATGAAAAAGCGCATCTGTCTGATCGCGCTGTGTGTGCTCCTGCTGGTCGCGCTTTTTCCCGAGAAAGCGGCCAAGGCGGACGACGGGCTGAGCTTTGTCTCCGTCAACGACTACCTGCCGCCCGAGCTGATCAACGTCATGGTGTCCTATGGCGGCGTGATCTATATGCCGTGCTGGTTCTATACGAACTACGGGCTGGGGCTTTATTATACGTATTTTTCGTCCAATGGCACGGCGCTTCTGTATAACAGCAAACGACAGGTCTACTTTGAATTGTCGACAGGCAAGACCTACGACGCTGAGGACAACACCTATGCGGCGCCCGCGATCCTGTGGGGCGGCACCGTGTATCTCCCGCTCAGCTTCGTCAAGAACTATTTCGGCAGCTTTACCTATCGGACGGTGGGGAGCAATGAATACGGCAGCATCTTCCGCGTCACGACAGGGTCGGAGGTGCTGTCGGACGATGAGTTTTTCCGCGCGGCGGCAGGCGCGATGCAGCGCTACTATCAGTCCATGCACACGACGGCGCCGGCGACGCCGGAGCCGGTGCTGCCGACGCCGACGCCAAAGCCGGTGCGAACCGGCGACACCATCCGGCTGGGGCTGGACGGGCTGCCGACGGAGACCGTGCTGGATCTGCTGCGCCGCCAGGAGATCGAGGTTTGCTTCTTCCTGCGGACGGAAGAGATCCGGGACAACCCCGACCTGATCCGCCACATCGCCTGCGAGGGCCACGCGCTGGCTGTGTGCAGCCCGGAAGGGGACGCAAGCGCGTGTGCCGAGGCCGCGGCGCTGCTGTGGGAGACCGCGAGGGTCCGTACGATCATGGCCGCGATGCCGGAAGGCGCCGTGCAGCCGGAAAACATGGTCGTCTTCCCGACGGTGCGCACGGAAACGCCCCCTGAGGATCCGGAGGAGACGGTGACCTCGGTGATGGCGAAGCTGGAGATGCGCGCCGGCGACCAGACGTTGATTTTCCCCATCAGCGGCGAGAACATCACGGCGCTGCGCATGCTGCTGCGCGATCTGCACGACCTGGACTTCTCGGTGACCGCCATACGCCTGACAGACGGCGGCGGCACGCCGGTCGTCCCGTAATACGACAAAAACCGCCGTTCGGACCTGTCGCCGTCCGGGCGGCGGTTCGCTTTTTATCATCGGTATTGTAAACATTCTGTGAATCCTTCCGAAACTGCATGGAAACGCGTCCGTCCATACGTTATACTGATTGGAAAGAAACTGTTGCAAAGGGTGCATTTGTATGCTGCAGCTCAAAAACATCGTAAAGGACTATGCCGCGGGCACGACCGTGGTCCACGCGCTCAAGGGGATCGACCTGCAATTCCGCGAGAGCGAATTTGTCGCGGTGCTGGGCCACTCCGGCTGCGGAAAGACCACGCTGCTGAACATCATCGGCGGGCTGGACCACTACACCAGCGGCGATCTTGTCATCAACGGCAAGAGCACGAAGGACTTCAGCGACGCAGACTGGGACACCTACCGCAACCATTCCGTGGGCTTCGTGTTCCAGACCTACAACCTGATCCCGCACCAGACCGTGCTGCGCAACGTGGAGCTGGCGCTGACGCTCTCGGGCGTCGGCAAGGCGGAGCGCCGCCGCCGCGCCGCGCAGGCGCTGACCGAAGTGGGGCTCGGCGACCAGATGAACAAGAAGCCGAACCAGATGTCCGGCGGGCAGATGCAGCGCGTCGCCATTGCCCGCGCGCTGGTGAACGATCCGGACATCCTGCTGGCCGACGAGCCCACCGGCGCGCTGGACAGCGAGACCAGCGTGCAGATCATGGAGATCCTCAAGCGCATCTCGCAAAGCCGCCTCATCGTCATGGTGACGCACAACCCGGAGCTGGCGGAGACCTACGCCACGCGCATCGTACGCATCCGGGACGGCGAGATCATCTCGGACTCCGACCCCTACGCGACGCCGGAGGACGCGCGCACCGAGCAGGCCATCGGAAAGAAGCCCTCCATGCGCTTTTTGACGGCGCTCGGCCTTTCCATGAACAACCTGATGACGAAGAAGGTCCGCACCTTCCTGACCGCCTTTGCCGGCAGCATCGGCATCATCGGTATCGCGCTGATCCTCTCGCTGTCCAGCGGCATACAGACCTACATTGACCGGGTGCAGGAGGATACGCTGTCAAGCTATCCGATCACGCTGGAGGCGGAGCGGCTGGATATGTCCGGGCTCGTGACCTCGCTCATGGGCGTCAATGCCAAAAAGGATGAGAGCGAGGGCGGCCACGAGCGCGACGCCGTGTACTCCAACACGGTCATGTATGACCTCATGAGCTCGCTTTCCCAGACGCAGATGCAGACGAACAACCTCGCGGCGTTCAAGGAATACATCGAGCGGGAGGACAGCCCGGTCAAGCAGCACAGCAGCGCGATCCGCTACAGCTACGGGCTCGACATGAAGATCTACGCCAAGGACGCCGACGGCACGATCTTCCTCTCCGACGTCACCGACCTGCTGCAAACCGCGATGGGTTCGCTCTACGGCGGGGATTACAGCAGCTACTTCGATCAGTTCGGCGCGGCGTATTCCCGCATGCAGGTCTGGGAGGAGATGCTCCCGCCGCAGGAGGACGGGGACGGGCTCGTGAACGAGGTGCTGACCGGGCAATATGAGCTGCTGTACGGCCATTGGCCGGAGAAGTATGACGAGGCCGTGCTCATCGTGAACAAGGACAACGAGATCTCCGACCTTGTGATCTACTGCATGGGGCTCGGCTCGCAGGCGCAGGTCACGGAGGTCATGAAGCAGATCATGGCCGGGGAGGAGACTGAGGCCTTTGTCAAGCGCTGGGACTACGCCGACATCTGCGGCACGAGCTTCAAGATTATTCTGCCGGCGGAGTATTACCAGTATGACAGCTTGTCCGGCAGCTACAGCGACGTGAGCCGGACCGAGGCGGGGCTGGACTTCCTCTACAACGCCCCGGACGTGGGCACGACCGTGAAGATCGTGGGCGTTTTGCGCCCGGACGCGGACGCGGTCGGCTCCATGATGCAGGGCGCCATCGGCTACACGAGCGCGCTGACGGCGTATCTCGTGGAGCGCACGGCGCAGCTGGAGGTTCTGCAAAAGCAGAAGGCCGACCAGGAGACCGACGTGCTGCTGGGCTTGCCCTTCCGCACGGAGGACTGGTCCGTCAGCGACGATCAGAAGCAGGCGGATGTGACGGAATATCTGCGCACCCTGCCGCTCAGCGAGCGCGCCGCGGTCTATGTCGCGCTGCAAAGCCGCCCGGACGCGGACTATCTGGAGAATATCGTCAGTCAGCAGATGGAGGGCCTGACGCGCGAGAGCATCGAGGCGCAGGTCACCGACAGCTATGTGCAGCAGATGGGCGTGGACGCCGCCACCGTCAAGAACTACATCGCCGGAATGGACGACGAAACGCTCTTTGCCTTTGTGGCGGACGCCGTGCGCCAGCAGGTGACGGAGCAGTACGCCGCCGGCGTGCAGCAGCGGCTCGGCGCGCTCCCGGCGGAGCAGCTTGCGCAGCTTTTGGAGGATTCCTTCACGGCGCAGCCAGAGGAGGAGCCGGAGCCGGAGCCTGAGCAGGAACCGGAGCAGCCCGCGGTGGACGTCACCACACTGACGCCCGATGCCATCCTTGCCATGCCGCCCGAGCAGCTCGCCGCGCTGCCCGCGGAAGTGCTGGCGGCGCTGCCGCAGCAGCTTTTGGCGATGATGCGCCCGGAGCAGCTCGCGGCGATCCAAGCGGCGGCGGAGGCGGCGCAGACGGAAGCAGAGCCGGAGGCGCCGAAGCCAAAGGCGCTGACGGCGGAGCAGTACGGCTGGCTCTACGACACCTACATGCCGCCGACGGTCAGCGAGAGCAGCTATGAGGAAAACCTCAAAAAGCTCGGCGACGTGGACTTTGCCCATCCGAGCGCGATCAACCTCTACGCTTCCAGCTTTGCGGACAAGGACGCCATCGCCGACTGCATCAAGGCCTACAACGACGCCGCGGACGAGGACGACCGCATCGAGTACACCGACCTTGTGGCGCTGCTCATGAGCTCCATCACGACGATCATCAACGCCATCAGCTACGTGCTGATCGCCTTTGTCGCGATCTCCCTCGTCGTCAGCAGCATCATGATCGGCATCATCACCTATATCTCCGTGCTCGAGCGCACGAAGGAGATCGGCATCCTGCGCGCCATCGGCGCGTCGAAGCGGGATATTTCGCACGTTTTCAACGCGGAAACGCTCATCGAGGGGCTGTGCTCCGGCGTCATCGGCATCGGCCTGACGCTGCTGCTGATCCTTCCGATCAACGCCATCGTCCACAAGCTGACCGGCATCCAGACGCTCAACGCGATCCTGCCGCCCGCGGGCGCGGTGATCCTCGTCGTCATCAGCATGGCGCTGACCTTCATCGCGGGACTGATCCCCTCCGGCATCGCGGCCCGGAAGGACCCGGTGGAGGCCCTGCGAACCGAATAAGCGGACCAAAACCACAAATCGGCACGCCCCGCGGGGCGTGCCGATTTGTGTCTTGAGCCTCATTCCGACCAAACGGGCGTGTTGCCGAAGAGCCGGAAAATCTCTGCGCTGTCAAGGAGGATCGGAGAGAAAGCCATTCACATCGTCCGTGCGGATGTCAATGGAAAAGCCGGGGCCGGAGCGGAACGCACCGTTTTCGTCCGCGCGCAGGAGCATGACTTTCTGCGGCGTGCCGGTCTGCTTGCCGTCGGAGACCGACAGACAGTATTCGTCATCGATCGGGAAATGATAGATGTAGAGCCCGGAGCCGACGTCCTCGCCATCGTAAATCAGCAGGTCCTCCCACGTCAGCGCCTCGCCCTTCTGCGCCAGCGTCCGCACGTCGTCCAGCGTCATGCGCGGCTTGCCCTCCCAATATCGGAAGGTCGCGCCGTCCGTGAGATGCACGAAGCTGAAGTTGTGCGAGCCCTCGGCCAGCCAGACGAGCGTTTCGCCGTCGTCGGACAGGCGGAAGCGGTTGACGCGCGTCCCGTCGCCGCTGTCGTCGATGGTCAGGATGTCGCCGTCCCGTTCGAACCGGCCGAACCCGAAATAGCTGCTGATCGGCGTTTCGTAAAATTGGAAGGTCCCGGCCTCCATGTCGAGCGTGATCGAGAACGTGTGGAACGGGTCGTCACCGTAGAATTCATCGTTGAGCAGGTAGACCCTGGACCGGACGGGATCGACGGCAGGCCACTCGATCGGCTCCGGCGTGGGCTGCGCCGTCGGCTCCGGCGCGGGCGTCGGCGTGGGCGCCGCGGTCGGGACGGGCCTCGGATTGTTCGGTCCCGGCGGTTTCAGCGGACCCGGGCGCGTCAGGAAGCAGACCGCCACGACGGCGCAGACGGCGACCGCCGCCACGATGGCCCAGAACGCGGGCTTTTTATAGTGCAGCACGGCCTTGATACGCTCCTTGATCCCCACCTCGCCGAAGGCCAGCGGGCAGACGCGCGCCAGCGCTCTCGGCGCGGCGCAGTCCAAAAGCGCCTGCGAATAGTCCGCGCGCTGGGCCGCGTCCATATCGCGGACCGCGCGCTCGTCGCAGCCGAGCTCGATGTCCCGGCACATCAGGCCGTAGGCCAGCCAGACGAGCGGGTTGAACCAGTGGACGGACAGCAGCAGCCAGCCGAGCAGCTTCCACCAGTGGTCGCCGCGGCGCAGGTGGGCCTGTTCGTGCGCGGCGACGGCGGCGCGCTGGGCGTCATTGAGCCCGGAGGGAAGGTACACCCGCGGGCAAAGAACGCCGAGGATGAAGGGCGTGTCGATGCCGTCGCACAGGCGGAAGCGCCGGTCCTCCGTCGGGAGCGAGGCGCGCACGCGCAGGCGCAGGCGCAGCCAGCTCAGAAGCGCGTAGAGCAGCATCAGCGCGCAGCCGGCGAGCCAGACCGTGCCCGCCGCGGGGAGAAAGACGCTCGGCGCGCCGGGAACGGACGGCTGCGGCGTCGGAACGACGGGAGCGGGGGCGGAGGGCGCTTCGGCCTGCGCGGCCGTGGGCACGGGGGCGCTCGGCGTCCGCTCGTACCCGGCGATCTGCGGGGCCTCCAGCACCAGCAGCGGCTTTTCGCTGCCGCCGCCCGTGCGGAAGACCTCCACCTGATCGCTTTGCACCTCGTCGGAGCGCGGCAGCAGGGCGTAGACGGACAGCGGCGAGCGGATCGAGACGGGGCAGACGAGCTGCACGGCGACGATCGCCCAGAGGATGCCGCGCGTCCACTTCGGCGCTTTGCGCAGCGCAAGGCGCAGCAGCGCGACGACGCAGATGAGCACGCCGCCGGCCACGCTCATGTTCAACAGACGCACGAGCGCCGTGCCCAGCGGGCCGGAGAAGCAGCGTTGCATGAGCAGTTCCATCGCTCAGCCCTCCCGGCGGGCCTCGTCGATCAGCTTCCGGATCTCCTCGGCCTCCGCCGCGCTGAGCCCCCGGCGCGCCGTGAAGGCCGCGATGAAGGCCGGGAGCGAGCCGCCGTAGGTCTCGCTGACGAACTGCTCCCCCTGGTTGGCGCGGAAGTCCTCGCGCGAGATGCGCGCGGACACGATGCCGTTTTCATTTTGGAACAGCCCCTTTTCGCACAGCTTGCGCAGCACCGTGTAGGTCGTGGGCTTTTTCCAGTTGAGCTCCTTTTCGCACAGCTTCACAAGCGCGCCCGAGGGCAGCGGCTCGTTTTGCCAGATGAGCTGGGCAAAGCGCGTTTCCACCGCGCCGAGCTTCCAGTCGGCCATGGCGATTCCTCCTTTGGTTTATTGATTGTAAACCGAGTTTATCACGAATAAACCGATTTGTCAACAGGAAATATCAGGAATTCAGATTCGAATAAACGTTGATGAAAAAGAAATCGGTAAAGCCACCGAGTTTTTCCCTCCCCCGCTGGGGGAGGGTGCCGCCGCAGCGGCAGGTGAGGGAGAGCGTGACGATGAGCAAGCCATAAGGTTCTCCCTCATCCGGCGCTGCGCGCCACCTTCCCCCGCTGGGGGAAGGAAACCTGTTTGCTGCGTTTCATGGAATCTTTCAACGCTTACGCAAGGGGAAGCCGAACAAGAGCACCCCCATGCGCCCGGGCGCATGGGGGTGGATATGATGATATGACGTATTTACACGATGCCGGTGAGGTCGCAGTCCTCCAGCCATTTGGCGGCCTTTTCGCACACACCGCGCAGGCAGTCCTCACCGAAGGGGCTGTCCAGCCCGGCCTTTTCCAGCAGGTCCGTGAAGACCAGCGAGCCGCCGAGGCGGGTATAGGCCATATAGTGCGCCCAGGCGTCGGCCAGGTCGTCCTGGATGCGCGCCCAGAACTGCAGCGCCACGGTCTGCGCCAGGCAGTAGTCGATATAGTAGAAGGGCATCGAATAGATGTGGTGCTGGCGCTGCCAGCCCTCGCCGTCGGCGTAGAAGGGGATGGCGCCGTCGAGCCGCAGCCAGGGCATATAGATCCCCAGCAGCCGCTTCCACTCCGCATGGCGCTCGGCGGGGGTCAGCTCCGGCTTTTCGTAGACGATGTGCTGGAAGTGGTCGACCATCGTGCCGTAGGGGATGAAGGTGATCGCGCCGGACAGGTGGCTGAACAGGAACTTTTTCGTGTCCGGGCCGAAGAAGCCCTCGGCCCACGGCTCGGCGAAGAATTCCATGCTCATGGAGTGGACCTCGCAGGCCTCCATCGTCGGCCACGCGGTCTCAAAGGGGACGCGGTCGCGGTTGAGCCAGCCGGCGAAGGCGTGGCCTGCCTCGTGCGTGACGACCTCGACGTCGCCCTGCGTGCCGTTGAAATTGGCGAAGATGAAGGGCACGCCGTAGTCGGCGATGTCGGTGCAGTAGCCGCCGCTCTGCTTGCCCTCGGTGGAGAGAACGTCCAGCAGCTCCATGTCGAGCATCATGTTGAAAAACTCCGCCGTCTCCGGGCTCAGCTCGGTGTAGAACTTCTTGCCGTGGGCGAGGATGTCATCCGCGCTGCCCTGCGGGCGGGGGTTGCCGGAGCGGAAGGCGAGCGCCGCGTCGGCGAAGGAGAGGGGATAGGCCGCGCCGAGGCGCTGCGCCTGATGGCGGTAGATCTCGTCCGCGAGCGGCACGAGGTACTTCACGACGGCGGCGCGGAACTTTTCGACGTCTTCCTTGCCGTAGCTGTTGCGGTGCATACGGTAATAGCCGAGCTGGGTATAGCCGCCGTAGCCGAGCTTTTTGCCCATCGCGTCGCGCAGATGGGTAAGCTTGTCGTAGAGCTCGTCGAGCTTCGCCTGGTTCTCCTTGTACCACGCGCCCTCGGCCTTCCACGCGGCGAGGCGGCGGGCGTCGTCCGCGTCGGTCTTGAAGGGCGTGAGCTGGGAGAGGGTGTAGACGCCGCCCTCAAAGGGGATCTGCGCGCTCGCGAGCAGCTTTTCATATTCCTGCACCAGCTCGTTTTCCTGCTGCAGCTCGGGGATGATCTCCGGGGAGAAGGTCTTGAGCTCGATCTCCGCGTTGAGGAAGATGATGTCGCCGTACTCGCGCGTAAAGTCCGCGCGGTACGGGGAGGCGAGCAGCGCGGCGGTCCAGCGGTTCGTGTACTCATTGAGCTCCGGGCCGGCGGCGTTCCAGAATTTTTCCTCCGCGTCGTAGAATTCGTCGCGCGTGTCGATGCTGTGGCGCACGGAGCAGAGCACCGCCTGGGTCTGGATGTGCTTGCTGAGCGTCTCCATCTCCAGAAAGGCGGCCTTCGCCGCGGCGTAATCCGGCGCAGCGGTGAGGCGCTCGGTCAGCGCGGTGATCTGTTCCTTCAGCGCCGCGACGTCCGGGCGCGCATAGGGCATTTCCTTGAATTTCAAAGCAGTATCCTCCAAAACAATAGAAATAGAACGGATTGCCACGGCTCCTGCGGGGCCTCGCAATGACGAGAGAGATGTGTTACAAGATAAATCCGCCGTCGGCGGTGAGGATTTGGCCGGTGATGAAGCTGGCCTTATCCGAGGCGAAGAAGGCGATGGCCTCCGCAATGTCCTCCGGCGTGCCGAGGCGGCCCAGCGGCGTCTCCTGCGCGAGGGAGAGCAGCGTCTCCTGTCCGAGCACCTGCACCATGTCCGTGTCAATGACGCCGGGCGCGACGCAGTTGACGCGGATGCCGCTCGGAGCCAGCTCCATCGCCAGCGAGCGCGTCAGGCCGATCAGCGCGGCCTTCGTGGCGGAATAGACCACCTCGCAGCTCGCGCCGCGCAGCCCCCACATGCTGCTGACCGTCACGATGGCGCCGGCGTGGGCGTGGAGCATGTCGGGCAGCACGGCCTGGATCGCGTTGTACGCGCCCTTGACGTTGACGCCGAAATAGCGGTCCCACTGCGCCTCGGTCACGTCCTGAAACTGCATCTGCCCGGCTGTGCCCGCGTTGCTGACCAGCAGCGTCACCGGGCCGAAGCGCTCGCGCACCGCGTCCGCCATCGCGTCCACGGCGGCCTTGTCCGCCACGTCCGCCTGAAAGGTCATGGCGCGGCAGCCCTCCAGCTCCAGAATGGTCTGCAGCTCCTCCGCCTTGTCCCAGCGGCGCAGATAGTTGATGCACACGGCGTAGCCCTCCCTGGCCAGCCGCAGCGCCGTCGCGCGGCCGATGCCGCGGGACGAGCCCGTGATCAGTGCGACTTTTTCCATATCCTTCACCTCATTCCACGCTATCTTACCACAGTAAAGAAAAAAAGCAAATAGCAATTGCAATCGCGCCAGCGCAATGATATAATTCGACCATTCTTTTTTTCCGGAGTGCGCATGAGAAACCGCTTTTTCCGACAAACCGCGCTGCCTGTGCTCGCCGCGCTCATATGGGGCACCGCCTTCGTGGCGCAGAGCGTCGCCACGCCCTACGTGCCGCCCTTCGCCTTCAACGCGATCCGCTCGCTGATCGCCGCGGCGGTGCTGCTGCCCGTCGCGCGCGCCTTTGACCGCGCCGCCGTGCGCCGCGGCACGCCGCCGACGCCGTCGAACCGGAAGCACCTGTGGATCGGGGGAATCTGCTGCGGCGCCTTCCTCGCCGCCGCCGCGAACCTGCAGCAGGCCGCCATGGCGGACACCACCGCGGGCAAGGCCGGGTTCATCACGGCGCTGTACATGGTGCTGGTGCCGGTGGTGGGCGTATTCTTGCGCAAGCGTACCACGCTTCGGACCTGGATCAGCGTGCTGATCGCCGTTGGCGGGCTGTGGCTGCTGTGCTTCAAGGCCGGAACGAACCTCGCTCTGAAGACGGCGGACGCCTATCTGCTGCTGTGCGCGCTGTTCTTCGCCGGGCAGATCCATTGCATCGACCATTTCGGCACGGACGTGGACGGCATCCGCCTTTCCTGCGTCCAGTTCCTCACGACGGGCCTAATCTCCGCCGTGCTCTCCGCGATCTTTGAGACGGTCGTATGGGGCGACGTGCTGCGCTGCGCCTGGCCGATCCTGTACTGCGCGCTGTTCTCCAGCTGCATCGCCTACACGCTGCAGATCCTCTCGCTGAAGGACGCCGCCGACCCGACGATCCCCTCGCTGCTGTTTTCGCTGGAGAGTGTCTTTTCCGTGCTGGCCGGCGCGGTGATCCTGCATGACCGGCTCAGCGCGCAGGAGTACCTCGGCTGCGCGCTGATGCTCGCCGCCGTTATCCTCGCGCAGCTCGCGCCGCGAAAAAACAAATTGCATTCTCCGTGAATCGGTGATACAATTTCAAAATCATACCCAATCGCCATTATTTTACCTCCGCGGCAAGCCAGCCGCGGGGAAAGGAGTTATAAAAATGAATCACGCAGACAAAACCATGGACAAGATCGTCGCTCTGTGCAAGAACCGCGGCTTCGTGTACGCGGGCAGCGAGATCTACGGCGGCCTCGCCAACAGCTGGGACTACGGCCCGCTCGGCGTCGAGTTCAAGAACAACGTGAAGAAGGCCTGGCTGAAGAAGTTCGTGCAGGAGAGCCCCTACAACGTCGGTCTGGACGCCGCCATCCTCATGAACCCGCAGACCTGGGTGACCACCGGCCACGTCAGCAGCTTCTCCGACCCGCTGCTGGACTGCAAGGCCTGCAAGTCCCGCCACCGCGCGGACAAGCTCATCGGCTCCGAGTGCCCGGACGTGGACACCGACGCCATGACCTTCGACGAGATGGACGCCTTCATCGCGGAGCACACCGAGATCGTCTGCCCCATCTGCGGCAAGCACGAGTTTACGCCGATCCGCAAGTTCAACCTGATGTTCAAGACCTCCATCGGCGTCACCGAGGATTCCAGCAGCATCTGCTATCTGCGCCCCGAGACCGCGCAGGGCATCTTTGTCAACTTCGCCAACATCGCCCGCACCACCCGCAAGAAGCTGCCCTTCGGCGTCTGCCAGGTCGGCAAGGCCTTCCGCAACGAGATCACCCCGGGCAACTTCACCTTCCGCACCCGCGAGTTTGAGCAGATGGAGTGCGAGTTCTTCTGCAAGCCGGGCACCGACCTGGAGTGGTTCGCCTACTGGAAGGACTACTGCAAGAATTGGCTGCTCTCCCTCGGCATCCACGAGGAGAACCTGCGCCTGCGCGACCACAGCCCGGCGGAGCTGGCGTTCTATTCCCGCGCCACCACCGACATCGAGTACGCCTTCCCGTTCACCGACTGGGGCGAGCTGTGGGGCATCGCCGACCGCACGGACTATGACCTCGGCCGCCATCAGGAGGCCAGCGGCAAGGACCTGACCTATTTCGATCAGGAGACGAACGAGCACTACGTGCCCTACGTCATCGAGCCGTCCCTCGGCTGCGACCGCGTCGCGCTGGCCTTCCTGTGCGAGGCGTATGACGAGGAGGTCGTGGACGCCGCCAAGAACGACGTGCGCACCGTGCTGCACCTGCATCCCTTCCTCGCGCCCTTCAAGGCCGCCATTCTGCCGCTGAGCAAGAAGGAGGTCCTGACCGGCCCGGCCATGGAGCTTTACCGGGAGCTGGCGAAGGACTTCATGGTGGATTACGACGAGACCGGCTCCATCGGCAAGCGCTACCGCCGCCAGGACGAGATCGGCACGCCGTACTGCATCACCTTCGACTTCAACACCGTCGGCACCGAGACCGACGTTGCCGACCACTGCGTCACGATCCGCGAGCGCGACAGCATGGAGCAGATCCGCCTGCCCATCGCCGAGGTCAAGGCCTGGCTCGCCGAGCGCGTGAAGTTCTGATCTGCGCCCATGGAGGACAGAGACGAGCTGGAGCGCTCCCCGCTGCTGGAGAAAAAGGTCGAGCGCAGCGGCGAGTACCTGTGGCGGGTGCTGAAGCCCGCCGGGTGCATCCTCGTGCTGGTGATCCTGGTGCTGTATCTGATCTTCTGCTTCACCTACCGGCATGACCCGCTGGCGGATCAGACAGCCCCGCCGCAACAGACGGAACAGACAAAATAGCAAAGACGGCAGACCCCATTCGCGGGGCCTGCCGTCTTTTCTCCGGCGCGCCGCTATGTGCGCGTATGGCTGTATGCGCAGCCGCACCAGTCCTGGCGGTACAGGCCGTATGCCTGCGCCAGCCGGATGGAGCGCAGATAGCCGTCGCGCTTTTTGAAGTCCGAGGGCAGCCATTGCACGCCGTATTTCGCGCCCATTTCCGCGCCGATGCGGTTGATGCGCTGCGCGTCCTTGTGCGGCGAGACGGTCAGCGTCGTGCAGTAATAATCAAAGCCGCCCTGCGCGGCGCGGCGCGCCGTCTCCTCCAGGCGCAGCAGGAAGCAGCGCGTACAGCGCGCCCCGCCCTCCGGCTCGGCCTCGTACCCCGCGGCGACGGCGTCAAAGGCCGCGCCGTCGTAGGCGCACTCCATGAGCTTCGCCGGGATGTGCCGGAGCACCTCGCGCTGGTAAAAAAGCCGCTTTTCGTACTCCGCGCGCGGCTGGATGTTGGGGTTGTAGTAGAGGATCGTGACGTCGAAATACTGCGTCAGATACTCCAGCACATAGCTGCTGCACGGGCCGCAGCAGCTATGCAGCAGCAGCGTCGGCTTCCCGTCCTGCGGCAGCGCGGCGAGGCATTTGTCCGTATCAAGTTGGTAATTCGTCTTCATATCCACAGCTTAGCACAAATGGTGGTTGACTTCAAAGGAAATCTTCGATAGTATAGAAAGTGCCTGAGAGAGCTCGGCTCCCTCAGACAATTCATGTACGGAGGCGCTGTTTATGGATGCCAGAACCAGCAAGGAGAACTACTACCTCGACATCGCGGACGCGGTGCTGGAGCGCTCCACCTGTCTTCGCCGGAAGTACGGCGCGATCATCGTCCGCAACGACGAGATCATTTCCACGGGCTACAACGGCGCGCCGCGCGGCCGCCGCAACTGCACGGACATCGGCCACTGCACCCGCGACGAGATGAAGATCCCCGCCGGCGAGCGCTATGAGCTGTGCCGCAGCGTCCACGCAGAGGCCAACGCCATCATTTCCGCCGCCCGCCGCGACATGCTGGATGCGACGCTGTATCTCGCCGGGCGCGACGCCAAGACCGGGGAGATCCTGCCCGACACCACAAGCTGCGCCATGTGCCGGAGAATGATCATCAACTCCGGCATCCAGAAGATCGTCTGCCGCATCGGAGAGAGCGAGTTCAAGGTCACGAATGTGCGCGACTGGATCTTCGACGACGATTCGATGCCCTTCAAGCTCCTGTAACACCGCATCATCGCGGGATACGTGCCCGCTGTGAAATACAAACCACTTGAGCGGCAGGTTTCCACACCCTGCCCGTGCGCCGTGCGCACAAGTAGAAAATGGAGGAAAACTCAATATGAAACCCCGTTCTGTCCGGCGCCTCACCTTTGCGGCGCTCATCGCGGCGGTCTACGCCGTCGTCACCATGCTCACCGCCTCCTTCGCTTACGGCCCTGTGCAGTTCCGCATCGCGGAGGCGCTGTGCATCCTGCCGTTTTTCCTGCCCTTTACCACATGGGGCCTGTTCGTCGGGTGCATTTTGTCGAACATCATCAGCCCCGTCGGCCCGCTGGACATGGTCTTCGGATCGCTGGCAACGCTGGGCTGCTGCCTGTGCGTCGCCGCGTTCGGAAAGCGCTGGGACGGAACCGGCTGGGGGGATTGCATCCTCGCCTGCCTGATGCCGGCCGTCTGGAACGGCGTCATCATCGGCGCGCTTTTGGCGCTGACCGCCGGCGAAGCCGAGGGCGCGAAGCTCACGCTGTTCTTCCTCTACGGCGCGGAGGTCGCCGCGGGCGAGCTGGCCGTGATGTTTGTGCTCGGCCTGCCGCTGATGCGCTGGCTGATGAAGGCAAAATTTTTCCCGCCGCTGCTCGCAAAGCTTGACAAGCCGTGAATTTGGGTTTATGTTAGCCTTTGTAAATTTCATATGGGGGAGCTGGAACATTGCTTCGGCTGAGAGGAGGGCGCAGGCCCGAAAACCCCGGAACCTGATACGGGTAATGCCGGCGTAGGGAAATGAGAAGAACCCCCGCAGACGTTGTGCCTGCGGGGGCGTTTCCTTTGTCCGTACCGGGAAAATTCGCACAAACGGAAAGGAGCAAACACCATGAAAAACAAGAATCTTCGCTGCCTCACGGAGGGCGCCGTCCTCGTCGCGCTCTCGCTCGCCCTCAGCTATCTGAAGATCCCGATCGGACTGGCCTTCGGCGGCTTCGGCGGCAGCATCGACCTCGTCATGATCCCGCTGATCGTCT
>CAMJPK010000041.1 GCA_946407675.1 uncultured Clostridia bacterium
TCGCCGGATCAGACCATGCGCTACATCTACGATTCCTCCGGCCTCTCCATCGGGGACGTCGATCCCCTGTCCTCCTATTTTGACGAAGCATGGGCCGCCTATACGCAGGGCATCAAGCCCGACAACTACATGGTCCGCCACTCTGCAAAGTACGGCTATCTGACCTCGAGTATGCTGCCCGTGATCGACAGCGCGGGCAACGTCGTCGCGGTGCTGCTCGTCGACGTCTGGATGGAGCTCATCATGACCACCTTGCGCGGTTATATCGTGCGCATGGTTCTGATCTCCCTCGGCATCCTGGCGCTGTTCAACGTCGTCTACTGGTTCGTCATACGCAAGAGCTTCGTCGACCCGCTGATGAAGATTCGCGGCAACGTCACGGAGTTCGCAAAAAACGAAACGGAGACCACCATATCGCTGGACGACATCCGGACCAACGACGAAATTCAGGAGCTGGCGGATTCCATCGGCCGGATGGAAAACGATATTGTCAAGTATATTGGCAACATCCGGACCATCACCGCCGAAAAGGAGCGCATCGGCGCGGAGCTGAACATCGCCACGCAGATCCAGGCGGACATGCTGCCCCGGATCTTCCCGGCCTTCCCGGAGCGGAAGGAATTCGACCTCTACGCCGCGATGGACCCGGCCAAGGAGGTCGGCGGCGATTTCTACGATTTCTTCCTCGTGGACGACGACCACCTCGCGCTGGTCATGGCGGACGTGAGCGGCAAGGGCGTTCCCGCGGCGCTTTTCATGGTGATCGCCAAGACGCTGATCAAGAACCGCGCGCAGCTCGGCGAGAGCCCCGCGGTGATCCTGACAAACGTCAACGAGCAGCTGTGCGAGGGCAACGAGGCGGAGCTTTTCGTGACCGTGTGGCTTGCGGTCATCGAGATCTCGACGGGCCGCGGTCTGGCCGCCAACGCCGGACATGAGCACCCGGTCATCCGCCGGGCGGACGGGAGCTACGAGCTGGTGGTCTACCGCCACAGTCCCGCCGTCGCGACGATGGAGGGTCTGCGCTTCCGGGAGCACGCCTTTGAGCTGCACCCCGGCGACCGCCTGTTCGTCTACACGGACGGCGTGCCGGAGGCGACGAACGCCGCGAACGAGCTTTACGGCACCGACCGCATGCTCGCGGCGCTGAACGCCGACCCGGACGCCGCGCCCAAGACGCTGCTGGAGAATGTGCGGCGGAGCATCGACGGCTTCGTGGGCGACGCGCCGCAGTTCGACGACATCACGATGCTGGGCTTCGCCTATGTCGGAGCGGAAAAGACCGACGCGAAGGAGCTGACGCTGGACGCGACCGTGGAGAATCTGGAGCAGGTGCTTGCCTTTGTGGACGGCGAGCTGGAGGCGATGGACTGCCCGATGAAGACGCAGATGCAGCTCGACATCGCCGTGGAGGAGCTTTTCGTCAACATCGCGCATTACGCCTATGCGCCGAATACCGGCTCCGCCACCGTGCGCGTGGAGACGCGCAGCGAGCCGAAGCGCGTGTCGATCACCTTCATCGACAGCGGCATGGCCTATGATCCGCTGGCAAAGCCTGACCCGGATGTGACGCTCTCCGCGGAGGAGCGGCAGATCGGCGGCCTCGGCATCTACATGGTGAAAAAGAGCATGGACGATATGACCTACGCATACCGGGACGGTCAGAATGTGCTGACGATCACCAAGAATCTGGAATGAACGGACCGCGCGGAAAGGACTGCGGATGAAAATCGCGATCGGCATCGACACCGGCGGCACCTGTACGGACGCCGTCGCATACGATTACAGCGAAAACCGTGTGCTTGCAAAGGGGAAGACCCTGACGACGAGGGAAGACTTGTCCGTCGGGATCGCAAAGGCGCTGGACACCCTGCCCCCGGCCTATATTCGGGACGCGGAGCTGGTCTCCCTGTCCACAACGCTGGCCACCAACGCCTGCGTGGAGAACAAGGGCGCCCGCGCCAAGCTTGTCATTTTCGGCCTGACCGACGAGCTGATGGAGCGGCTGAAGGTCGAGGAAACATACGGGATTCGGCGCGAGAGCGTGCGCTGTGTCGATACGCACTCCAGCGCGGACGGCAGCTATATCGACGAACCGGACTGGGAGACGCTGTTTCAGGAATACGGCGCATGGATCGGGGAGACGGACTACATGGCCGCGGCGGAGCTTTACGGCGCCAACACGGGCGCGCCCTGTGAGAAACGCTTCAAGGCCCTGCTGCAGGAGCGCTGCGGCCTTTCGTGCGTCTGCGCCAACGAGCTGACCGACCGGATCGACGTGATCCAGCGCGGCGCAACCGCGCTGCTCAACGCAAAGCTCCTGCCCGTGATACGGGAGTTCATCGACGTCGCGCTCGCGGACATCCGCGCGCGCGGCTGCCGCGCACCCGTCATGGTCGTCCGCAGCGACGGCAGCCTGATGAGCACCGACGCCACGATGCTCAAGCCGGTTGAGACGATCCTCTCCGGCCCGTCCGCCAGCATCCTCGCGGGCAAGGCCTTTACAAAAGAAGCAAACTACATGATCGTCGACATGGGCGGCACCACGACGGATGTCTCCATGGTACGCGGCGGCGCGACCGTGAACGCGGCGCAGGGAATCCGGGTGGGCGGCTGGCGCACGAGCGTGGACGGCGTGTTTGTCGATACCTTTGCGCTGGGCGGCGACAGCACGATCCGCATGGAAAAGGGGAAGCTGCAGGTGCTCGCGCGCCGCGCGATCCCGCTGTGCACGGCCTCGGCCCGGTGGCCGCAGATCCTGCCGCAGCTCCGCGACGTCATGCGCGACGGCTACATCTCCGACCGATACCAGTTCCATGAGTTCTTTGCCCTGATGCGCCAGCCCGCCGACCGAAGCCGCTACACCGCGCAGGAGCTCCGGCTGATCGACACGCTGAAGGACGGCCCGCTTTCCATTCTCAACCTGAAGGAAGCGCGGGGGATGTCCCTCTCGGCGTCGGACACCGAGCGGCTGGAGGCCGAGGGCATTTTGATCCGCTGTGGCCTGACGCCGACGGATTTCATGCACATCAAGGGCGACTATACCGAGTTCGACCGGGAGGCGTCGCTGCTCGCGGCGCGGTACGTGCTGAAGATCAGCGGCCGCCCCTATGCGCCGGAGGACGCCGCGGCGCTCGCCGAGGAGGCGTACAGCGCGGTCGGACAGAAGATGTACGCAAATCTCGTGCGCATTTTGCTCGCGAAGGAATATGGCAAGGCCTTTGACGGCGGGCTGGACGCCCAGCTTGCGCTGATGGCCGAGCGCATGTGGCGCTGCCGCCACGGGGAGGGCGCGCCGCTTGTCCGGACCGCGTTCCATACCGACATGGTGCTTTTGGGCATGGGCGCCCCGGCGCATGTCTTCCTGCCGGAGGTTGCCGCGGCGCTGGGGACGCGCTGCGTGCTTCCGGAGCACGCCGAGATCGGCAACGCCATCGGCGCTGTGATGGCCGAGCTCATCGCGCGCGCGTCGATCCCCCTGACGCAGTGGGACGAGGGCGGGCTGGTCTGGCTGGTGCACACGCCGACCGGCAGCGTGAAATTCAAGGACGTGGAGGAAGCCACGGCGCTTGCAAGGGAAGCGGCCGCTGCGGAGGCGGTCAAAGAGGCGCGCCTGCGCGGCGCGCAGGGCGAGCTGCACCCAGTCATCACGCAGCAGGGCAACACGCACGACGGCCGCAGCACCGAGCGCCTCACGTACGGCGGAACCGTCACCGCCGAGGTGCGCTATTCCTATGTGAAATAAGCTTACAGCGTTCATACAAAAGCAAAAGCGCACACAGCCCCATGTCGGGGCTGTGTGCGTTTCGTATATGCAGTTCAGAGCGCCGGGATCACGCTGCGGATCAGATGCGCGATCGCGCCGTCGTTGTGCGAGGGGAGGATGTGCGCGCAGACCGCCTTGATTGCATCGATCGCGTTGTCGGGTGCGCAGGGAACGTCGATGGCGCGCAGCAGCTCCATGTCGTTCCAGTAATCCCCCGCGGCGAAGAGCGTCCGCCCGGCATAGACCGGAAGCCGGCGCAGCACAGGGATCGGCGTGCCCTTGTTCACATCCTGCGGCAGGTATTCCTGATACTTGCCGACCTGAACGACGTCCGTCGTCCCTTCCACGACACTAATGCGTCGGTCATACCCCGTGCGGTGCAGATAGTCGCGCACCGGGCGCAGCGCGCCGGCTTCACGCTCCAGGAACACAAGCTTGAACCAGCCGAGCCTGGCAAGCGCTTCCGGGGGGAGGTAGGAGGCGGGCTGATGAATGCGCAGAAAGTCGGGGTCGGCCGTTTCCGTCGGGCTGGCGTAGAAGATGCCCTCCGTCGTATAGACCTGCAGATCCAGCGGCAGCGCGCTTTGCAGGCAGAAGCCGAGCAGGCCGGCGGCAGCGGTGCGGTCCATCAGCGTCGTATGCAGATATGTCCGCTGCACAAAATCGTAGACGGCGGCGCCGTTGAGCACGATGGACGGCGCATTGATGGGCAGCGGCGGCAGACAGCGCAGGGCGTTGCCGGGCTCCCGCCCGGTGGCCAGCGCGAACAGGCCGCCGCCGTCGGTAAATTCCCGGATCGCGGCGCGGTCCTGTGTGCAGACGTCGCCGCCGCTGTTGAACAGCGTCCCGTCCAGATCGGTCAGGATCGCCGCTTGATCGTAACGCATCTCGCAAATTCCTCCCGTCAGGCAATGGCCTTGAGAAACAGCTGCGTCAGCTTCGGGTCAAAGCAGGTGCCGCTGACGGAGCGGATGATCTCCATCGCCTGCTCCTTCGGGATGGCCTCCTTGTAGACGCGGCGGGAGACCAGCGCGTCGTAAACGTCGGCCAGCGCCATGATCCGCGCCTCCAGCGGGATGTCCTCGCCGCGCAGCCCGTCGGGATAGCCGAGGCCGTCGTAACGCTCATGGTGATACAGCGCGATGTTGTGGGCGATCTCGTAATAGTCGTCCTCTTCCACGCTGTGCAGCGTCCGGTCGAGGATGTCCGCGCCGTACTGCACGTGCTTCTTGATGATTTCGTATTCCTCCGGCGTGAGCCGGGCGGGCTTGTTGAGGATGCTGTCGGGGATCTTGATCTTCCCGATGTCATGCATCGGTGTGGCGCGCAGGACGTTTTCGCGGTATTCCGGCGTCAGAATCGGGTATTCGTGCGTCTTTTCCATCTCGTCGAGCAGAGAGCGGACATAGACCTCGGTGCGGTGGATGTGGCCGCCGGTGCTCTCGTCGCGCTCCTCAATGATGGCCGCCATCGAGGCGATGACGTCCTTTTGCAGCTTTTCCACGCGGCGGCTCTGCGAGATCTCCCGCACGATGCGGTTGATGATGACCAGATACAGAATGATGCCCATGGCGGAGAAGGCGACGATGTTCATCGCGTCCGTGCGGAAGGCCGCCGGCGTTTTCATCGCATGGGAACAAAGCAGATAGACCGCGCTGAACAGCGCGACCACCGTGATCATCCGCAGCGGCCGGTCGATCACCGCCAGCGGCAAAAGCGCGAGGAAAACGACGATGCTGGTCGCGGGAATCGAGAGGTTCGCCGGCTGGAGACTCAGCATAATGCCGTAGGCAAAGACCAGAATGATCTGCAGATAGCTCAGGAGCATGCCGAGGTGTTTGTTGTCGCGGGGCAGGATCGCCCGCAGCAGCAGCACGATGCCGCCGCCGAGCGTGAGGAAGGCATAGGGAATCAGCTGCGAGGAGCCGACCAGCAGATTCACGACGAAAAAGACCGCGCCGAACAGCATCACCATGACGGAAAGGAACTTCAGTGTGTAGAGGTTCCGCTGCACGATGATCGGCAGGATCTCCAGATATTCTTCCTTTTTCAGGCCGCTGTAATACAGGCGGTCGCGGATCTTTTCCATGGCGTCCTCCAACGGAGCGGATTGTGATTTTTTACCATACTATAACAGTATAGCATCCCCCGGAACGCAAAACAAGCATTTATGAACGCAAAAGCGGCGCTGCGCATCGCAAGGGGATGAAATATTCCGCAGCCGCTGCGCATTTCCCCTTGCGTTGAAAGCCGGAAGACGATATAATGACATCAGGTGATTATCAACACATGCAACCGAAACGAAGGAGGAGCGACAATGGAGCAGTTCGTCGATCTGCTGGACGCGCCGTTTTCGCGGCGCGGATCGTATTTCTGCTTTGCAAATGACAACCTCAAGGCGGAGAACCTCTACGGGAAAAGCAACCTGTGGCTGTGCAACTGCCGCAGCGTGGACTACGCGATGATCGACCTGACGAAGCCGAACAACTTTCGCCAGATCCTGCTGCAGGCGGTACGCGACGGGCTCGCGCTGCCGTGCTTTCTGAACAACAGCCCGGAGGAGGTCGTCATCGAGACCGCTTCGGGCGCGATCCGCTTCTGCATTGCCGAGCGGCGGCTCGTGCTCGCGCACGGGGAGGACGGCCTGACGCTGCGCATCTCGCCGCGGCCGAGCTGGCTGGGCGGGCAGATGTCCATACCCATCGCGGACGGGCTCGGCAGCCACGATGTGGACTTCGGCCCCTGCCGCATGCGCGTCACGCCGCTGCGCGGCACGCTGCGGCGCTGCCCCGGCGGGCTGGAGATCGTGCCGGACGCGCAGGGCGTCGTCGAGGCGGCCTTTGCGGACTTTCTCGCCGACCCGGCGCCGCGGGCTTTGGAGGACTATCCCGCATACGCCGACGGCGTGGAGAATGTCCGGCGGGAATTCGAGGGCTTTTGCGAGCGCGTCATGCCCTCGCTGCCGGCCGAGTTCGAGCCGCGGCGTGCGCAGGCGCTGTGGCAGACCTGGTCGCTGATGGTGGACCCGGACGGGGAGAATGATTACCGCCGCCCGATGGTCAAGATGATGCACAGCATCTTTGAGTCTGCCTTCGGCTGGCAGATGCCGATGCAGGCCGTCTGGCTGCACAACGATCCGAAGCTGGCGTGGGAGGTCTTCTGCTCCTGCTTCGAGTTTCAGGATGAAAACGGCCGCCTCAACGACGCGGTGGGCTTCAAGGCCATGCCCGGCAAGGTGGCCATGAAACCGCCGATCCACGGCCTTTCGCTGCTCTGGCTGATGGACCACGGCGTGATCGAGGCCGCCGCGCCGTCCGAGGAAGACAAGCAATGGCTGCTGGACCGCCTGATCGCGTGGACGGAGTACTTTTTCACCTTCCGCCGCGGCGGTATCGGAACCCTGTGCGCCTACCAGCGCGCGTTGGAGACCGGCTGGGAGGATGCCCCGCAGTACCGCCTCGGCATGCCGCAGATCTGCCCCGACCTCAACACCTTCCTCGCGCTCGATCTCGAGGCGATCGCCCGCTTCGGCGCGACGCTCGGCATGCCGGAGCAGGAGCAGCGGCACTGGCTCCGGCGCTCGCAGGCGCTTATTGAGGACATGATCGAGACGCTGTGGGACGGCGCGCGCTGGTTCTCCCTGTGCCCCGAGACCGGCGCGAGGAGCGCCAACGACAACATCACGCTTTTGCTCCCGGCGCTGCTCGGCAAGCGCCTGCCGCAGGAGATCATGGAGAAAACCGTCGCACACCTGCTGCGCCCCGGCGGTTTCAAAACGGAGAACGGCTATACCACCGAGGCGCTGGACAGTCCGCATTTCCGTTACGGGTTTTCCGGCGGCAGCGTCATCACCCCGACGCATTTCTTCATCCCCATGGCGCTGGAGGACTGCGGCTGCCCGGAGGAGGCGCGCGCTGCGGCGCTCGGCTATTGCCGGACGCTCAAGCGCGGCGGATTCTTCCACATTTCCAACCCGCTGACCGGACTCGGAGACCGCGGCCTGACGGCCTTCGGCGAGAAGCAGCTTTTCTGGTCCGGCTGGACAAGCTCGTGCTATTTCTACCTGGCGGATCGCTACGGAAGGTAAGGAGGAACAACGATGTTTTTCAAGGAGTATTCGGACCTGAGCGCGCAGGCGGTCTGCGCGAAGCTGGAAGCGCGGCGCAGCCCGGAGGGCGGTACGGCCGACCTGACGGGGCTGACCTTCCGCGCGCAGCTTGAGGGGGAGTTCGCCCCCGCGCAGCTCGACTATGAATTCCTCAACGCGCGCACGCTGCGCTGCGTCGAAAACGGCGAGACCTATACCGCGCCCTACGGCGCGGCGCAGCTCGGCGAGGTCGTGCTGTTCAGCCACCTCGTCCCCGGCACGGACCGCGGCTGGCACTGCATCCTTGACCGGCGCAGCGGCGCGATGACGGTGTTTGAGACCTGGTTCGGCACGGAGGTGCCCACGGGCGTGGACCACATGGGCGGCCAGAAGCCGACGGGCACGAAGCGCGTGGAGCGCGAGGTACAGCGGCAGTATTCTTTCGGCTGGGCGGACCTCGGCGGCGGCGCGCGCCCGGAGAAGCTGCACGGCACGACGAACCGGCTGGAGGGGCGCGGGCTTTACTGGCGCTATTCCACGGGGTATGAGATGCTGAGCTTTTTCCCCAGCGTGATCTGCTCGACCGTCGTGGAGCTCGGCGACAAGGAGGGCGGCATCACGGCGGCCCACCCGACGGACTTCCTGCGCATCGACGATGAATTCTACATCCTCTGCCGCAGCGAGGTGGAGTTTTCCGGAAAGCTCTGGCTTGAGCTCGTGAACTTCATGGACTGCGCCGCCGTCGGGCTGGAGCTCGGGATCGGGGAGGACGACGCATTCGTTTACCGCTTCCACACGGCCTCGCTGGAGATCACGGGCGACTGCGCCCACCTTGAGCCGGTCACCGACTACGGCGAGGAGCTTATGCCCAGCGCCAGCGCCGGCACCGGGCGCGGCGCGCGCTACGCCTACCGCCCGAAGAATTTCCGCAAGCCCGCCGACCACGCCGAGGCCCTGCGCCTGGCACAGGAGCACAGCGCGATCCTGGAGGATCGAAGCGCCAACCTCATGGCCAGCAAAAACGGCCTTCCCGTGTCCGACCTGCTGGTGGGCAAGCACTTCACCGTCCGCCCCGACTGCGCGCCGCACACGGCCTCGCCCTGGGCGGGGGAGAAAACCGTCGCCTATGAATACGATGTGCTGACGCGCGACCGGCTGCGCTGGCGCCGCAACGGCGGGGCGTGGCAGGAGGAGAAATACGTCTGCTTCGAGCCGGCGCGCGGTCTGGCGCTGTTCTCCCACATGGTCACGGGCGACCCGGACTATGCCAACCTGACGCAGGCGGTGGACTTCACCGACGGCCTTGCCACCACGGTCCGCGCGCAGATCGGCTGCTGGCACAGCGGCTGGGAGGTCGGCTCCGCCGTGCAGTTCGGCACGGTGGAATACGGCGATCTTGTGCCGCCCTTCGCCCGGCGCCACCACTTCTCCGACGATCTGCTGGGGCGCTGCTATTCGTGGTCGTACAGCAAGATGCTCAATTCCATCCACGTCTACTCCTCGCCGGAGAGCTACAGCTGGACGATCTTCCGCCCGGACGGCAGCGGCGGCCCGACCTGGTCCAGCCCCTGCTACATCATCAAGCTGCGCCCCGACGCCTATCTGCTGCAATGGGTGGAGGAGAACTGCAACGGCAAGCAGGGCCTCGTGGTCATCAACCCGCGCATTCTGCACGACGGCGGCTTCTTCTTCGGCGTCGGCATGGACGGCCTGTCGCTCAACACCACCGGCGCTTACGGCCGGGAGCTCGGCCGGTTTGACATCGCGAAATACTTCGTCAGATAAGCCGGATAGAATCAGCAAGCCCGCCGCGGGAGGTCTCCCGCGGCGGGCTGTTCGTTCTATTTCAAGTTCTTACGGTGAAGCTTGCGGATTCGGCACGGCTTTGGATTCCTCGCTCTCCGCAAGGTATTCCTCCAGCGTGATGCCGCGCTCGTGGATCTCCGTCGCCGCTTCGATCCCGACGTAGCGGTAATGCCATTCCTCGCCGGAGACGCCGGTGATGTCCGTCTTGTCAGGGGGATAGCGCAGAATGAAGCCGAACTGCCAGCTGTTTTCCTGCAGCCAGCCGTAGATCGCGTACACCGCGCCGCTGATGTCCACCGCGATGCCGAGCTGATGCTCGCTCGTGCCCGGGATCGAGACCCATTTCTCCGTCTCGGCCCGCGCGCCCGCCTCGGACCAGCCCTGCGCCATATACTCCCGGATGCGGCTGTAGTAGATCTCCTCCTGCTTTTCCTGCGTGCGGTAGCCGGACTCCACATTGGGCAGCATATCCATGTTGACGCTGCGCGCGGCTTCAAACATATCCATCAGCGGATCGTAGATGCGCGCGTCCACGATCTGGCCGTTTGGCATCTCCACCGGCTGGATCTCCCAGTCCGCCGGGACCGGATGCGTCCGGTTCACCAGCGTGAGGTTCCACGGCGTCGGCGTGGGCGTCGGCGCCGGGGTGGGCGTGGGTTCCGGCGTGGGCGCGGGCGTTTCCGGCGCAAGCGTCTGCACCGCGGGCTTGACGGTGTTGCGCGTCGCGACGGCCTCGCCGTCCGGCGCTGCGGCGGGCGACGGCTGGAGACGGCCTTTCAGGAGCAAAATGACGGCGAGCAGGACAAGCAGCAGAAGAAGGACCGGCAAAATGCCGCCCCTGCGTGTTCTCTTCACATGCCTGCCCATACGGTCTCACCGCCCTTCCGCATTAATCTAGAATAAAAATTATACCGGAAAACCGTCGAACCGTCAAGCCATATCACGGCATGCGGCAGAAAACCGGACAAAAACGAGATTCGGGGTTTGCAAGAAGGCGGCGCATACAGTATAATGAAATCATTCTGAATCGAAAGCGGGGGCTTCCTCATGTACGAATGTGCCTATCCCCATCTGTTTACCCCGATCACGCTGGCGGGGCAGCTGTTTCGCAACCGCATCTTCGCCTCCCCCACGGGGCTGCAGTACAACCACTACGGCAATCGCCCGAACAACGAGACCATCTGCTATTTTGAGCGCAAGGCCATCGGCGGCGCGGCCTCGGTCTGCATCGGCGATGCGATGGTCGACAGTGAGCTTGCGCTGGCAAACGGCGCCCACATCCTGCTGGACGACCCGAGCGGCCGCGCGCACCTGAGCAAGCTCGCCTTCACCATCCAGCGCCACGGCGCCGTTGCGAGCATGGAGCTATCGCACGGCGGCAGCTCCGCCCGCGTCTCGTTCCATCAGGGACATACGATCTACGGCCCGTCGGAGCTGGAATCCGAGGGCTCCTTCGGCCAGCCGATCCACGCCTACGCAATGGACGAGGCGATCATCGAGCGGACGATCCGCAAATTCGCGGAGGCGGCGGCGTTCTCAAAGCGCTGCGGCTTCGGCATGGTCACGGTCCACGGCGGCCACGGCTGGCTGCTGCACCAGTTTATGAGCCCGATCACGAACAAACGCACCGACGCGTGGGGCGGCAGCTTTGAAAAGCGCATGCGCTTCCCACTGGCGGTCATTCAGGCCATTCGCGAGGCCGTCGGGAGCGCGTTCCCCATCGAGATCCGTCTGTCCGGCAGCGAGATCTTTGACGGCGGCTGGGACACGGCCTACGGCGTGCGCATTGCCGAGGCGCTTGACGGCAAGGTGGACCTGCTCCACATCTCCGCGGGCAGCCATGAGGTGCCGGAGGTCTTCACCGTGACGCATCCGAGCATGTTCCTTGACGACGGCGTAAACGTCAAATACGCCGCCGAGATCCGCAAGCACGTCAAAACGCCGGTCGCCACCGTCGGCGCGCTGTCCGACCCGGACTTTTTGGAGGAGATCATCGCCTCCGGCAAGGCCGACGTGGTGGAGCTGGCCCGCGGCCTCATCTGCGACCCCGACCTGCCGCGCAAGGTGCGCGAGGGCCGTGCCGACGATGTGACGAAATGTATGCGCTGCTTCACCTGCTTCTCCGGGCTCATGGCCCACGGGCAGATGAGCTGCGCGCTGAACCCGGAGATCGGCAGCGAATTCGAGATCAAGTTCGCCGTCCCGCATGCCCAGAAAAAGACCGTGCTGGTCGCCGGCGGCGGCGTCGGCGGCATGCAGGCGGCGCTGACCGCGGCGAAGCGCGGCCACCGCGTCGTGCTATGCGAAAAGTCGGACAAGCTCGGCGGCGTGCTGCTGTGCGAGGAGCAGGTGCCCTTCAAAAAGCACCTGGGCGAATATCTGGCGCTGCAGGCAAAGCGCGTTGCGGACGCGGGCGTCGAGGTGCGGATGAATACGCCGGTCACCCCGGAGCTGGCCCGCGCGCTCGCGCCGGACGCGATCATCGCGGCGCTCGGCGGACGCCCGACCGTCCCGCCCATCCCGGGCATCGACGGGGAGAACGTCATGCTGGCGGAGGATATCTACCGCGCCCCGGCGCGCGCCGGGCGCAAGCTCGTCGTCCTCGGCGGCGGACTGGTCGGCTGCGAGCTGGCGATCTTCATGGCGGGCCTCGGCAGAGAAGTGACGCTTCTGGAGATGGCCCCGGCGCTGAACTTCGGGGAGAACCGGCTGCATGGCAAGGCCATCGGGCTGGAGCTGCAGCGGCTGGGCGTGGATGTGCGCCTCAATACGAAGGTGACGGCCATCGGCGCAGACGGCGTGACCGCGGGCGGGGAATTCTTCCCGGCGGACACCGTCGCCGCCGCGCTCGGCAGGGCGCCGCTGCGCGAGGAGGCCGCCGCGCTGGCGCTGTGTGCGCCGGAATTCCACGTGATCGGCGACTGCGTCGTGCCGGCAACCATTTATCAGGCGACCAGCACCGCGTATTTCGCCGCGCTGGACGTCGGCAAGAAGCTTTGAGAAGGGGGACAAGCGCCATGCTGCGTCTGGAAAGAGCAATCGAACTGAACGCTGCGGCGGTCACGCAGGAGCATCTGCTTCTCCACGCGAAGAACGTCAGCTATGCCATGGGCGCGATGGCCGCGCATTTCGGCGAGAATGTCGAGCACTGGCAGGCCATCGGCATCCTGCACGACTACGATTACGAGAAGTATCCGGCCGAACACCTGCAGCACACCGAAGCGCCGCTGCTGGCGGCGGGCGTGGAGCCGGAGGACGTGCGCGCGATCCTGTCCCACGGCTACGGCATCTGCACCGACGTGAAGCCGGAGACGAACATGGAAAAGAGCCTGTTCACCGTGGACGAGCTGACCGGCATCATCCAGGCCTGTGCGCGCATGCGCCCGCTCGGCATCACGGATCTGGAGATCAAGAGCTTCATGAAGAAGTTCAAGGACAAAAAGTTCGCGGCCAAATGCAGCAGGGAAACGATCCTTGCCGGCTGCGAGATGCTCGGCATGGACGTGAAGGAGGTCGCGGAGATCTGCATCGAGGGCATGAAGGCCCACGCTTCCGAGCTCGGCCTTGCCGGAACAGAACAGTGAAGCAAATCGAAAAGAACGGGGCCGTTGCAAATTGAATGATTTGAAACGGCCCCGTTCTTTTGCCTTGCGCAAGGCGGGCGCCGGCGGCGATCATGCGGATTTGGTATCGCGCGGCGTATTGACCGCCTGCGCAAAAACCGATATCATTAGGATAATGATTGAGAGGAGGCGGGAAGTATGATCTCGGTCCTTTGCGCTTTGATCGTTTTGATCCTCGGCTTTGTGCTCTACGGCCGCCTTGTGGCGCGCACCTTCGGCCCGGATGACCGGAAAACGCCTGCCTACGCACGGGAGGACGGCGTGGACTTCGTCCCGATGAAGACGTGGAAGGCCTTCCTCGTCCAGCTCCTGAACATCGCGGGCATGGGGCCCATTTTCGGCGCGCTGATGGGCGCCTGCTTCGGTCCGGTGGTCTTCCTTTGGATCGTGCTGGGCGCGGTCCTCGGCGGCGGCGTCCACGACTACATGTCCGGCATGATCTCCGAGCGCCATGACGGCGCGTCCATCGCAGAGCTTTCCGGCATTTACCTCGGCGCAGGGCCAAATGGGTCATGCGCATCTTCTCCGTGCTGCTGCTCCTGCTGACCGGCACGGTCTTCGTCACCAGTCCGGCGGCGCTGCTCGCGCGGCTGACGCCGGGACATCTTGACCTGACCTTCTGGATCGTCGTGATCCTCATTTACTACGTACTGGCGACGCTGCTGCCCATCGACAAAGTCATTGGGCGGCTCTACCCGGTCTTCGGCGTGGTGCTGATCGTCATGGCGGCGGGCATCCTCTTCGGCGTCTGCTTTGCCGCGGCGCTGTTCGTGCTCTACCTTGTCCTGACCGCGCGGCATAAGACGAACACATGATATAAAACTGCATCTGCAAGGGGGAAAACCCGGCAAAACGCCGCCTGTTTCATCGGGAAACAGGCGGCGTTTTGCTGTGCGTTCACGGTATCCCTTCAAGCTATCCCAGCGGTCCGCCGAGCTCGGAGAACACGTCGATGAACGCGGAGCCGACCTCTGACGCGCCGATCATGTCCGGCAGCATCAGGAAGAATTGGTAGAGCCCTTCTATGTAGGCGACGACGATGGCCGCCACGCCGATGGCGGGGATGAGCGTGTCAAAGGTTTTGTTTTTGTGCGTTCGGGTGTAGGAGAACAGCAGCATGACGGGCGCGAGCAGCAGCAGCGAGGCCGACTCGCCCAGCTCGAAGGCCGCGGCTTCACTGAGGACCGCTGTCACATTGATCGCCGAGACGTCTCCATCCAGATCGACCTTAACCATGACGAACACGAACGCGGCGATCAGATCCACCACGCCCGCGACGGCGAGGAGCTTGGCGGTGAAGACGGAAAACTCCCATGAGTTCCGCTTCGTTTTCAGGAAGGCCTCATACGCCTCATGCGTTCTGCCGCCGCGGCGAAAACGTACCTCGCGCGTCTTGATGAACGCCGCCATCACGACGAAAACAAGAAAGGTCATCGGCGGCTTTACGGTCAAGAATGGGTAGACAATCAGCGGCAGTTGGACTTTTCCCGCGGAGGACAGCGCCTTGAGCGCGATGGAAGCCGCCTCGTACAGCAGCGGCAGCGCGGCGAAAGCGCGGAAAACCCCCAGCTTCTTTCCGA
>CAMJPK010000042.1 GCA_946407675.1 uncultured Clostridia bacterium
TCGATCAGCGCTTGCGCTGCTGAGGCGCGCGGCGGGCGAAGCGCCCTTCGGGCCGCTTCGCGGGCGCTGATTTGATCGGCCTTTCGCTCGCCGCTTCGCGGCAACCGCGAAAGCTGCCAAAAGCCGCCCGCCGCACAACTACAAGCACCCGCCGAAGCGGGTGCTTGTAGTTGACAACTCAGCGCTTGCGCTGCTGAGGCGCGCGGCGGGCGGCTTTGAGACCGTACTCTCCCGCCTTGTTGCCGGAAGCCCTTGTATTTACTTGGTTTTCAAACTTAGACATGGAACAGTTTATCTTTGACGAGAAAAATGGACTCTGGTATCGCTTCTCAAACAGCGGCATTACTATCTTCTCCAGATTGCACTTGACACGTATAAAGCACAAAAAGGACACTCCAGAAGGAGGCGCCTCGTAAGGAAGTGCCTCCTTCCCATTTGAACACGTGATAATTGACCACGCCAGTCAGCAATGGTACAATGATTGAATCAAATCGGGATTTGTTGCAAAAACATGGTTGGGTTGCAGAAAAGAGGCAAGATAAGAATGACTGGACTGGAGAACGAAACCGGCAGATCACGGTATAGAGAAGCTAAAACGATTTTCTTCGCCATGATCGCCGAGATGGATCTGGTGATGAAAAACCTGATCAACCTCTTCTTTATCAGCCACTTCCTTGGTGCGGAAGGAGCGGCGGCCTATGAGGTCGTTATGCCCTGCATTATGCTTGTTTCAGCATTTGTCGCGCTGGGCTATAACGGGGTACAGGCTGTCTGCGCCAGGGACTACGGTGCAAGTGATTTCACGATGTTTGAGCGCCATAAGAATGCCGGTTATACCTGGTTGATCATGGTTATGACTGCATTTACGCTCCTGCTTACCCTGTTCAAAGAGCCCGTGCTTGATCTGCTGGGCGCAAACGACGGGAGCGCAGCCCTGGCGCTGTTAAGCCGCGATTGTTACGCAATCGTCCTGTTTTGCTTTATCCCCCAAAGCATATTCAGTCTGGCAGTCTGCTTTATGTATTTGGAGGAGCGGCGTCAGCTGCTGATTACAAATCTTATACTCTATGGGTGTATTCTTGCGGGCAACATCATCGTAACGGTTTCCAGGCCGTCCATGACAGGCTATATGCTGATGAATGTGATTGGCATTGCCGCAGCGGACCTTTACATCATACTGTCCTGCTTCATCCTCCGGCGCAAAAGCTCAAAGGCGGCGTTCACAGCCTGGAACATGCGGCTTGCAGATATACGGGAATCCTTTTTCACAGGCTTACCGGATTTTATGGAATATGGCTTCGTGGGCGTGCTGTATCTGGTGGAAAACCTATATCTGCTGACTCGTTTTTCTGAATCGGTGGTAGCCGGCGTGGGTGTCTTTGAGGCCATCGACAATCTGCCGGAGGTGATTTGCGTGGGCTTCAGCTTCCTTGTGACAGCAGTGCTGGGCACAAGGGTTGGGAAAGTGTGCGGCGCGTCCTCCGACAGAGACCGGGACGCCGCGATGGAGGAGCTGGGCAAGATCGCAAGGCGGATCACAAAGGGAGGCGTCGTCGGATCGCTGCTTGTGGCAGCAGCTTTGCTGCTTTTGGCGCGTCCGTTCAGCAGACTTTTTTTGCCGTCCGGCGATGCCGTCGCGACGCAGAGTGCGATCCTGCTCACGGTATCCTGCGCCATCGGCTTTGGGTTCTATATGCTCAATTCGGAACTGGTTTGCTATTACAAGGTCGTGGGCGCGTATATCCCGGCGCACATCCTCTTCTTCGCTGAGGCGCTGCTGTTTCCATTGGGTTTCAAGCTGATGCTGGGCAAGCTGTTCGGTGTGACAGGCTTTTGCTTCGGTGGCGCAGCCGGAGAAATCGCGGCTTTCCTGCTGAATCTTTGCATCGTCTGGCGGACGGCAGGGCGTTTCCCGCGGAGAATATCGGATTTCCGCATGGATAAATACCTTCAAAGGCTGATTCAAAATCATGCGAAGAGTGAGGCAGAAATATGAAAAAAGCAGGTTTCTGTGAGAAAAAATTTCGCTCTATGCTCCTCACTGGGACGCTCACCATGGCGGTCCTCTACATCATGCTACTTTGCGACAACATCATCGCGGGCTTTTTCATCGGGGAGAAAGGCGTTGCCGCAATCAACGCGGTCGCACCTGTAACGGGTATTATAACATTCTTCTCGACTGTGATTGCCATTGGCTCCGGAATACTATACAGTCGGGAGATCGGCGAAATGAACAAACGCCGAGCCGATGAAATCTACGGGCAAGGTATGATACTGAGCATCGCCATCGCCGTTTTCAGCGCGCTGGCATTGGCTCTTTGCCGTGATGTTTATTTTCGGGCAAATGGTGTCACAGGGGAAATATATGAGCTGGCCAGCGCTTATTATCAATGGACGCCACTGAACGCGGCACTAAGTGTCATTGTGAATTACCTTACACAGATGGTGTACACGGACGGGGATGAAACCTGCAATAACATCTCTTATGGGTTGCAAATCGGTGGGAATATCGTTCTGTCGGTGTTTCTGGCACGCTTCCTCGGCATGGTAGGCATCATCTTAGGTACGATCATCGGAAATGTCCTCGGCCTTTTGGCAATCATCTGGCACTTTTTCAAGAAAAGCAATACGCTTCATTTCGTCTGGCATTTTTCCTGGAAGGATTTACTGCAATGCGTGCGATTCAGCATAGTGGACGCGGTGATCTATCTGTGCTGGGCTGTGATGGATTATGTGATGATCGGCCATATCTCCGCCAGGTACGGCGAGACGGGCCTGATTACGCTGGCTGTAGTCGTTAGCGTTATAGAGTTCAGCGTTGTAATGGATGGCGTTGGGATGGCCGTTCAGCCGCTCCTGGGAACCTATCTGGGAGAGAAAAACCATGAACTGATTCGGCGGCTCATGCACGCAGCTGCGAAAGCGGCGATCATAGAAGGCTTGATTGCGAATGTGCTGGTGTTTGCCTTTGCCAGGCAGTTTTGCGGGCTGTTCGGCATCGCCGAGGGCGCGGCTCTGTTGCCGTCCATCCATGCAGTACGCATCGTTTCGTTCGGAATGGTGTTTTGCAGCGTTTTTTCACTCACGACCTCATACTATATGCTGGTGAACCATGTGGCATTGTCTGTCGCAATTACGGTGCTCAAGGATGGATTACTGTATTCCGTCCTTCCTCTGGTCGCATCGATGTTGTTTAGAGAAAACGGTATGTGGACGGCCTTTGCCGCTGCACCTGCCCTGGCTCTGGCGCTGTCCTTCCTGTTTATCCGGTATCGCTACGGGGCTGCCAGGTTTCCCTATTTGCTGGAGCACACGAATAGGGAAATAATCGTTATGGACGATACATTGACCAAGGATGGCTGTGTGCGTCTTTCGGAGCGGGTGCAGGCAGCGATGCAGGAGCATGGATATTCAGCGCACGTGGCGGCCCGCGCTGCACTGTTCACGGAAGAGATCGGTCTTACTATCCTTGAGAAGAACGCAATAAGGAAGAAGCCGATTCTAATAGAAGTATCCCTGCTCTTTGAGGACGGCTCCGCGCTGCTGATCGAACGGGATTCCGGTGAGATATTCGATCTCACTGACCCGGATCAAGCTGTTTCCGGCCTCAGCAGCTTTATCCTGAGTGGTTTGATGGAAGCCCACAAGGAAAAGGCTTATCTCACAACCACTGGCTATAACCGAAATATGATGCGGTTTTCATGAGAAAGGTAAATGGTTCGAGAACCGTACTGACAAATTCCAGTTTGTCAAAATGACCGATATGTACCTTTTAGGCGTACTTAGCTTGTTCCCGTACCTTTTGGGCGTACTTAGACAAATAAGGCAGCAGATTTTGATAGAAAGTCTGCTGCCTTTTTCTTTGCCATAAATGCCTTGAAATCAAGGGGTTTCCGTGTTTCAAGGCGTAAAGCAGCCCGTCCCGGAGCCGTTTCCGGGGCGGGCTTTTTCTGCTTTCAACCCTCGCTGCGGACGAGCTTCAAGCGTAAAGGTTTGCTTTGTGGGGTATTCGTTTGCTTTGTGGGTAACGGCGTCCGGCAAATGATCATACTGCAGCAGACTTGATCGTTCAAGCCTGCCGCAGTTTTTCTTATTGCCATGGCCTGCATAGCAGTGGTATTGTGGTATTATGGCAAGGAAAAATGACCTCTTTACAAATGATGTGAAGAAACAGAGGTGCAGACTGTGAAAACGAAGAAGATCCTCCGTATGCTGCTGGCCCTGTGCCTGCTGCCGGCGCTTTTGCCGACGGCGGTCTTTGCGACCGGCACGGAAAAAGCCATCCAGCCCGAGGACAATGTCGGCGCGGCCTTGTCGTTGGCCCCCTGCCTGAGTCAGTCGGCTCCGGCGGCGCAAACAGACCTGCCGGAGGAGCCTGCGCCTGTTTCCCGGGAGTCGGAGCACGCCACGGGCCTGCTCCCCTCCGGGGACTTTGACCTGCATTTTGCATGGGAGGAACGGCCCGGGCTTCGCCTGCGCAGCTCTCCCCTGCCTGCCTCCTACGGCTTCACGGTAGACGGCGAGGGAGCGGACATGAGGCTCAGCGTCATAAATCAGAGCTCCGTAAAGAACCAGCAGCAAGTGGGCATATGCTGGGCCTTTCAGGCCAACGGCGCGATGGAGGCATATCTGCTGAAAAACGGCCTTGACGGCGCGCCGGTCTCCCCGGACATAGATTTTTCGGAAATGCACGAGGTCTATTCCTTAAGATGGTGCGGCCTTTCAGAGGACGATCTGGCAAATCCTTTTGAGGGCGTAAGCAATAAGACGTTTGACGGGGCCTACAAGCATTCCTGGGCAGGTTACGCCATGCGCGGGACCGGCCTCTCCGGCATGGTACTGGAGGAGGACGACCCGTTGGGAGATCTGGGATACCCGGATCAGCCCTACCGGGATCTTTCGATAACGAAAAAGCTCGGGGAAAAGCGCTTCTGCTCCGTGCAAAACCTCCGCTTCCTCACCAAGGATATAAACGCATGGGACGACGGCGTCTGGGAACACTACGTAACGCCCATAAAGCGGGGCCTGATGAGCGCCGGAGCCGTCCTTTCCGGCATGCACATGAATCAGTCGCCGGAGCTTTACAACGCTCAGACGGGCGCTTACTATTACCCGAGCGGTGGCAGCGAAGACCACGGCGTACTTATCGTGGGCTGGGATGATGATTACTCCAAAGAGAATTTTTCCCAGACGCCCCCCGGAGACGGCGCATGGCTCGTCAAAAACTCCTGGGGAGACGGTTGGGGCATACCCAACGGGGACGGCACGAGGACGGGCTATTTCTGGGTCTCGTTTTACGACGTCAATCTTCTGAAAACCACTTACTGCATTGACGGCGTAACGGCCTTTGACCCAAACCTCGTGTTTTACGATAACGCGAAGTGCGTCTACGGCCCGGCGGCTGATAATTTTACAACGATTGCATGTCTTGAAAACCCTCCCAGCGAGATCTACAGCGTCTATCCAAAGGAGGGGGAGGGCGTCCAACTCATAGAGTCCGTACGCATAGCCCTTGATTCAAACGCGACCTTCGACCTCTACGTCAATACCGATTATTCGCCAAAGCAGCCTTCGGAGATCGACACGGCGGACTTCACCTTCGTTGAGCGGATGACGACGGAGGCCCCCGGATTTTTTACGATACCGCTTGAAAACCCCATCCTCTTCGACGGGGATTTCCTCGGCGTCTACATAAAGCTCATACCCACTGAGGAAGCGCCGGAGCCCCATATCTTCGTTGACTATCTGCAGTATCCCGGCTTTCATGACGGCGAGGCCAGAACGCCGCCGACCTTTGCGTATGAGGGCAAGACCTGCGAATACACCTACATGCGGGAACAGAACAACGACGGCTCTTACGGCGAGTGGCGTTCCAAATTCGTAAACCCCGACCCGCCGAAGCATCTCGCTGCTGACGAGGACACCTTGCTGCCCTGCGTCAAAATGCTGGCGGGCAAGCTGGATATAACCTCCGACGGGCTTACCCTGGCCCCCGGCATGAGCCGGACTGTGGAGGCTGCCCGGGGCGGCGTTTTCAAGGATAAAGCCCTTACGTGGACCGTGAGCGGAAACGCCAGCGCCGACACCGTCATAAATGCCGGCGGCGCCCTCACCGTTGGCACGGACGAGACGGCCGATTCTCTTACCGTGACCGCCTCCGCCGATATCGGCGGCACGGTTTACAGCGATGCGTGCGAGGTCGCCGTATCCCATGACGCTCTTGTAATAACGGACGGCGACGGGGCCGTGGTATCCTCCGCCGAGCTTCCGAGAGCCAAGGCGGGGCAGGCGGATATCGCTCTTACCGTTACCAATCACGGTGCGGATACCGCCGAGGGCGTCACGGTGTCCCTTTCTGACGGCAGTGTTTTGACGCTGTCTGAAACCGACCTGGGCGATCTGCAGCCCGGGGAGAGCGCCGGGTTTACCGTTTCGACCTCCGACGCCGCCGAGCCCGGCTCATATTCCGAGACTGTGACGGTGAGCGACGTCTCCGGCGCGACGGCAGAAGCCGAAATAACGGCGCCTGTTTGCGTGGAGCTTACATTGGAGGGAGATGGGAGGATACACGCCATAACGGGGCAGGCGGGGCTTTACCTCCCCGGAGAGACGGCGGGAGTATCCGCCGCCGCCCGGCTAAGGCTGTTTTACACCTGGGCTGTTAACGGAGAAAACCTGCCGCCGGACCCTGATTCCGACCCGCGTGTCGGATCGATCCGGTACACCATTCCGGCGGAGGACGTGACCTTGACGGCCAAAACCGTTTATCTGGGCTTTGAAAGCAGAGAGGTCGCCGTAACCGCCGGCACGACGGTCAGCCTCGCTTCCGGCTGGAAGGACTGGGACGAGAACTTCGTGACGGATTACGAGGGCATATATTCTTCCTGCATATGGTTTAAAGATAAAAACGGCGAATGGTCAGATGATGCGTCCATTGAAAACTGGGTGACTTACGACCAGGAGCGGGGGCTGCTCACGGTAAGCTCCGACATTCCGTCTGATATAGAAGCTCTTGCTTTGGAAGTGTCCGCCGCGTATGACAGCGATTTGGGAGACGACTGCGATGTGACTCTCATAAGACCGCCTGCGTATGACGACGGCGATTACGAGCCGGAGACCGTAACGCCCGCCTCTCCGAAGCCGGAAGAGACTCAGCCGAAAAATCCCTTCGTGGACGTCTGCGAGGAGGACTACTTCTACGATCCGGTACTCTGGGCCATCGAGAACGGCATCACCGCCGGCGTTGACGCGACCCGCTTCGACCCCAAGGCCCCATGCACACGCGCCGAGATAATAACCTTCCTCTGGCGGGCGGCAGGCAAGCCGGAGCCGACCACGGGAAGCAATCCGTTCAGAGATCTGGACGAGAGCGCCTATTACTGCAAAGCGGTGCTGTGGGCCGCCGAGAACGGCATCACGGAGGGCGTCGGAGAGGGGCGCTTTGACCCGGGCGGCACGGTCAGCCGCAGCCAAAGCGTGACCTTTCTGTACCGCGCACTCGGCGGCAAGGCTGCGGCGGACATCCCGTTCAGCGACGTGCCGGTAAGCGCTTACTACGCTGCGGCGGTAGCATGGGCGGCTGAACACGGCATCACGCTCGGCACGAGCGAGGATACTTTCAGCCCGGACGACGACTGTCTCCGCTGCCAGATCGTGACGTTCCTCTTCCGCGCATATGCGGATGAGGCCGAGGGGCTGTCCGCGCTGCCGGACGATGACCGGTAAACAGGAAGGCAAAATGATTGACTGTATCGCTTGATTATGGTACCATTTTTTTGTTGAAATGCTCCGCAGGGGAAGCGGCCGGATGCTCAGTCAATGATGCGAGATAAGCAGAAAGATGACGATGACAAAGGAAGTGTCCGTATTCCATGAAGAAGGATGAAAACAGAAAAAGAGCGACGGTCATATTTGCCGCCGCGCTTGTGATCGCCGCCGTATGTCTGTTGGTCGGCATACTCAAGACGAATGCGTATAACAACGCGAAGCACCGGGAGACGTTTTCGGGTCCGGGGCTCTTCGCGCAGGAGGACGAAAAGGCAACCGACGTTTCCGTCGTGGCCGTCGCCCGCAGCAGCACATGGGGCAAGATCTTTGACTTCGATCACGTTGGCCTGACCGAAAACAACTATCAGGCGTATACCTATGACTTCACGGTTTCCAACAACACCAAGGATGAGGTGCGGGACTTCCGCTTCAAACTGACGTTCGGCAACGACGCATTCCTGGCCTCCGCATGGAACGGCGCGCTGGAGATCCATCAGAATGTGAAGGGCGGCGAGCTGGTCGCCACCGTTCCCGATCTGCGCGAGTTTGTTCCGGGCGATTACGATCTGGAGATCGTCACGGTCGACGGGGAATCGTTCATCGCCATGAAGGCCGGAGATTATCTCGTCTATCTCCCCAGCTCCTCGATGAACGCGATGGAAATGCCGATCGAGCCCTTTGAGGGGACGACGCCCGGCATCATCATGTATGTGGAGATGGGCCGGACGATCGAGGATTCGTCGCTGGAGCTGGAGTATTCGTTCCACCGCCTGCTGACGAGCGAGCCGCTGTTCTGGATCTCGATCGGGCTGCTTGGCCTATGGCTGATCGCGCTGGTCATCTTTTGGATCACCTCGGCGCAGATCAAAAAGTATAAGGAGCGGCACGAGCGGGACAACAAGATCATCAATGAATCCATCGAGACCTTTACCGGCTTCATCGACGCGAAGGATCCGTACACGAACGGCCACTCCAAGCGTGTCGCGAAGTATACGCGGCTGATCGCGAAGGAGTTCGGCTTTGACGGGGAGGAGCTGGACCGCATCTACTACGTCGCGCTGCTCCATGACTGCGGCAAGATCGGCGTGCCGGACAATATCCTCGGAAAGCCCGGAAAGCTCACCGCCGAGGAATTTGAGATCATCAAATCCCATACCGTCCGCGGCGGCGAGATCCTGACCCACTTCAAAAGCCTGAAGGACGCGGACGAGGGCGCGCGCTACCACCATGAGCGGTTTGACGGAACCGGCTATCCGGACGGGAAAGCCGGCGCGGATATCCCGTTTATCGCGCGGATCATCTGCGTCGCGGATTCCTTTGACGCGATGAATACGGACCGCGTGTACCGGAAACGGCTTACGCAGGAGCGGATCCTCAGTGAGCTTGAGACAAACAAGGGGCGTCAGTTCGATCCGCTGGTGGCGGACGTCATGCTCGGCCTGCTCAAGGACGGCAAGATCACGATCGGCGAATGACACGGTTCCATCCCGAAACGGCGTGGGCGGCTCGGTTGCAACCGAGCCGCCCACGCTGCGCGTTATTCCGCAATCGCAGCAGGCGGACGGATTGCCACACCAGTGACATCGGTCACCGGTTCGCAATGACACCTCATCCGGCGCTGCCCGTGCCCGTTGCTTGCGCTCCCGTCAGCCGAAATTGCTTGCCACCGGCGCGGCGGCAATGTACAATAGAGGTATCATCAGATTGGAGGAGAAGCGAATGGAGACAAACGAGTTTCTGTACGACCTGAAAACCCCCGAGACCACGTGGCGCGGCTGCGTGCGCCACAACTATTCCACCGGCGACCTCTCCACCGAGGCCGGGCGCATCACGCAGCCGGTCGGCCCGCACGGGCTGTACTGGTGCATGGACAGCGTGATGCACAAGGTGCCCGACGCCATCGCGGACACCTGGGAGCAGGCGCATTACCACGTCCGCGGCTATGAGACCTTCTTCTGCGACGGCGGGCGGCTCTACCTCTACATCAACGGCCAGCGCACGCTGGTGGAAAAGGGCGACATCGTCCACCTGCAGGCCGGGCAGGCGCACGGCTTCCGCTTCCTCGAGGACACGAAGTGGCGCGGCACCTACCACGACCTGGAGCTGTACCCCGAGGCCGTGGACGTCGGGCGCGTCATACAGTACATGCCCGAGCTGGCCGACGATCCCGAGCTGAAGGCCCTGATGCCGCGCGGCCCGATGGACAGCGTGCTGCGCGAGAACTTCACCTATGTGGACGTGCCGAAGGAGCAGTGCGCCGCGGTGCGGCACGTCGACCGCCCCCTCGCCGCCTACGAATTCGACGGCGTGAGCATGCGCGTGATCGTCGAGCGCTGGGAAAACGGCGGCACGAAGGAGATGGTCTGCGCCGTCTGCGAACCGGGCTTCACCGCGCAGTGGGTGAAGTACCCGCCGCTGCGCGAGCTTCTGTACCTGCGCAAGGGCAAAATCAAGTTCACCGTGCTCGGGCGGGAGTTCGTCGCGGACGACGAGTGCGTCGTGGACATACCGCGCTTCGCCCCGCACAGCATGGAGGTGCTGGCGCCCTCCGAGCTCTACGACATGGGCGGGCAGAGCTGGTGGAGCATGTTTTTGCAGAGCGTGCAGTCCATCAAGGCCAACGCGCCGGAGCGGTATACGCCCGAGACGATCGAGGCGCTCAAGAAGAAGTACGACATTCCGATCCTCTCCATCGGCAGGAAGTGAACGCCCCCCCGGAAACGCGCCGTCCGGCGGCCCCCCGAATAAGCGGGGCCGCCGGACGGTTTTTCGTTTGCCGCGCGCCGCGGTTTTGCTATTTCAGCGGCGTGCCGCAGTATTCGCAGCGCTCGCCCTTCGTCGTCGCGCCGCAGGCCGGGCAGAGCTTCGGCTCGTTGGCGCGGCGGTATGCCTCCGCCTGCGCCGCCGCCTGCGCCTGCCGCGCAAGCTCTTCGCGCTTCTTCTTCGCGCGCAGCCACGGGATCAGGCCCCACGCGATCAGCCCCAGGCCGACGACGAGGGAGACCACCATCGGCCCGTAGGGGTTCGAGGCGCCCGGCTCCGCCTGCGCCGCCCAGTCGGTCGTAACGCCGGAGATCAGGAAGATCGCCCCGAACACGATCTTTGCGATCATCGCGCCGGTCGACTGGCGCATGCCCGTCGTCCGCTCGCGCTCGTCCGCCGCTTCTTTTCTGCCCATTTGCCGCACCTCCGTGGAAGATCGTTGGGTAAAGTATAGCACACGGCGCGGGAAAAGAAAAGAGGCAGCTTCGGCGGGGGGGCGGCGCGATGTGGGCATCGCGCCCTGCGGGGCGGCGCGATGTGGGCATCGCGCCCTACTTGCCTCGCGGCGGGTTTTCTGCTATATTACGGTTGGAAAACCGTGGGGCGGGAAATCCGCGCGGCGCCCGCCCCTTCCCCGCGCATCGCCGGCGCCGCGCCGGCACGGTGACAACGATGGATGTGATCCGCTTCACGACGCTCCCGCCCGATTCCCCGCCCTTCGTCCTGCCCGAGCTGGACGACAGCGGCATCTCCCGCAAATTCCTCAATATCCCCTACGCCGGGACGGACAACCCCTGCCAGATGCTGGATATCTATCTCCCCGCCGAGGGCGACGGCCCCTTCCCGACGCTCGTGCAGATCCACGGCGGCGCCTTCCTCGGCGGCGACAAGCACGACGGCCAGTGCGTCTACCTGATGAACGGCATTTTGCGCGGCTACGCCGTCGTCAACGTCAACTACCGCCTGACCGGCGAGGCGCTGTTCCCCTACCCGCTGTACGACGTGAAGGCCGCGGTGCGCTTCCTGCGCGCCAACGCGGAGAAGTACCGGCTCGACCCGGCGCGCTTCGTCGCCTCCGGGGATTCCGCCGGCGCGTGGTTTGCGACGATGCTCGGCGTCACGGACGGCATCGCCGCGATGGAGGACCGCACGATGGGCAACGCGGAAGAAAGCAGCGCCGTGCAGGCCGTGATCGGCATGTTCGGCGTGTACGACATGGCGATGCAGTCGCGCTTCACCGAGGACGCCCCGCCGATGCCCAGCGGCAACAAGCTGCCCAACTACACCGACAACTTCGTCGGCGCGGTCTGCCGCGACTGCCCCGGCCTTGCATCGCTGGTCTCCCCGGCGTCCTATGTCCGGAAGGACTGCCCGCCGATGCTGATCCAGGGCGGCACCTGCGACGAGATCGTGCCCTATGAGGCGTCCGTCGAGCTGGTGCGGCGCGTCGAGGCCGTGTGCGGCCCGGGACGCGCGGTGCTGGAATCGCTCCCCGGCGCGAAGCACGGCGATCCGGCCTACGAAACGCCCGAGCGCGAGCGCAGCCGCTTCGATTTTCTGGACCGCGTGTTCGGCCTCGCCTGACGCGCACGCTGCGCCCATACGGAAAGGAACTGGTGCGTGATGAGAAGACAAAACCGCTGCATTGCGGCGCTGTGCGCGCTGGCGCTGCTGCTCGCGCTGTGCGCCTGCGGCGCGCCGAAGCCCGCGCCGACGCCCGCGCAGACGCAGGCGCCCGCGCAGACGGACGCCCCGGCGCAGACTGGAGCGCCCGCGCAGGCAGATACACTGGCGCAGACCGCAGCGCCCGCGCAGAGTGAGACGCCCACGGCGTCCGACGCTCCGGCGCCTGCGGCGTCCGAAGCCCCGGCGCAGACCGAGCCGCCCACGCAGACCGAGCCGCCCGCGCCCGCGCTGGCGCTGGACGCCGACACGCTTTCGTCGCTGGAGGGCCTGTACGCCCTGACGCGCGCAGTCCCCGCCGGCGCGACGTCCTATGACGGCGATGACGGCGGCGATGACGGCGACTGGCTGCTGCTGCGGCGCGACGGCACGGCGGACTACTACGGCACGACGGGCGACGGCACCTTCCGCGAATGGCGCGGCATGGCCTTCGTCGCCGAGGGCGGGGCGCTGCGCGTCCTGACGCCCGACGACTTCCTCGCCGCGGGGCTGACGCTTGCGCCCGACGGCGCGGGCGTTCTGACCGGGCAGCTGGAGATGGGCGACTTCGGCGCGTACGACTGCCGCTTTGAACGCTGGGACGCCCCCGTCGCCGGCTTTGGCGGGCGCGCGCTGACCGACGCGGAGCTGGCCGCGCTCAACGCGGACTTTGACGGCATGAGCTTCTGCACCAGCGTCTACGCCTGCCCGGAGGAGATCGACTGGCAGCAGGTCTGCTATGACGGCGCGGGCATCGGCATCGAGCCGAGCGAGCGGGTGATGCAGGAATACATCGACGGCGGCGGCTGGGGCGAGCTGGATATCGAGGCGATCCCGGACGACGCGCTGCGCCGCCTTGTGTGGCAAAGCACGCTGACGAGCTACGACCTCGCGCGGCGTCCGCTGTGGCCCGGCTGGTTCCGCAGCAGCGACGACGTCTACATCTTCGAGCACGGCGACACCAACGCGATCCCCGTCGAATTCACCGCCGGGCAGGTCGAGGGCGACCTCTACCGCCTGCGCTACCTGCGCGCCAACTATGAGCAGTATGAGTTTGAGCCGGAGCCCTTCGTCCTGACTGTGCGCATCCGAAACGGGCACTGGCAGTACATCTCCAACCTGCCTGCCGACTGGAATCCCGCCCCCGCGGTGCTCGCCACCGTGGCCTACTGGGACGACCTGGACGCGGCGAAGGCGCTCAACGACATCGTCGCGGTCACGGACGAGCCGGCGGGCTCGGAGCACATGGAGCCCTACGGCTGGGGCTGGGCCGTCGTCACCGCGCAATCAGACGGCGTGCGCTGGATCGTCGAGGGCGCGGAGGACTATGAGGACGTGGGGCTGAACGTCCGCGTCCCCGGCGAGTGCGTCGGCAGCGGCGTGCTGGACGCCGGGCAGGCCGTCGCGGTGCGCACCAACCAGCCGTGGCACACGGCGATGCGCGTGACCGTCACGCGCGGCGGGCTGTGGGGCGAGTACGTCTTCGGCAGCGACAACTACAAGCACCTTCTCAATGGCGACGTCCGGCGCATCGTCGCCCACGACTTTGCCGGCGAGGGCTGCGGCGCGCAGATACACGACGAGACCGGGCTTGCCAACTTCCTGTGCACCGGCGGCGCGTGGGCGCTGCTGGACGCGGGCACGGACGAACTCGTCGGCTCGATCAACTTCTTCTATTACCGCAATCTGGAGGCGCGCGGGGAGGACTTCTCCCTCGTGTGCGGCCTGGACTATGAGCGCTGCGACGCGCGGCCGAGCGCCGCGCCGGACGTGATCGTGCTGCGCTACACCGAATCGTGGGGCGACGCGCCGGCGCTGGAGGGGCTCGAATACCGCGACGTGCTGGGCGATTATCAGCTTTGGTATACGCAGCTGGACGGCGAGCAGGTGCTGACGCTGCGGCAGGTCAGCGAGGGCGCGGGGATCCTGAGCGCGCTGTTCCCGCAGGCTGACGAGGGCGGCGGGGCGTTCACGCTGCACCGCTGGATCGGCGCGGCGGAGATGGAAGGACAAGGATGACAAAACGGCTCCCTTTGCGAAAGGAATCTGTCGAGCGAAGCGGCGGGGGCAAGCCCCCGCCCTACGCGGTCATTGCGAGGCGTCGGAGACGCCGTGGCAATCCGTCCTTTGGCTTCCCCTTGAGTAAACGCTGAATAAATACATAATGGCAAAAAGCGGAACTCTTTTCCCTCCCCC
>CAMJPK010000043.1 GCA_946407675.1 uncultured Clostridia bacterium
CGAGCAGAGCGGCAACAAGGAGAAGTTCCGCAACGCGGGCAAGAACAAAAACCGTCAGGGCGCGCCGTCGTTTTCCAACAAGCGCAAGCAGGAGGAGGCCGCGCGGATGCGCCGTCTCCAGCTTGAAGCGCTGAAAAAGGCCCCCGTCGTCGTCAAGATTCCCGACGAGATTTCCGTGCAGGAGCTGGCCTCCCGCATGAAAAAGACCGGCGCAGAGGTGGTCAAATGCCTGGTGAAGAACGGCGTCATGGCCTCTCTCTCCCAGATCATCGACTTCGACACCGCCTCCTTCGTGGCGGAGGAGCTGGGCTGCAAGGTGGAAAAAGAGGTCGTCGTCACCATCGAGGAAAAGCTCATCGACGACCATCAGGACAGCGAGGAGGAGCTGGAGCTCCGCGCCCCCGTCGTCGTGGTCATGGGCCACGTCGACCACGGCAAGACCTCGCTGCTCGACTATATCCGCCACGCCAACGTCGCCTCCGGCGAGGCCGGCGGCATCACGCAGCACATCGGCGCCTATACTGTTGAAATCAACGGCAGCCCGATCACCTTCCTTGACACCCCGGGCCACGAGGCCTTCACTTCGATGCGCGCCCGCGGCGCTATGGTCACCGATATCGCGATCCTTGTGGTCGCGGCGGACGACGGCATCATGCCGCAGACCGTTGAGAGTATCAACCACGCGAAGGCCGCGGGCATCCCCGTCGTGGTCGCCATCAACAAGATGGACGTCCCCGGCGCGAACCCCGACCGCATCAAGCAGCAGCTCACCGAGTACGACATCGTGCCCGAGGAGTGGGGCGGCGACACCATCGTCTGCCCGATCAGCGCCAAGACCGGCATGGGCATCGACGCTCTGCTGGAAAACCTCGTCGTGCTCGCCGAGGTGCAGGAGCTCAAGGCCAACCCGAACCGCGCCGCGAAGGGCACGGTCATCGAGGCCCGCCTCGACAAGGGCCGCGGCCCCATTATGACCGTCCTCGTGCAGAACGGCACGCTGCGCTCCGGCGACATCATCATCGCCGGCACCGCCGTGGGCCGCGTGCGCACGATGACCAACGACAAGGGCCGCCGCGTCAGCGAGGCCGGGCCGAGCGTCCCGGTGGAGATCACCGGCATGAGCGAGGTCCCCGGCGCGGGCGACGTGTTCAACGCCGTCAGCGACGAGCGCATGGCCCGCGAGCTCGTGGCGCAGCGCAAGGATCAGCTCAAGAACCAGACGCTCGGCGTCGCCAAGAAGGTCACGCTGGACGATCTCTTCGCGCAGATCAAGCAGGGCGACCTCAAGAACTTCAACATCATCGTCAAGGCCGACGTGCAGGGCAGCGCCGAGGCGGTCAAGACCTCGCTGGAGAAGCTGTCGAACGAGGAAGTGCGCGTCAAGGTCATCCACAGCGCCGTCGGCGCCATCAGCGAAAGCGACGTCATGCTCGCCGCCACCTCCGGCGCCGTGATCGTGGGCTTCAACGTCCGCCCGGACAACGCCGCGCGCGACAACGCCGCCCGCGCGGGCGTCGACATCCGCATGTACCGCGTCATCTACGACTGCATCGAGGAGATCGAGGCCGCCATGAAGGGCATGCTTGCCCCGAAGTTCCGCGAGCAGATCATCGGCCACGCCGAGGTCCGCGAGACCTACAAGGTCAGCAAGGTCGGCACCGTCTGCGGCTGCTACGTGCTCGACGGGAAGATCCAGCGCGGCTGCAACGTGCGCGTGCTGCGCGACAACATCGTGATCCACGAGGGCGAGCTCGCCTCGCTGCGCCGCTTCAAGGACGACGTCAAGGAGGTCGCCGAGAGCTACGAGTGCGGCATGCAGATCGAGAAGTTCAACGACGTCAAGATCGGCGACGTCATCGAGTGCTTCGTCATGGAGCAGATCAAGCTGTAAAATTGTAAGAATCGTTATGCCCGCCGCTCGCGGCGGGCATAATACCAGGATACAGGGCGCGACGACCCGCCGCACCGCATACCCCCGCCGCGCCGCACCCCGTAGGGCGTGACGACCCGGCACGCCGCATACCCCCCCGCCGTCGCGCCGCCCCCGTAGGGCGGGGGCTTGCCCCCGCCGCAATCAAACCGACATGAGGTACACACCATGAACAACAAACTGGAGCGGACCAACGAGGACGTCCGCTATGTGCTGAGCCAGCTGCTGCCCCGGGTCAAGGACCCGCGCGTGCAGCAGGGCGGGCTCATCAGCATCACCCGCGCCGAGGTCACCGGCGACCTGCGCTATTGCAAGGTCTATGTGAGCGTGCTGGGCGAGCTGAACGAAAAGGACTTCAAGCGCGGGCTGCGCTCCGCCGGGCCGTGGCTCCGCCATGAGCTGGGGCGCGCGCTGGATCTGCGCTACACCCCCGAGCTGGTCTTTGAGCTGGACAAGAGCATCGAGCACGGCGCGCGCATGAGCGCGCTGATCGACGCGCTGGATATTCCGAAGGAGGACGATAGCGATGACGGTGAATGAATGTGTGGAGCTGCTGCGCGCCAATGACCGCTTCTGCCTGCTGACCCACACCCGCCCGGACGGGGATACCCTCACGAGCGCGGCGGCGCTTTGCTCCGCGCTGCGCCGCGCGGGGAAGAAGGCGGCGATGTTCCGCAACCCGGACATCACCGAGACCTATGCCCCCATCGTCGCGCCCTACCTGCACACGGAGGGAGCGCGCGGCTTCGTCATCGCCTGCGACGTCGCGGACGTGACGATGCTGCCGGAGAAGTGGACCGGCGACGTCGACCTCGCCATCGACCATCACCCGAAAAACCCCGGCTACGCCAAGCAGACGCTCTTAAACGGCGCGAAGGCCAGCTGCGGCGAGATCGTCATGGAGGTCATCGAGGCCCTCTGCGGCGATCTGACCGCGGACGAGGCGAACCTTCTTTACATCGCCGTGAGCACCGACACCGGCTGCTTTTCCTACGGCAACACGAAGGCCGACACGCTGCGCGCCGCCGCGCATCTCGTGGACTGCGGCGCGGACAACGGCGCGCTGAACAAGGCCTTTTTCCGCTCCTACTCCCCGGCGCGCATCAAGCTGGAGGCCCTGCTGTTCGCCAACCTCCAGTCCTTCCGCGACGCCGCGGTGAACATCGCGGTCGTGACGCTGGACATGATGCGCCAGGCCGGCGCCACCGAGGACGACTGCGAGGACCTCGCCTCGCTCCCCGGCAGGGTACGCGGCAACCAGGTGAGCATCCTCGTGCGCGAGCTGGCTGAGGGCAAGTGCAAGGTCTCCGTCCGCACGGGCGGGAGCGTCAACGCGGCCGAGCTGTGCGCCCGCTTCGGCGGCGGCGGCCACCCGATGGCGGCCGGCTGCACGCTGAACACCGACCCGGAGATCGCGGCGCTGCTGATGCAGGCGGCGCTGAACGAGGCCTGGCCGGAGAAGTGAACGGCATATTGCTGATCGACAAGCCGGCGGGCTGGACGAGCATGGACGTCTGCGCCAAGCTGCGCGGCGCGCTGCGTGAAAAGCGCGTCGGCCACAGCGGGACGCTCGACCCCATGGCGACCGGTCTGCTGGTCGTGCTGCTCGGGCGCGCCACCCGCGCCGCGCAGTACGCCGAGGCGCAGCAAAAGACCTACGAGGCCGCCGTGCGCTTCGGCGTCGTCACCGACACGCAGGACACGAGCGGCATGGTGCTGGAGACGCACGCCGCCGCCGTCTCCGACGCGGCGCTGGACGCCGCGCTGGCGCGGTTTCGCGGCGAGATCGCGCAGGTCCCGCCGATGTACAGCGCGCTGAAGGTGAACGGGCAGAAGCTCGTCGACCTCGCCCGGAAGGGCAGGGAGGTGGAGCGGAAAGCGCGCCCGGTCACGATCTATGCGCTGGAGCGCACGGGCCGGACGCCGGACGGCGATACGTGTCTGCGCGTTGCGTGCAGCAAGGGGACGTACATCCGTACGCTGTGCCACGACCTCGGCCGCGCGCTCGGCTGCGGCGCTGCCATGAGCGCCCTGCGCCGTACGCGCTGCGGCGCGTTCGACATCGCCGACGCCCACACGCTGGACGAGGTTTTGCTTGCCGCGGCGCAGGGCAGGGCGGAAGACCTGCTGCTGCCGACGGAAACGGTCTTTGCCGGTTTGCCCGACGCGCGCCTTACCCCGGCGCAGGAGCGCGCAATCCGCTGCGGCGCAGCGTTTTCCTGCACGCTGCCGGAGGGGCGCTACCGCCTGTTCGGCGCGTCCGGTTTTCTCGCGCTCGGCGCGGTGGAGGCCGGCAAAATGCGCGCCGTCAAGAGTTTTTACGAAATCGGGACAGATACCAAATGAACGAGAGAAAAACGGTCATCGCCCTCGGCTTTTTCGACGGGCTGCACCGCGGCCACGCCGCGCTTCTGGAGCGGGCGAAGCAGCGCGCGGCGCAGCTGGACGCCGACAGCGCGATATTGACCTTTGACATGCACCCCGACACCTTCGTGAAGGGCGCGAGCGTCGAGCTTCTGAACTCCGCCGCCGACCGCGGCTACATCGCCCGGCGGTTCTATGGCATGGAGCGGATCTTCTGCATCCACTTCGCCGCCGATACCGTGCGCCTGCCGTGGCAGGACTTCATGGAGAACGTCCGGCAGACCTACGCCGCCGCCGGCTTCGTCGTCGGGCACGATTTCAACTGCGGCTGGCGCGGCGAGGGCACGGCGGAGAAGATCGCGCAGTGGTGCGCCGCGCGCGGCCTGAGCTGCGACGTGATCCCGCCCGTGACGCTGCACGGCGAGATCGTCAGCTCCTCGCTGATCCGGGAAATGCTGCGCGAAGGCGACATGCCCCGCGCCGCGGAGTACCTCGGACATGCGCACCTGCTGACCGACACCGTGCGCACCGGCTTTCGCATCGGGCGCACGATGGACTATCCGACGGTGAACATGCGCTTTGAGGAGGGCGTGCTCGTCCCGCCCCACGGCGTCTACGTCTCCCGCGTCCGCCTGCCCGACGGCACGGCGCGCGGCGCGGTGACGAACATCGGCGTGCGCCCGACTTTCGACGGCGCGCGCGTCACCGTGGAGACGCACATTCTCGACTACAGCGCCGACCTCTACGGCGCGCACTTGTGCGTCGAGCTTCTGGCCTTCCGCCGGCCCGAGCGCCGCTTCGACGGTCCCGACGCCCTGCGCGCGCAGATCAGGCAGGACGCCGCCGACGCCCGGGCGTACCTCGGGAGAGAAGAAGTATAATCGCATACAGGAATCCGCGGCAGAACGCACCGGAATAGGTGCGCTCTGCCGCACTTTTTTGTCATAAATGACAAAGGGGAAACCCGGATTTCTCATCCGTGCGAATTGACGCTGGACGCCGCCTTGTAGTATGATATGTTAGAATTGGTATATCTATAAAGTATATCCAAGCATCGTTACCCATATTCTGTCCGGCCGTCCGGTCTCACGGACGGCGAAAAAAGGAGGACGCATCCATGAAAAAACTGCTTTGCATCCTGCTCAGCATCCTGATGCTGATCGGCCTGCTCCCGGTCGCCGCGCTGGCGGATGAGCCGGAGACGCAGGGCGCGCCGGAGGTGCAGATCGTCGAACAGGCCGACGCGCCTGCCGACGCCGACGCGCCGATCCTGACGGACGAGGCGCAGGCGGAGGGCCCGACGGCCGACAATCCCGCCGAGCCGGAGATCCTGACGGATTCGATCGTCTACGTGAACCCGCTGTACGCGGACCTGTTCACGCCGGAGGACATCGCGGCGACGCAGGGCGCGCCGCGCCGTGACGCGCCCGCCGTCGCTACGACGGTCGAAGCGGCCTCGGCCCTGCTGCGCGCGGGCATGAAGGCGCGCCAGGGCACGATCACCTTTATCCTGCAGCGCCCTTATAACGAGCTCGTCTTCTATAACGAGCTCGACTCCAACAACACGATCCAGGCCCCGTGGGAGGCGATCCTGCAGGGCGCGATGGCCGTCACCGCGGACGGGCAGGAGGGCGACTACCTGCGCTGGTCCTATGCTGGATACAACGCCACTACGCCGAAGAACCAGTGGGGGTTTGTCGATGCCGAGGCACGTGGCGAAACGGACCAGTTCTATGTGACGCTGTCTTATACCGTCCGCTACCTGAACTATGACAGCGCGGACGCAAACGCCGCGCCCTGCATGGACGCCGCGGCGATGGAGTCGGAGATGAAGACGGCGGCGGACGCCGCGCTCGCGGCGCTTGGCTTCACCGCGGATACGACCGCCTATCAGAAGCTCTGCGCGATCTATGACTGTATCGCGGCGGGCACGTACTATACGGCAAGCGAGAACATTCCCAAAAAGATCTACCACACCGCTTACAGCGCGATCTGCATGCAAAACGGCACCGTCTGCCAGGGCTACGCCACGCTGCTGTACTACATGCTGAAGACCGCCGGCGTTCCCTGCCGCATCGTCAGCGGCATCGGCAACGGCGGCGCCCACGCGTGGAACATGGTGCAGATGGACGACGGGCTGTGGTACAGCGTCGACCTGACCTGGGACGACCACGGCGATACCGCGGAACGGAATTATTTCCTGCGCGGCAACAAAAACGCGGGCTTCTATTCCGCAAACACCGCAGCCGTATCCGGTTCCAACAGGCACTGGCCGTACGACGGCTATGACGCCAATCGGTATTACGATCCGCTCAACGACAGCTACAGCGTCGTTTTCGGCGCCGCCGCCTCCGCGGCGGACTACACCGAGCAAAGCGGCCCCGATCACAACAGCTATCTGTCCCTCGGTGATCTCGCAACGACGCCGGTCCAGCTGAACGTCGTCGTCCTGCACGGCGAGGGTCAGAATGAGCAGGCGCTCGTCTACGCTGCGATGTCGAGCGAGCAATCCGCAACGCAGGAATTCACCGCCGAGCCGGGCGAGACGTACCGGCTCTACGTCGCCGGCGTGCCCTTCGGCTACGAGGCGACCCTGTCCGCGTCGGTCTGGTACGGCCTGACGGCAGACGGCGAGACGGACGAGATTGAGCTGGAGCTCTCCACGCCCGACGAGATCCCGCAGAACAGCGCCGGCTTTGAATTCACGGTGCCCGCGCTGCCCGAGGGCGCTTCGCAGCTCGACAGTCTCTGCCTGACGCTGGGCGTCCGGCGCTTTGACAACCAGTTCTGGCTGAACCCCGCGGGCGGCCACATGCAGTCGTCCCGCTCCGCGGCGCCGGGCGGCAGCGTGACGCTGACTGCCGCCGCCACCGCCAGCGATCTGTATGAAATGGAATGGACCGGCTGGTATAAGGAGACGAACGGGAACTGGAGCTGTGACACAGGCGACAACGGCGATGAACCGATCCCGAACAGCGCCTCCGACACGGTGACGATCACGAACGTCCAGCACAACGACGACTACTACTGCACGGCGGCGGACCGTTACGGCAACACCGCCTCCTGCAGCTTCTACGTGTATGTGGAGAACCATCTCCAGAGCAGCCTTGACAAGGCGAACAGCACGCCGATGGTCGCACAAAGCGGCGGTACCGCCGTGCTGAAGGTCAACGTCACCGGCGACGACCTGACGGGCCTCACCTATCAGTGGCGCGTCAACGGCAACGACATCGTGGGCGAGACGACGGACACGCTGACGGTCGAAAACGTCACGTATCTGACCTGGTACGAGTGCTGCATTTACGACCGCTTCGGCAACTACGGCGGGCTCTATGTGCCGGTCGGCGTGGAGAACCACCTGGCCGCGACGCCCGTCGGCGGGAGCTACGACGTCTCTGTCGATCCCGGCGAGGACGTCACCCTCGGCATTGCTGTCACCGGCGACGATCTGACGCATCTGACCATCAACTGGAATGAGAACGTCGACGGGGAACAGGTGTCTGTCGAGGGCGCGCTGGACGCCAACGGCGTGACCTCTTATACGGCGGAGAACGTGATGGGCCTGCGCAACGTCTACTGCAGCATCTATGACCAGTACGGCAACTATGTCGAGGGCCGCTACAACAGCGACGAGTGCCGCTTCGTCATCCGCGTCGACAGCGGGCTTACGGTCGATCCCGGCACGGCGGGCACGCATATCACGGTCCCGCTCGGCGGCAGCGTGACGATCGAGCCCGAGGTGACCGCGAATCAGGGCGTCACCGTCCGCTACAGCTGGTACGCCTACGACGGCGGCGACGGCGAACCGCTGACCGGCGTCAATCCGACCTTTACTCTTACCGACGTGCGCACGTGTTACGGGGTCGAGTGCTGGATCTCCGACCAGTACGGCAATCAGGAGTGGCTGATGTACGACGTCGAGGTCGAAAACGGCCTGACGGCGGCCGCGGTCGGCCCGACGGAGCTGAGCGTGCCCGAAGGCGGCAGCGCGGCGCTCGCGGTGACCGCCTCCGCGGACGCGGGCCCGCTGCGCTATCAGTGGGGCATCCGGCGCGAAGAGCATTTCCACGAGGATGAGCCCGGCTTTGAGGGCGGGCATTCCTGGGTCGAAAAGATCGAAGGCGCGACGGGCGCGAGCTATACCGTGACGGACTTCGCGGAGGACGCGATCTACGTCTGCACCGTCACCGACGTCTACGGCGGCACGGCGAGCGTGACCTTCACGCTGACGCTGTACGAAGGCCCGGTCATCACCGCGCAGCCGAAGAACTATTACGGCCTGTCGGGCGACACGGCTGTCTTCTCGGTGGAGGCGGTCGGCGTCGATTTGGAATACGCATGGGAGTTCCGCGCGCCCGGCGGCACGTGGAGGCAGTCCTCTTCCGTGACCGCCGAGGCGCCCTGCAGCATCAACGAGGCCCGCAACGGGCGCGAGTACCGCTGCACCGTAACCGACGGGCAGGGGCGGAGCGTCGTCAGCCGCGCGGCGAAGTTGACCGTGCTGTCCGGCAACGCACAGCCGCAGCTGTACATGTGGGAGCCGAACTACGTGCAGGACGCGAGCGGCGAATGGGTCGTCCAGCGCGACGCGCAGGGCAATCCCGTCTACGATAATAACACCAAAATCTACTCGCTCGACATGACGCCCGGCGGGGGCTGGGGCGCGGAGCTCTGGTACGGCGACTATCGCCTGACCGCCGACGACTTCGACGACCTCTGGCTCTATGACGGCGACAGCCGCGCGCTGTCGATGCGCACCTACGACGACGGCTACGTCACCGTCTACGTGAACGACTGGCTGCCGGAGCAGGAGCAGGGCGGTCAGCCCTTCGGCCTGTACTACGGCAACACGAACCTGACGACGGGCAACTGCCTGAACGTCGTCTCCAACCTGCCCATCGTGGGCGCCTACAAGGATGAGGAGGCCGTGGCGTCGCAGGAGACGCTGATCACCTCGCGCAACCCGCTGACGCTGACCGGCGACGATATGTTCTACGTCGTCTGCGCGGACGGCTGGACGATCACGGAGCTGCATTTTGAAGATCACGTGGCGGGCGGCCTGTCCTTTGAGCCGGACGATCCGGACAACAACGGCGCGAGCCCTGTCTGGTTCGTGGGCTTCCTGCCCAGCTTCCCCACGGGCCAGAGATGGCTCCACATCGACGCGCACATCTCCAACGGGCAAGAGGATCGGTGGGAGAGCTGCGGCTACATACGCCTTGAGGATCACCGCACGATGCTGGTCTGGCAGTGGGCCGACCGGAACTGGGACGATCAGCTGCAGCGCGACGTTTTCAGCGTCCGCGACTGGGAGGATCCGGCCGGCGGCGTCGGCTGCTTCCCCGGCCAGGATATGACCGGCCGCTTCGCGCTGATGCACTGGAACGAACAGACCCGCGCGATCGAATACACGCCCATCGCCTTCAGCGCTCTGAGCTTCTGGCGCGATGTGGACGCCACGCTGACCGCGCTCAGCTCCAACGACCTCTTCTTCGAAAAGACCGAAGAGCACGAGGGCTGCTGCAATCTGTATATTCACGACTTCGGCGATTGCCTCGCCAAATACACCGAGGCGACGACCGGTGGAGAATACTATATCTATATCGCGTCCTGCCTGCCGGACATCGGCTGGTACGGCGCGGGCGTTTTCGTCGACGGCGACCCGGCAAACGGGCTGATCTCGCAGGACAATGAGGCGGCGTGGAGAGCCGCCCACCTGAGCGGCTGGTACTTCACCGGCGAAGACGACCTGAACACGATCTATCTCGTCGCGCGCGACGGCGCGGTGATGACGGACGCCCACGAGAACAACGGCCACATCGGCGTGGACGTCGAGCTGGACGAAAGCGGCCTGTTCGCCGCGGTCACGCTCACGACCGCGCATCCGATGGGCGACTGGCTCGATCTGGATATCAGCGGCTACTGGGACCCGGAGAATCAGAAGGGTTCCCATTTTGAGCACCACACCCGCGGCCTGCGCGTCAGCGACTGCTCGCCGCATCTGGTCGTGCGCTTCACCGACTGGGACAATGCCGGCGCGTTTATCCCGGAGGACCGGGACTATGACGTGCGGATCGACGCCGCGCCGGGCGAAGACCGCGTGGTGGAGTTCTATCTGTATCAGGACGGGACGTACACCGCGATCGACCCGCGCGCGATCAAGGTCGTCTCCGGCAACGCGACGCTGAAATATGAGCCGGGCCACCGCACGGATTACAGCGGCGACCAGCCGGCGCAGGTCGCGGCCGAGTTCCTGCGCGTGCGCTTCGAGGACTTCCAGCCCTTCACCCTCGGCTGGACGGACAACAACGGCACGCCGGACGACGAGAGCGACGACGAGACCTACACGCTGACCTGCCAGGGCAACCTGCCCGGCATCGGCTTCTACAGCGCCGCGATCATCGATCCGCAGACCGGCAAGATTTATGACGAGAGCAATGTCGCGGCCTGGAAGGCGGCGTATCTCTCCGAGCTGAACTACGACGGCACGAACGGCGTCGTCTACCTGTGCACGCGCAACGGCGCGTGGCTCGACCGCGTGGAGGCCGACTGCGACAGCCGGCTGGATATCGCGTGGCCGTCCGCGAGCGGCGTCATGGTCACTGCGCTGCGCATCGAGATCCGCGAACTGCGCGGCGACCGCATCAATGTGCGGTACTGGGGCCACTGGAACGAGAACAACGCCTTCGGCTACACGAATTACGAGGGGCGCGAGCTGCGCGTCAACGACGTCGCACCCGGTCTGTGCTTCCGCTTCACCGATTGGGACGACAGCAATAACCAGCATATCCCGTACATCCATTACGACCGGAAACCGGATACCTATATGGACGCCGGACCCGGCGAGCACCGCATCGTGGAGGTCTACCTCCGCGGCGCAGACGGCACGCTGTCCGATCCCATCGCCCCGGCGCAGCTGGTCGTCGGCGGTAACGGTCACAACATGAACACGAGTCAGGATCCCGACGACTACATCCCGGAGAACGAGCGGAAGTATCTGAACATCGCCTTCGACTCTTTCGGCGAGGTGACGCTCAGCTATACGAAGGACGGCGAGACCTACACCCGCACCTTCGACTGCACGCTGCCCGGCATCGGCTTCTACAGCGAAGCGATCCTCGTCCACGGGACGAACGCGCAGGGACAGGAATACACCGTCCTCTCTCAGGACGAGTCCGACTGGAAGGCGGCGTATCTGTCCGAGCTGAACTACGACGGCACGAACGGCACGGTCATTCTCGCCATCCGTCAGGGCGGCTCGCTCAATTCGGTGACGAACGACTGCGACAGCGTGCTGTACATTCCGTTCCCGGAGAACAGCGCTGTTGCCTTCGTTCCCATTACGATCAGCGAGCTGTACGGCGACTGGATCCATGTCTGCGTCAGCGGCGACTGGGGCGGCGGCAACACCTTTAATAACCACCACTACGGTCTCCGCGTCAACGACCTGCGCGAGGGCGTCTGGACCAACCTCAGCGCCCACGCGAAGAACTGGGATAACTTCCTTACCGTCGCCGAAGGCGCGCAGGCCGTGCTGGAGGTCGTGGCGAGCTGCGACATCCCGAACGGCGCGGAGCACAACGACCTGAGCTACCAGTGGTACACGCAGTCCGTGCCCGCGGTGGACGGACAGGAGCCGTGGACGCATACGGAGATCAAGGGCGCGACGGGCGCGTCGTACACGATCGCGTCCGTGACGCAGGCGGGGCAGTACCGCTGCGTGGTGAGCGACGAGTTCGGCAACGAGGACTTCGTCGACTTCCGCGTGGAGGTCGAAAACGGCCTGCTCGTCTGGAGTGACCCGCCGTTTACGGCGGAAAAGGCGGACGGCACGACCTATACCGTCGACTATGATAATCAGGGCAATATCAACATCCAGCACGGCGAGACCGTCACGCTGAAGGTCGAGGCCGAGGCGGACGACGAGACCGACCTGCGCTATGTCTGGTTCCGAACGCAGTACGGCCGCACGCTGATCGAGCTTGACGACTTCCAGGGAACGACCTGCGAGGTGTGCGAAAGCGACGAGTACGGCTGCTGGGCCATCGACAAATACGGCAACATCGACAAGGTGTATTTCACGGTCGAGGTCCGCAACGATCTGAGCGTCGACTGGACGCCGAAGCAGACCATATTCTACGTCGGCGCCGGCGACGATCTCACGATCACCCTCACGGCGACGGCGACCGACGACACGAATATCACATACGCGTGGTACGACGACGACCATTACGACCGGGATGCCGGCATCAATCCCGATGACGCATTCTGCACGGCGGCCTCCTATACCTTCCGGGATATCCAGGATGACGCCATGTACTTCGTCGACGTCTGCGACGGGTACAACAACTATCGGACGCTCGCGATCGAGATCCGCGTCACCGACGCGCAGGTCCTGTACGCCGCCACGCAGGCCGAGCTGCGCGCCGCGCTGAACAGCAGCGAGCCGGTCTCCGCCATCTACATCACGAACAGCTTCACGATCGACCAGAGCTGCGTGATCCACTATGACTCGTTCCAGAACGGCACGGCGTACTTTGACGGGGACTATTACGCCAATTACCGCGGCACGGCGATCATCATCAACCCGGGCGTCACCGTGACCGTCGATGGCGGCGAGCTCGGCTGCGAGTACTTCACGGCGGAGGGCGTTGAGGAACCGGAGGGCTATAAGCCGACGAGCGCGCTGTACAATCAGGGCACGCTCATCGTCCGCAACGGCGGCGAGGTCCTCGGCACCTTCGACTCCAACGACGGCATGCTGACCGTCGAAGCCGGCGGCGAGTGCGTGATGCCGGCCATCAACCGCGGCTATATCCGGATCCGCGACGGCGGCGCCTTCCGCACCTCCCAGGGCGCCGACTGCCGGAATCTCAACTACGTCGAGCTCGAGGCGGGCGGCGAGATGGAGACCCGTTTCGGCAGCTCCTTCATCAACGAGGGCTATTTCCGCAACAACGGCGCGCTGAAGGTCAACTGCTTCCGCTATCCGGATCAGTCCGGCGTCGTGGGCGACCACATCTGGTTTGAGAACTACGGCAATGTCGACGGCAGCGGCAGTATCGTCCTCATCGCAAACGGCATCGAGGACATCGACGGCGCGATCCAGCAAGTCATGGACATGATCGGGCAGGATCGCCGCTTCCCCGAGGACGAGGACGATCAGTGGCGCTGGGACGACGTCCAGATCTGGCGCGAGCTGGTCGCTGCCGACTATAGCGAGCTGGCGGCGGCGTTCCCGGACCACGGCCGCACAGTCGCGGACGAGTGGGTCGAGGGCAACATGGACACCATCGTCTATATCGAGCCCGATAACGAGTCAAACAGCATCACGGTCACCGGCGAGATCGGCACGATGGGCGTCATCGTGATCCCGGAGGACGTCACCGTCAACATCGCAAACGGCGGCAGCCTCAGCGGCGCGATCATCAACTTCGGCACGATCCACGTGCTGAGCGGCGGCGAGCTCGCCACCACGCAGGGCGGCGACATCAGCAACGGCGGCACGATCATCGTGGACGCCGGCGCGACGATCCGCAGCCAGATGGGCGGCCGGATCGACATCCAGCCGGACAGCACGATCACGCTCAACGGCACGATGTACGTCGGCTGCATCAACTATGAGGAGGACGGCGTCCCGACGGACCACGTCTGGCTCCTCGGCGGCGGCGCCTTCCTCGGCACCGGCACGATCGTCCTCGAGGACCTCGCAGACGGCGACCGCCCGCATATCGAGGATATGTCCGCCATCATCGAGCAGGTGGAAGCCCTGATCGACGGCGACAACACGATCTCGATCTTCGCAATCACGTCCCAGCCGGAGGACTACATCGGTCCCGAGGGCGATACCGCGACCTTCACGGTAGTGGCAAACAGGGAAAACGTGACCTACGTCTGGGAGTTCCGCAGCGATCCGGACGGCGTGT
>CAMJPK010000044.1 GCA_946407675.1 uncultured Clostridia bacterium
AACCGTGCGCCCGTCTGGGGCTTGTGTTAAAGCTTGCTCACTTGATGGAAGCGGAGTCAAAGTTCAGCGTATAGTTGATCTCCTGTCCGCCCATCGCGGTCGTGTGTCCGGTGATCGCAAGGTTGGTGTCAAGCTTCGTCACCGGCAGCTCAAAGGTGGAGCCGGGATCGGTGGTCACGGCGTTGTACTTCGTGCCGCCGAGCTTCACCCAGTCATATTTGCTGCTGCTGAAAACGATGGTGGCGGTCAGCTTGCCGTTCTTCACGACCAGCTTGGCCGGACTCGTGATGCTGGTTTTTCCGGAGCCGCCGGCGAAGGCCACGGCGACGGTATAGGCGCCGTCCGCCAGCTTCAGGGAGGCGGGATCGGTGCCGGGCGCCGTTGCAAACGCGTCTTCCTTCAGACTGTCGGCGCGGAAGAGGAGGGCGCGCTCATACCAGGCGTCTCTGTTCTTGCTGTAGGAGCAGCAGACGATCTCGGTGTCCAGCGCCTCGACCGGAATGGTAAAGGTCTTGTTCTTCAGCGGGATCAGGTCGCTGCCGGCGGCGGAAGCCAGCGCAGCCGCGTCGCCCATGTACAGCCAGTTCTGCGATTCGCTGGACATGGTGATGACCGCGGTCATTTTGCCGTTCTTCACGGTGAGGGTCGCATCCTCCGCCACCGCGAACATACCGTTGTGCATGACCTTCACGGCGTAGGTGCCGTCCACGAGCTTGTCGCCGGCAACGGCGGTCATTCCCGCCTCGGCGAGGGGATCGCGCTTATCGGTCTTGGAGGCCATCTCGCGGGAAGTGGGCGCAGCTTCAGCGGCGTCGCTCATAACGGCGCGCGCATGCTCGACCAGCAGGTTCTGGACAGCGGGGAGCTGCCCGAGGCCCTCCAGGACGCACTCGACCTTGCCCTTGAAGCCGTTTGCCTCAAAGATGCTCTTCCAGCTGTCTTCCTCGTCGCCGGCCATGTCGTTGTTGGCGTGGTCGCCCGCAACGATCATCAGGGGACGCAGCACGACCTTCTCATACTTGCCCGCCTTGACCTTCGCGAGGACATCCTCCACGGTGGGCTCGGCCTCGACCGTGCCGATGAAGTAGTTGGCGTGGCCGGAATCGGTCAGCAGCTTCTGCATCTTCTCATAGATGAAGTTGTATTCGTGCTCGGTGCCGTGGCCCATGAAGCAGATGGCGGTCTTGCCGTCGTCATACTGCTTGGTGGCCTCCACGATGGCGTCCATGACGATCTTGAAGTCCTCGTCGCTGGTCAGCAGCGGCTCGGCGACCTTGATCTCCATGAGGTCGGAATACTTCGCCAGCTCCGCCACGACGTCGTCGTATTCAAAGCCGTGCATCAGATGGGTGGGCTGCACGACCAGCTCCTTGACGCCGTTGGCAACCGCGCGGTCGAGGGCTTCCTTCATATCGTCGATCTTCTCGCCGTCGCGGCGCAGGACATGGTCGATGATGATGTTCGCGGTGAAGCCGCGGCGGACGGAGTACTCCGGGAAGGCGTTCTCCATCGCCTGCTCGATGGCGCCGATGGTGGCGACGCGGTTATCGTTGAAGCTCGTACCGAAGGAGACGACCAGCAGCTCCTTCTCGCCGATGTTGTCCTGGTTGCGGGGGTTGTCCTTGCTGGCGTCGCCGGTGCCGTAATCCTCATCAAGCGCCTCGGCGGCCTTCTCCTGCAGATGCTGGACCAGCAGGCTGCGGACGGACTTGAGCTGGCCGAGGCCCTCGAGCACGCACTCGACCTTGCCCTCGAAGCCGTTTGCCTCAAAGATGCTCTTCCAGCTGTCTTCCTCGTCGCCCGCCATGTCGTTGTTGGCGTGGTCGCCGGCAACGATCATCAGGGGACGCAGCACGACCTTCTCATAGTTGCCCGCCTTGACCTTTGCGAGGACATCCTCCACGTCGGGCTTCGCCTCGACCGTGCCGACGAAATAGTTCGTGTAGCCGGCGGCGATCAGCTTGTTCTGGAAATCCGCATAGACATGGTTGGATTCCGCATCGGTGCCGTGGCCCATGAGGCAGATGGCGGTCTTGCCGTCGTCATACTTCTTGGTCGCCATGCGCAGCGCCTTGATGACGACGTCGTAATCCGCGTCGTCCGTCAGGATCGGATCGCCGAGGACGATGTTATCGAAGCTGTCCGCATAGCCGGCCAGCTCCTTCTTGAGATCGTTGTACTCATGGCCGTCCATCAGATGCGTCGGCTGAACCAGCAGGTTCTTGACGCCGTTGGCCACGGCGCGGTCCAGCGCTTCCTTGACGTTGTCGATCTTCTCATCGTCGCGCTTGTAGACGTGGTCGATGATGATGTCGGCGGTGAAGGCGCGGCGGACGGAGTAGCCCGGGAAGGCGTCTTCCATGGCCTGCTCGATGGCGCCGATGGTGGCCACGCGGTTGTCATTGAAGCTGGTGCCGAAGGAGACGACCAGCACCTCGGTCTCGCCGATGCCGTCGGCATTGCGCGGGTTGTCCTTGCTCGCGTCGCCGGTCTCCCAATCCTCGTCCTCGTCCTGCGCATCCACGAGCGCGGTATCGGTCTTCGCGTCATAGTGGACGTAGAAGCCGAGCGCCTTGCCCAGCTCGCGCAGCTGGAAGAAGTTCACGTCGCCGATGTTGTAGGCGGTCAGGCTTGCGGCCTCGCCGTCGATCTTGAGGGTCTGCGGGCTGGCGACGGCCTTGGCGCTGTTGTCCGCGCCGACCTTCAGCTCCGTGCCGTTCTTGTGGGTGTAGGGCACGCCGGTCGTGACCAGCACGGTGTCGGTCGCAACGTCATAGTCCACGTCGAACTGGCTCGTGGTGCCGTTGAGCAGCTCGGCCAGGTCGCGCAGCTTGAAATAGTTGCGGTCGTCGATGTTGTACTTCTCGCATTTGATGTCCTTGCCGTCAACCGTGAGGTTCTGCGGGCTGACCATGACCTTGGCCGCGAATGCCGGCGCGCAGAGGCTGACCAGCAGCGTCAGGATCAGTGCGAGAGACAGGAATGCTTTTGCGGAGAAACGTTTCATTGCCTTTCCTTTTCCTTTCTGTACGGTGTATTTGAGGAGTTCGCTCTCAATTTCAGCGCAGAAATAAAAAACTGCGGACGTGCCGGTATCGACACATCCGCAGCCGTATCTCTGCGAAAATTGACCATGTAGCCCATATCCCGTGGGACAGATCGAAAACGCAAGCAGGTCTTCTGACTCACGCCTCAGGCAAATCCGCATCGCCCTTCCCGGTTTTCCCGGTGGGCGGCTTTCGCCGGACATGCGGATCCTCGGCGTTTACAGCGGCGGTACCGTCCGGGCCTTGCACCCGATTCCCATATTCTCCGCGCCGCCTTTGTCTGCGGCGGACGCGGCACTCGCGCCTTGATTCAGTTGTGTACACATACTAGCATCCCGCGGCGGGTTTGTCAACGGAGCCGTTGATGCACATTTTTAATAAGGAGCTGTTACGATCTCGCCCGCCGGGCTCAGAAGGCCTCGGGCGGCAGCGTAAACGTCGCGGAAAAGTATGCCCGCATCGCGCGGGTGAAGTATCCGACATCCGCCGCGCCCGCGGTCTCCACCGCGGAGTGCATGGCCAGCTGCGGCATGCCGACGTCGGCGGTCGGGACGGGCATGTGCGTGCCCGCGATGCTGCCGAGCGTGCTGCCGCCGCGCAGGTCGGAGCGGTTGGCGAACACCTGCACGGGCACGTCGGCTGCGCGGCAGACCTCGCGGAACACCGCGGCGGAGACGCCGTCGGTGGCGTAGCGCTGGGCGGCGTTGTACTTGACGACCACGCCGCCGTTGAGGACGGGGGCGTTCTCCGCGTCGGCGTACTCGGGGTGGTTGGGGTGGATGGCGTGGGCGTTGTCCGCGGAGACGAAGAAGCTGCCCGCGAGCATGGTCTGATAGCGCTCCTCCCCGCCGCCGAGCGCGAAGCTGATGCGGCGCAGCGTGTCGCACAGGAAGGTCGAGCCCGCGCCCTGCTTGGTGACGCTGCCGACCTCCTCATTGTGGAAGGTGCAGCACACCGGGATGCAGCCGCTGCGCGCGTCGTCCGCGTCGAGGAAGGCGCGCGTGCAGCTCCAGACGCAGGAGAGGTCGTCCAGCTTCGGGGAGAGGATGAACTCGTCCGCCGCGCCGAAGCGGCAGCCGCGCGTCCGGCAGTAGACGAACAGGTCCCCGTCCACAACGTCGGCCTCCTCCGCGCCCGCGGCGGCGGCGATCTCGCGCGCCAGCGCCCCGGCCTCTCCCGCCGCGCCCAGCAGCGGCAGCATGTCGATGTGCGCGTTGAACTTCTTGCCGTCGTTGACCGTGCGGTCCATGTGGATGGCGACGCTGGGGATCACGAGCAGGTCGCGGTCGATGTTCACGAGCCGGACGGTCAGGCCCTCCGGCGTGCGCACCAGCACCCGGCCCGCCACGGACAGCGGGCGGTCGAGCCATGCGGACATGATCATGCCGCCGTAGGGCTCGGTGCTGACGCGCAGGTAGGTCCTGTCCTTCTTCTCCGCGTTGACCTTGATGCGGAAGCTCGGGAAGTCGCTGTGGGCCGCCGCAAGCCGGAAGCCCTGCGGCTTTCCCTCCGCCGGGATGCGAAACGCGATGAGCGACGAGCCGCCGCGCAGGGTATAGTATTTTCCGCCGGGCTCGATCGTCCAGCGCTCCCGCGCCGGGAGGCAGACGTAGCCCGCGCCGTTCAGGGCGGCGGAGAGATTGTCGATGACGTGGTATTCGCTGGGGCTCCTCTGGATAAAGTCCAGAAGCGCGCTGATTTCTTTTTCTTCCATGGCTTATGTTCCTTTCTTTCGTGCCCAATACTAATACCACGTTTCCGGCGGAAAGGCAAGTGGAGAAGTTCACAGACTTTTCATTTTCTGCGTATTGTCAAACCCGGCGTTTCATGGTAGAATACGGATTCGGAAACAGAAGAACGGGAGTTGGTGCATTTTGGAAGCGAAACCTGTTTACAAGCGCGTGCTGATCAAGATCAGCGGCGAATCCCTTGCCGGAGAAAAGAAGACCGGCATCGACTTTGCCATCGTCCGCAGCGTCTGCGCGGCGGTGAAGGCCGTGGTGGAGATGGGCGTCGAGGTCGGCATCGTCGTCGGCGGCGGCAATTTCTGGCGCGGCGTCAAGGACGGCGGCGGAAAGATGGAGCGCACCCGCGCCGACCACATGGGCATGATGGCCACGGTGATGAACGCGCTGGCCGTCAGCGATGTGTTTGAGCAGATGGGCGTGCCCGTCCGGGTGCAGACCGCCATCACCATGAGCCAGATCGCCGAGCCGTATATCCGCCTCAAGGCGGACAAGCATCTGCGCGCCGGCCGCGTCGTCATCTTCGGCTGCGGCACCGGCAACCCCTATTTTTCAACGGATACCGCCGCGGTGCTGCGCGCCGCGGAGATCAACGCCGACGCGATTCTGCTCGCGAAGAACATCGACGGCGTTTACAGCGCCGACCCGCGCACGGACCCCAGCGCCGTCAAATACGACCACATCAGCTACGACGAGGTGCTGGCAAAGCATCTGGCCGTCATGGATACCACCGCCACCAGTCTTTCGATGGACAACCACATCCCGATCATCGTCTTCGCGCTGGCCGACCCGCAGAACATCATCCGCGTGGTCTGCGGCGAGGACGTCGGCACCAAAGTGAACTAAAGGAGGGTTTCATCATGTCTGATTACAAAGAATTCACCGACCGCATGGAGAAGACCTGCGACTATCTGGTCGAGAGCTTCAACGCCGTCCGCGCCGGCCGCGCCAACGCCGCCGTGCTCGACCGCATCACCATCGACTACTACGGCGCCGAGACGCCTATACAGCAGGTGGCCACGATCTCCACGCCCGACCCGCGCACGCTGGCGATCCAGCCCTGGGACAACAGCGTCCTGAAGGCGATCGAGCGCGCGATCCAGGCCAGCGATCTGGGCATCAACCCGCAGAACGACGGCCGCATCATCCGCCTCGTGTTCCCGCAGCTCACCGAGGAGCGCCGCAAGGACCTCATCAAGCAGGTCAAGAAGTACGGCGAGGAGGCCAAGGTCGCCGTCCGCAACATCCGCCGCGACGCCATGGACAAGTTCAAGAAGCAGCAGAAGGCCAGCGAGATCACCGAGGACGATTACAAGAACATGGAAAAGGACATGCAGAAGAAGACCGACGATTACATCAAGAAGGTCGACGAGCTGTGTGCCAAGAAGGAAAAGGAACTTTCTGAGATCTGATGGCGCTTTTGAAAAAAACAAGAAAGGCGGAGGAGGTCGATCGCTCGAACCTCCCCCGCCATATTGCCATTATTATGGATGGCAACGGCCGCTGGGCCAAAAAGCGCGGCATGCCGCGCACGGCGGGCCACGCCGCCGGGGCGGAGACCTTCCGCCGCGTTGCGACCTACTGCAAGGACATCGGGCTGGAGTACCTGACGGTGTACGCCTTCTCCACGGAGAACTGGAAGCGCCCGCCGGAGGAGGTCGCCGCGATCATGGGCCTGCTCGAGAAGTATCTCGGCGAGGCCATTGAGAAGATGGAGCGCGATGGCATCCGTCTGCGCTTTTTCGGCGACACGAGCGTGCTGTCGGACAAGCTGCTCTCCCTCATCCATGAGACGGACGAGATCACCGCGCACCTCGGCAAGACCTTCCAGACCAACGTCTGCCTGAACTACGGCGGGCGCGACGAGATCGTCCGCGCCGCCCGTAAATGGGCCGAGCGCGTCAAGGCCGGCGAGGAAGGCGCGCTGGACGAGGAGATCTTCTCCTCCCTGCTGGACTCCGCCGGCGTCCCCGACCCGGAGCTGCTGATCCGTCCGGGCGGCGAAATGCGCATCTCCAACTTCCTGATGTGGCAGTCGGCCTACAGCGAGCTGGTGTTCACCGACACGCTCTGGCCGGACTTCGGCCCGAAGGACATCGACGCCGCCATTTTGGAATACCAAAAGAGAAACCGCCGTTTTGGTGGGCTTTAATAATCGATTGCGAATCGGGATTCGCAATCGAGTGGCTCGCGCTGATCGCAGCGGGCCTTGGGCCCGCTTTGGTCGGCGCGAGGGCTCGCTCCCGCTTCGCCTGGCAGGTGTTTTTGCCGAGGCAAAGCCCCGTCAAAAACATAGGATTCTGTTGCAAGGAGATACCATACCATGCTGACAAGAGTGATCGTCGCGGTCATCGCGATCCCCATTCTGGTATTGATCATCTTTTTCGCGCCGCTGTGGGTGCTGGGCGTCGTCGTCGGCGGCATCGCCGCGTGCAGCGCGTGGGAGTTCCTGCGCTGCACGGAGACGGACATCCGGCTGCCCATGCGCATCGTCGCGTCCGCCGTCGCCTTCTGCATCCCGCTGGGCAGCGTCTTCTTCCCCGCCGGAAAGGTCTACGAGGTCGCGCTGTTTGCGCTCTTTGCCTACCTCTTCTGCGCGCTGATGATCTCCTTCCGCCGCGAGACCACGATGGATTTTGAGACCGTCGCGGTGGTGCTGCTGGGCGCCGGCGTCATGCCGATCCTCCTCGCCGCCATCGTCCGCCTCGGCGCGCGCGAGCACGGCAGCGTCTACGTGCTGCTCCCCTTCGTCGCGGCCTTCTCCTGCGACTCCGGCGCCTACTTTGCCGGCGTCGGGCTCGGGCGGCACAAGATCACGCCGCACCTCAGCCCCAACAAAACGCTGGAGGGCAGCGTCGGCGGCTTTCTCGCCGCCATTGCGCTCATGCTGCTCTACGGCGTGATCCTCAAAAGCACGGGGTTCACGGTCAACTTCCTCGTCCTCGGCGTCTACGGCTTTCTCGGCGCGCTGGCCTGCCAGCTCGGCGATCTGAGCTTTTCGGCGGTCAAGCGGCTGTGCGGCGTGAAGGATTACGGCACGCTCATCCCCGGCCACGGCGGCATGCTGGACCGCTTTGACAGTATGTTCTGGACGGCGGCGCTCATCGAGCTTCTGGTCTCGTGGGTGCCCGCGATCACAAAATAAGGACGTTTGCACATGGTACATTCCCTATCCGTTCTCGGCTCCACCGGCAGCATCGGCCGGCAGAGCTTAGCTGCCGCGGCGCATCTGGGCATCCCGGTCGCCGCCATCGCGGCGCAGCGCAGCATCGCCTTGCTTGAGCAGCAGGCGCGGCAGTTCCGGCCGCGTCTTGTCGCCGTTTACGACGAGGCCGCAGCGGGCGCGCTGCGCACGGCCCTTGCGGACACGGATACCCGCGTCGTCTCCGGCCCGGAGGGGCTTGCGGAGGCCGCGGCGCTGCCCGACGCGGACTGCGTCGTCACCGCGGTGTCCGGCTCCGTCGGGCTTTTGCCGACGCTCGCCGCCATTGACTGCGGCAAGCGCATCGCGCTGGCCAACAAGGAGACGCTGGTGTGCGCCGGTGAGCTCGTCATGGCCCGCGCGAAGGAAAAGTGCGCGGAGATCGTGCCCGTGGACAGCGAGCACAGCGCCATCTTCCAGTCGCTCGGCGGCGTGCTCCGCAGCCCCGCCATGCACCGCATCCTCCTGACCGCCTCCGGCGGCCCGTTCCGGGGGCTGACGAAGGCGGAGACCTATCACAAAACGCCCGCCGAGGCCCTGCGCCACCCCAACTGGAGCATGGGCGCGAAGATCACCGTTGACAGCGCGACGATGATGAACAAGGGGCTCGAATTCATCGAGGCCATGCACCTGTTCGGCGCCGCTCCGGCGCAGATCACGGTGCTCGTCCACCCGGAGAGCGTCGTGCACTCCGCCGTGGAATTCATCGACGGCTCCGTCGTCGCGCAGATGGCGGTGCCGGACATGGGCCTGCCGATCCAGTACGCGCTGACCTTCCCCGACCGCGCGCCCTCGCTGTGCGCCCCGCTCGACCTCTTCGCCGCGGGCGCGCTGCACTTTGAACGGCCCGATCTGGAAAACACGCCCTGCCTTGCGCTGGCGATGGACGCCGCGCAGCGCGGCGGCGTCGCGCCCTGCGTGCTCTCCGCGGCCAACGAGGCCGCCGTCGGGCTGTTTTTGAAGGAAAGCATACCATTCGGAAAAATCAGCGAATGTGTTGCCGCCGCGCTGGACAGCATAAGGTTTACCGGGCATCCGACGCTGGAGGACATCCTCGAATGCGACGAGGCCGCCCGCACATTCGTGTTAAAGGATTTCAGCTAGTATGTATATTGTTCTTGCAATCATCGCCTTCGGCGTGCTCATCGCGGTGCACGAGGGCGGACACTTTCTCGCCGCGAAGGCCTTCGGTGTGAAGGTCAACGAATTTGCGCTCGGCATGGGGCCGAAGCTGCTGAAAAAGCAGGGGAAGGAGACGCTTTACACGCTGCGCGCCCTCCCGCTCGGCGGCTTCTGCGCCATGGAGGGCGAGGACGCGGACACCGGCGACGCGCGCGCGTTCACGGCCAAGCCGAAGTGGCAGCGGGCGATCATCCTCTGCGCCGGCGCGCTGATGAACTTCCTCATCGGCCTGCTCCTCATCCTCTGCGTCGTGCCCTACACGAACCTGTCCGAGCCGGTCGTCGCCGGCTTCTTTGATGGCTGCCCCTACGAAAGCGCCGACGGGCTGCAGGCCGGCGACCGCTTCGTGCGCATCGACGGGCGGCGCATCTTCTTCGCCGACAACGTTGCCACCTACCTTGACCGCACCGGCAGCGACGATCACACCATCGTCCTGCGCCGGGACGGCAAGCGCGTGGTGCTGCGCAACTACCACATGCCGCGCGTGACGTACACGCTCGACGACGGCAGCACCGTGACGAAATTCGGCATCTACTTTACCCCGCGGCAGTTCGGCCTCGCCGCCAACCTGCGCTACGGCTGGTACGAGGCGCTGGACTTCGTGCGCGTCATCTGGCGCTCCCTCGGCGATCTGTTCACCGGCGCCGTCGGCCTGCGGGACCTCAGCGGCCCCGTCGGCATCGTCAACTACGTCAACGAGGCGGAGGCCGCGGCGACCAGCCCGCTGGAGGCGTGGTTCACCTTCTTCTATATCTTCGCGCTCATCGCCGTGAACCTCGCGGTGATGAACCTGCTGCCCATCCCCGCGCTCGACGGCGGGCGCGTCTTTTTCCTGCTGATCACCTGGCTCATCGAGCTTGTGACGAAAAAGAAGCTCAACCCGAAATACGAGGGCTATATCCACACGGCGGGCTTCGTGCTGCTGATGGGGCTGATGGTCTTCGTCATGTTCAACGACGTTGTGAAGCTGATCCTTCACAAATAAGCGGTAGAAAGCTATGACAAGATCGCATACAAAACAGATCCATGTGGGCGGCGTGGCCGTGGGCGGCGGCGCCCCCGTGTCCGTCCAGTCCATGTGCAACACCCCCACGGCGGACGCGGACGCGACGCTGGCGCAGATCCGCGCCCTTGCCGCCGCCGGCTGCGACATCATCCGCGTCGCGGTGCCGGATGCGGCGGCCGCGGACGCGATGGCGCGCATCTGCGCCGAGAGCCCCATCCCCGTGGTGGCGGACATCCACTTCGACTACCGCCTCGCGCTGCGCTGCGCGGCGTGCGGCGTCGCGAAGATCCGCATCAACCCCGGCAACATCGGCGGCGCGGAGCGCGTGCGCGCGGTGGCGGAGGCCTGCGCGGCGCGCGGCATCCCCATCCGCATCGGCATCAACGCCGGCTCGCTGGAAAAGCGCCTTTTGGAGAAGTACGGCGCGCCGACGGCGCAGGCGCTGGCGGAGAGCGCCGCGGACCACGCGGAAATGCTGGAGCGCTTCGGCTTTTCCGATATCTGCCTGTCGCTGAAGGCCAGCAGCGTCCCCCTGACGCTGGCGGCCTATCGGCTGGCGGCGCAGCGCTTTCCCTATCCCCTGCACCTCGGCGTCACCGAGGCGGGCACGCTCCGGCAGGGCACGGTCCAGTCCGCCATGGGCATCGGCGCGCTGCTGCTGGAGGGCATCGGGGACACGATCCGCGTCTCGCTGACGGCGGATCCCATCGAGGAGGTGCGCACCGGCATTGCGATTTTGAAGGCGGCGGGAGCGCGCGCCGAGGGCGCAAAGGTCGTTTCCTGCCCCACCTGCGGCCGCACGCAGATCGACCTGATCGCCGCGGCAAACGAGGTGGAGCGGCGGCTGCAGGGCTGCACGCGAAGCATCACCGTGGCCGTCATGGGCTGCGTGGTCAACGGTCCGGGCGAGGCGCGCGAGGCCGACTACGGTCTGGCCGGCGGCCGGGGCGAGGCGGCGCTGTTCCGGAAGGGAACCATTGTCCGCAAGGTGCCGGAGGCCGGTATGGTGGACGCGCTCATGGCGCTCATTCAAGAGGACGAACAGGGTACATAAGCTATGGCAGATAAGATCAAATTTCTGACTGTCTTCCCCTGCTGCGCCGACATGGCGTCGGTCTGCGGCGGGCTGGAGCAGGCATATCTCAACGGGGTGACCGTCGATCGGGATGCGCTGACCATGCAGGTCGACGCGCATTTTTCCTGCATGCCCGCGCCCGCGGAGGTGCGCATGCTGGAAGGACGCTTACAGGCGGAATTCGGGCTGAAGGGCGTGGAGATCGTCGCGGAATACCCCCTGCCGGAGGCGCCCAAGGCGCCCGGCGAAGCGAAGAAGCAGACCGTTCTGATGGGCAAGGCGATCCGCTCAAAGCCCGTGCGTATGGATACGCTCACGCTGGAAAGCGGCAACGTGACCGTCACCGGCAGGGTCTTCGCAACGGACAGCCGCGAGCTTGCCAAGCGGCAGGCCGCGGTGCTCAGCTTCTGCATCACCGACGGCACAAACTCCGTCAAGTGCTCGAAGTATCTCCGGGACAACGACCCGGAGCGCGCCGTTGTGGACAAGGTCAGCGACGGGATGTACCTCACGGTCTCCGGCGCGGTCGGCTACAACCGCTTTGACGACGACATGGTGCTGGAGCCGCGGCACATCCAGACGGCGGAAAAGCCGGAGACGCGGCAGGACACCGCAGCGGAAAAGCGCGTGGAGCTGCACCTGCACACCACCTTCTCCACGCTCGACGCGCTGACCAACGTGGAGGCGGCGGTCAAGCGCGCCAAGGCGTGGGGCCACAAGGCCATCGCCGTGACGGACCACGGCTGCGCGCAGGCCTTCCCGGACGCGTGGCACGCCGGGGAAAAGGCCGGCGTGAAGATCATCTACGGCCTGGAGGGCTATTTCATCAACGACGTGGACGAGAAGCTGGCCGTCCACGGCGAAAGCGATTTGCCGCTGGATACGGAATTCGTCGCCTTCGACATCGAGTGCACCGGCCTGCGCTCCGACCGCGACCGCATCACGGAAATCGGCGCGGTCATCTTCGGGCCGGAGGGCGAGGGCGCGCGCTTCAACACCTTCGTCGACCCCGGCATGCCGATCCCCTCGGAGATCGTCCGGCTCACCGGCATCACGGACGAGATGGTGGCGGGCGCGCCGACGGAGGGCGAGGCGCTGCGCGCCTTTCTGGACTTCTGCGGCGACCGGCCGCTCGTCGCCCACAACGCGGACTTCGACATCGGCTTCCTCTCCGCCGCCGCCGCGCGCTGCGGCGTCGACTTTGCGCCGGCGTACGTGGACACGCTGGTCCTCGCGCAGACGCTTCTGCCGCACCTCAAGCGCCACAAGCTCGACGTCGTGAGCAACTTCCTGTCCCTGCCGGAATTCAACCACCACCGCGCCAGCGACGACGCGCTGGTCTGCGGCCGCATCTTCGCAAAATTCCGGGAGACGCTGCGCGAGAAGGGCGCGGAGAAGCTTTCCGACATTGAGCGCGTCCTGCTCGAGGTGCGCGGCGTCGAGGGCGTCCGCCGCCAGCAGGCCAAGCACATCATCTTGCTGGTCAAGGACAAGGTCGGCCTCAAAAACCTCTACAAGCTGATCTCCGCGTCCTATCTGGAGCACTTCCACCGCTACCCCATCATCCCGAAAAGTCTGCTGATGCGCCACCGCGAAGGGCTGCTGATCGGCTCGGCCTGCGAGGCCGGCGAGGTGTTCCGCGCCATGGTGCGCCGCACCAGCGATGCGGAGCTCAAGCGCCTTGCGGCGTTTTACGACTACCTGGAAATTCAGCCGGTCTGCAACAACCGCTTCCTCATCGACGAGGGCACGGCGAAGGACGAGGACGAGCTGCGCGAGTACAACAAGCACATCGCCCGCATCGCAAAGGAGATGGGCAAGATGCTCGTCGCGACCGGCGACGTCCACTTCCTCGACCCCGAGGACGAGATCTTCCGCCACATCCTGCTGGCCTCGCGCAAATTTGAGGACGCCGACCGCCCGCTGCCGATCTACTTCAAGACCACGGATGAGATGCTCGCGGAGTTTTCCTACCTCGGCGAGCAGGCCTGCTACGACGCGGTCGTGCGCAACCCCAACGCCATCGCGGACATGTGCGAAAACATCGAGCTGCTGCCCAAAAACCACCTGTTCCCGCCGAAGATCGAGAACTCCGCGCAGCTTTTGAAGGACCTGTGCTATGAGAAGATGCACGCGCTCTACGGCGCGCAGCCGCCCGAGATCGTGCAAAGCCGCGTGGATACCGAGCTCAAGACGATCCTCGAGCACGAGTACGACGTCATCTACATGTCCGCGCAGAAGCTCGTGCAGGATTCTCTGGACCACGGCTATCTGGTCGGCTCACGCGGCAGCGTGGGCTCCTCCATCGTGGCCTATATGTCCGGCATCACGGAGGTCAACTCCCTGCCGCCCCACTATCGCTGCCCCAGCTGCAAGCACTCCGATTTCGACAACCCCACCGGCGCCGGCTGCGGCGCGGACCTGCCGGACAAGGTCTGCCCGGTCTGCGGCACGCCCATGGAAAAGGACGGCTTCGACATCCCGTTCGAGACCTTCCTCGGCTACCCCGGCAACGAAAAAACGCCCGACATCGACCTGAACTTCTCCGGCGAATACCAGGCGCGGGCCCACAAATACACCGAGACACTGTTCGGCCCGGACCACGTCTTCCGCGCCGGCACCATCGGCACGCTGGCGGACAAAACCGCCTACGGCTATGTGAAAAAGTACCTTGAGGAGCGCGGAAAGACCGTCACGAAGGCGGAGGAAACGCGTCTCGCCCTCGGCTGCGTCGGCGTCAAGCGCACAACGGGCCAGCACCCCGGCGGCCTCGTCGTCATCCCGCAGAATATGGACGTGACGGACTTCTGCCCGGTG
>CAMJPK010000045.1 GCA_946407675.1 uncultured Clostridia bacterium
TGTGACCTCCCGCACGTCAAGCGGATGCGCTACCAGCTGCGCCAATCGTCCGTATGCTTTTGTCGGCAAGGGGTATTCTAGCAAACGGCATATGAATTGTCAAGGACTTTTTCGGCAGGGCGCAAAAAACTTTGGAAGCCGCCCGGAAAAACCGGGCAGCTTCCATTCCATTTCATGCGTTACGACGGATTCGGCACCCAGACCTTGCAGCTTGCCGCGACGCCGCCGCACTCGGCGATGATCTCGGCCCAGCCGGGTCCGACCGCGGTGACGAGGCCGGTATCGTCGACCTTGATGATGCTTTCATCGGACGAGCGCCACTCGAGCTTCGCCGTGGTGACGGCCTCGACGGGGTAGACGTCCGCCTTCAGCTGCAGCGGATCGGCGCCGATGCGCTGGGTAAACTCCTTGAGCGGCGAGCCGAGGAAGGTGATCGACACGCTGGTGACCGGGATCGTCGGCTCCGGCGTCGGGGTAGGCGTCGGGGTGGGCGTCGGCGGCGGGGTGACCTCAACGGTGGGCTCCGGCGTTTCCACCGGCTTCGACGCGGGGCCGAGGCTGGCGGAGATCAGGATGATGACGGCCACAATGACCAGAACGACGAGGATGCAGCCGAAAATGAACTGCCACTTGGTATTGGAATTGAACAGCGGCGTGGTCTTGCCGCCGGAGGCGGTCCTGCGCGGCGCGGCGCCCGCGGCGGGCTCTTCGCCGCCGGCTGCGGCCGGCGCGCGGCTTGCCGTCTGCTTGCGGGGCGTCCCGCAGCTGGGGCAGCGGCTGTGGATGGCGGAATACTTGTTGCCGCAGTGGCGGCAGGTGATTTCAGGAATGAACCCCATAAAGCGCCTTCCTTTCTATCTCTACGCGCACGGGCGCGGCCGCGCGCAACTTCCCGATTGGTTGACATATTATACCGCATTCTTCTTCATTCGTCAAGTATTTGCCAAGATTCGGGGCGTCTCGCAAAGGTTTTGCCGCATCAGAGGGTCAGCGCGCCGCTCTCATCCTCCAGAAGGATCAGGATCTTGTGCTGCGCGCCGGTGTGCGCATTGACATAAATGATATAGTGTCGGCCGTCCGCGGCGGCGCATTTGAACTCGTGGCAGAGCGTCTCATATTTCCCGTCGGAGGGCACCAGCGCAAGCTGATGCGCCAGCACCTCCAGCGAATCCGGCACCGCGGCGCGGGCCTCCTCCGCGCCGACCGCGGCCGCCGGGATCTCCCGCGGGCCGTGTGCGGTCAGGTAGCCCTTCGCCTCAAAGCCGCAGACCTTTCCGGTGTCCAGCGCCACGGAGACCTTGACAAGGTCGCTGTAGCACAGCACCTCCCCCTGCCGGTAGGCAAAGTTCACCGTCAGCACGCCGTTTTGCGTCATGTGGTAGGTCTCCGCCATGTCGCGGTAGCCCACCTTCGCAAGAAACTCCTTCGCGGTTGCCACCGCCGTCTCCGCGTCGACGGCCGCGCTGCCCGCGGGGCGGGAGGCGAGCAGCGAGAGCACCTGCGCGCCCTGCTTCGTCACGGCGATGAAGCTGCTGCTCCCGCCCTGTCCGTCGGTCGCAAAGCCGTAGCAGGGCAGCTCGCCGGCGCACTCCCCCGTCGGATAGACCCGCGCGCGCGGCACGCCGAGAAAGCGCGCCGCGGCGTCCCGCGCGGTCTCCGCGTCGGCCTCCGCCAGCCCCTCCAGCGCCCGCGGCGTCTGGCCGCTCAGGTGCTCGGAGAAGGGCCCGTCATAGATCAGCGACGGCATCTCCGGAAACTCCCGCTCGACCAGGCGCATGCTGTCGCCCAGCACAGGGACGGATTCCGCCTGCGTCTGCAGCAGCGCGTGGGAGGCCGCGTCCAGCTCTCCGAGGCGCAGCGTGCCGTCCTGCAGCTGCGCGCGAAAGCCCTCCAGGTTGTCCGAGAGCACGCCCGCCGTCTCCGACAGGCTGCGCAGCGCCTCACGCTGCTCCGGCGTATAGCCGCTGCCGCCCGCCGCGGCGCGCGCCAGTGAGAACGCGTAATCCCCCACCCGGCTGATAAAGCCGGAGGTGCGCTCCAGCTCCTCTGCGTGGAACGGCAGCGCGCCGAGCGACATCTGCGCGGTCATGGCCTTGCCGAAGACCTCGGTGCACACCGCGTTGACCATGCCCGGCGAGGTAGCGTACAGCGATTTTTCCAGCGCGGCGTCCATCTCGCCCATCGCGGTCACCAGCTCGTCAAAGGCGTGCTGGTACTGGTTCGAGGCCTGCCGCTGCCAGCGCTGCGCCCGCTCATACTGCGTCCCGGCCAGCACGCCGAGCGCCACGACCGCGGCGGAGAGATAGATGAGCGCCAGACGCGTGGCGCGTTTCCATTTGTGATTCACGGTTCCTCACCCTTTTGCGTTTTGCCGTTAGTATTTCCGGAATCGCCGCAAAGCGCGGCGGAAAATTTTCCGGAATACTTGAGAAGAAGCGCGTAGAATGATATGATCTGCATGATAGCTTTTGAAACACCTCGGAGGAACTGCAAATGGACCGCGCAGCGCTGGAGGCGGGGCTGGCCGAGCTCCCGATCCTGCAATATGAATTCATATCGACCTCGCTTTTGACGTTTTCCGAGCGCGTCCGTCACATCTGTGAAACGGAGTGCCCGATGTACGGCAAAACCTGGGCCTGCCCGCCGGGCGTCGGCAGCGTGGCGGAATGTCGGGCGCGCTGCCTGCGCTATCCCGAGGCGCTGCTGCTGACCACGGCGGCGGAGGTGCGCGACGCCGCGGATATGACCGAGACGCTCGCCACCCGCGGCGAACATGAGGCGATCGTCCGGCAGGCCGAGGCGCTGCTGCGCGCGCAGGGGCTTGATACCTACGCCCTCTCCGCCGAGGCCTGCGCCCGCTGCGCGCACTGCACCTGCCCGGACGCGCCCTGCCGCTTCCCGGCGCAGCTGCACCCCTGCATCGAAAGCCACGGCATCGTCGTCACGGACCTTGCGGAAAAGCTCGGCATCACGTTCCTCGCCGGCAACGTCGTCACATGGTTTTCGATCCTCTTTTTCCGGGAGCCCTGACCGCTTGCCGAGCTGCGCCGCTTCTGCTATAATGACTGAAAGGAAGGAGACGGTCCCATGAACGAATACTTATGCGAAGGCGCCACGCTTCCGATCGCCTATCACAAGGCGCTGCTGGCGCTGCAAAACGCGCCCGTCATCCCCTGCCCCGACTGGAACACGGAGCAGAAGGAGGTCTCCATGACCATCGTCGTGGACGAGCCGCTGCGCGACAACATGATCTCGCGGCTGTTCTTCGGCGACCCGACCAGCCTGGAGCAGTACCGCCAGGAGATGCTGGACGGCATTCTCGACTTTGAGGTGGAGCGCGGCAACTGGACCTACACCTATCATTCCCGCTACGCCTGGCAGTATCAGTTCGTGCTCGACGAACTGCGGCGCGACCCGTACTCCCGCCGCGCGGTCATGGACATCCGCGCCCCGGAGGACGTCGGCAGCCCCGATCCCGCCTGCTGGCAGCACGTCCAGTATTTCATCCGCGACGGCCGGCTCCACGCCAAGGTGCTCTTCCGCTCCAACGACGCGTGCAAGGCCACGTTCATGAACGCCTTTGCGCTCATCTTGCTGCAAAAGCGCATCGCGGACACGCTGGGCGTCGAAATGGGCAGCTACACCCACCGCGCCAACAGCTTCCACTGCTACGCGCGCGATTTCGCGATGCTGGACGGCTACTGCGCGCGCATCCGCGCCGGTGAGGTCGACTGCGAGCGCGACGACCTGACCTTCTCCTACGCCGACGACTGGGCCGAACAGATGTGCGACGCGCGCGAGGAGATCCGCGAGAAGGTCGCCGCCCTGCGCATGGGCTCCAGCGCCCGCTGAAGCCCCCCCCCGGCGAACAAAAACCGGCCCTGTGCCAATGGCACAGGGCCGGTTTTTGTCATAACAGGTTTGCTTGTCAGCTGAACAGCGGGATGCTCTGGCTGCCGCCGCCGGCGCGGTTGGTGATGAAGATCGCGTCGATGACCCCGTCGCTCATGCGCCAGTAGACCTCCCAGTCCGGCCCGGCATAGGGGTAGAACACCTCGGTGTCGCCGGATTCATTGATCGCCTTGTCCCAGTCGTCGATGTAGGTCGCGTTCTCGCTCCCGGTGTACACCCAGCCATCGGCGGTGATGCACACGTCGGTGTTGACCGGGTTCGTTCCGATCTCGCACGGGAAGCTGTAGGTGAAGGCGCCCGCCGATTTGTCATAGTCGATCTGCGGATTGATCAGGTCGATCTTCGCCAGATACTTGAGCCCGCCGATGTACGCGCCGGCGATGATGTCGGTGTTCCAGAGGATCGGCGCATAGATGACCGCGTCGCACATCTTTGCGTCCTCCCCGGTGGGGATGTGGTACAGATGCAGCGATTCGCCGTCCGCATCGTCCTGATAGAGCAGCCAGTCCTCATCGAGCAGGTACGGGAAGTAGATCTCCTTATCCAGCACCACCTCTTCGCCGCGGCCGGCCATGTCGGCACGGCAGAAGCGGTAGTCCGCGTTGCAGTAATAGAGATGGTCGCCGCGGATCTGGAGATAATCGCTGTTGTGCGGCACGACGCACTCCACGGTGCCGCCCGCGAGCGGGACGCGGCAGACGGTGGACCAGTCGCGCAGATAGTAGACGTAGTCGCCCCAGATGCTCACATACGCGGCCGCGGCGGTGTCGAGGATCTCATAGGCGTCCACGTCGGCGAAGTCGCCGTTGCGCTTCAGATCCATGCGCACGAGCAGCGACGTGCCGTTCGTGTCAAAGCCGAGGCCGACGAGCGCATCGCCCTGCGCGGCGTAGCGCCCGCAGTTCATAAAGGAGCTCATGGCGGCGGCCTCCTCGCCGCTGTAGTTGAAGAACAGCTCGCTGAACGGCGTGGTGGGCTCCGGCTCGGGCGTCGGCGTCGGCTCCGGGGTCGGCTCCGGCGTGGCCGCCGGGGCGGGCGGCGCCGCGGGCGCGTCAAGGATGGGCTCGCCCACGCGGCGGATCGTCTTAAGCATGTCGACGATCTCCTGCGCCTGCGTCAGCTTGAGGTCCTGCCCCTCCTCGACGGTGGCGAAGATATGGCAGCCGTAATAGTCGTCATAGCGCCCCTCGAAGGCGACGTAGTAGTGCATCATCGGGCCGTAGAACTGTCCCGTCGGTTCCTCGCGGGTCCAGTAGCGGTAAGCGCCGAGCGGCGTCCCCTCGCCCTTCACGCCGTAATCCTGCAGCACGTCGTTGAAGTTGTGGTCGTACTCATATAGGTCCATGTCGTTGGCCCAGATGTGCACGTTCTGGTCGTTGATGTAGCAGCACCAGCCCTCGTCGTAATGATACCCCGCCGGGAGATCGATGACGAAGTCGGCGTCAAAGCGCGTCGCCGCGGGCACGCCTGTGAGGGTCTCCTGCGCATTTGCCGCCTCCGCGGCGCCCTCCGCGGCGCCCTCCGCGCCGCCCTCGGGTTCGTTGACCTCCTCCGGCTCCGGGTCGGACGGTTTTGCGCTTCCGCCGCCGCAGGCGGCAAGCGCGAACAGCATGGTCAGCGCGAGGATGATCGCAAGCCATCGTTTCATAGTCTGTCCTCCTAAAAAATGATTTGCGGGTGGATTCTTTTTTACTTTAGCATCAGAAAGATTATAATACCGGCTTACGAAATCCGCCCCCTCAAAATTGATAGGTTTCAAAAAAACGCCGCCCCGGGGCTCCGTCTTTCGACGAAGTCCCCGGGGCGTCCGCGTATGGACATTCCTCAGTGTTCAGTCTCCGATGACCAGTCCCTCGGTCCGCGCGCGGACCGCAAGCTGCGTCCGGCTGCGGTAGCCGGTCTTCTGCAGCAGGTTCTTCACGTGATAGCGCACGGTCGCGGCGCTGACCTCCAGCTTGTCCGCGATCTCCTGGTCGGTCGCGCCGGTGGTGATCTCGCGCAGCACCTCCAGCTCCTTCGGCGTCAGGTCCACGCTGCGGGCGTTGCCCAGCGTCAGCGTCGGCGTGGCGTCCGGAAAGATGTGCTCCCCGGCCATGGTGCGGTCCAGCACGTCAAGAATGGGCTGATCCTGCACCTCCTTATACCAAAAGCTGTCCGCGCCGATCTCCCGCGCCCGCTCGATGTAGCTGACCTCCGGCATGCTCGTGACGACGACGATGCGGATGTCCGGCCTTATGCGCCGGATCTCCCGCGCGGCGTCCAGCCCGTTCATGCCGTCGGCCATGACCACGTCCATCAGCACCAGATCCACCGGATCGCGGCGGCAGAAGGCCACCGCCTCCCCGGCGGAGGACAGCGCCGCCACGGGCAGATAGCGCCCGGAGCCGGACAGCACGGTGAAAAACAGCTGCCGGGAAATCATCTGATCGTCCACAATCAGGACACGCACCATCTCAGCGTTCCTCCTTCGGTAATGTCAGCTCCAGCGCAAAGCGCGGGGCGCTCTCCACGGTCATCGTTCCGCCCGCGCGCTCGACGCGGCGGCGCAGATCGCCCAGGCCGCCGCCCTCGCGGATCGGTCCCTCCGGCGCGCGTCCGTCGTTCGTGATGCGCACGCGATAGTCCTCCGACACGGCGGCGCAGGAGACGAACATCTTTGTGCCGCCGGCATGCCGCAGCGTGTTCGTCAGGCAGACGGACAGCGCCGTCTCCGTCAGCTCGCGCGCCGGGGAGAGCTCCGGCAGGACGCCCTGCGTCTCGATCTCCACGCCCAGCAGATACGCGTCTCGCACCACGTCCACATAGTCCGGGTGCATGGCGTTCGGACCCTCGTTCTTCAGCAGCGCGGTCACGTGCCGCCACTGCGCCAGAAGCGCGGCGCGGTCCACGCTCTCCGGCGCACGGAGCCAGCGGCGCGCCGAGAGCAGCGCCTTGCCCAGCTCGTCATGCAGCCGGGTCTTGGCGCGCAGCGTCTCCTTTTCGATCGTCATGGCCGTGATGACGCCGTTGAGCTCCTTCAGCCGCCGGTTGGCGCGGGCCGCGCCGATCTGCTTGGCCTGCAGCTGTGTGCTCAAAAGATGCTCCCGCGTCACATCGACGGCGATGAGCTCGTTGAGCGGCAGCCCCTCCGACGTCAGCGTGCAGCGGCGAAAGCTGTATACGCCCTCGGGCAGCTGCACGATCGGCTGCTCCCCGGCCTGGATGCTGACCGCGCCCGGCGCAAGGTGCCCGGCGCGCAGCGCCTCCCAAAAGGCGTCCGCGTTCAATAGCGGCGCGCCCGTGCAGCCCCGGCACAGCGCCTCCATGCGCGCATTCGTCAGCTTCGGAAGCCCGCCCGGGCGGGAATAGCACAGCCCCAGCGGGAGCGAGTCCGCGCTCTCCTTCATGCTCATCGGCGAGATGTGCGTGCGCTGCCATCGGACGATGCCGGGCATCAGCACGCCGACAAGCGCGGTCGCGGCGGCGAGGAAGGCGGGGAAAAACGGCACGCTTACGGCGACGCGCCTGCCGTACAGCAGCGCCGCGGTCAGCATCTGGAATACGAAATAGTCCGCCCCCAGCGCCAGCAGCGGCACAGCGCAAACGCGCCTGCGCTGCTGCGCCATGCGGAAAAAGCAGTAGGTCAGCGTCGGCAGCAGCGCCAGCGCCCAGACACACAGCAGGTAGCGGCTGTGCCACGGAAGCATTTCATACGTTCTCATGGCGCCGCCTCCCCGAAGAAAAGCCGGACGCGCGTATCGCCGTCCACGCTGTCGGTGCAGACGCTACCGCCCGCGGCAGCGCGGGCGAGGCGCTGCGCATCCGGCAGGGCGCTCGGTGATTCCAGCAGCAGCGTCATGTGCAGGCCGTCCGGCGACGCGGACAGATCGGCGAGCATCGCCGCAAGGCCCGGCAGCGCCGCCTCCGCAACCGCCTCGAACAGATCGTAGCACCCCAGCGCCCAGCGCAGCGGGATCTCCGGCGTGCCGGAGACGTGTACGCTGCACTCCGCGCCGAGCTCGCGCAGGTATTCCATGGATTCCCGGATCGACAGCAGCAGATCCCCCGACGCCAGCGTCTGCGCGCCCTCGGACACAATGGCGAGATTGCCCCGGCGCTTGACATAGGCGCCCAGCACCATGCAGGTGCGCAGCCGCTGCCGGAGCGCCGCGTCGTCCATATCGTCCGGGCGCAGCAGCGTCTCGATCTGCGCCAGCTGTCCGTGCGTCAGATAGGCGATCTGATCGTACAGCCGGTTGCGTGTTGCATACCGCGCCTTTTCCTCGCGGATGCGGTTTTCCTCGCTGATGAGCTCGCTCTCCTCCTCGATGCGGGCCGTCGCCTCCTTCAGCGCATCGTTGAGCCGGTCGATGGTCTGATGGTCCTCCACCCAGCACACCGTACCGCCGGAGACGGGGGCGCTGCACAGCCAGCGGTGTTCGCCGAGGGCGACCGGCCCGGTACGCAGCGCCCGGCGCTGCGCCGCATCCGGCACCGCGTCGATGGATGCGCGGAATGCAACCGTGCCGTCGTCGCGGAGAAGGGCGGCGTGCACGCCGGAGCGTTCAAAGATCTCCCGATACCCGGTGTTCACCGGGATCAGGCCGATCTGCACGCAGCATTCCCAGAAGCTCACATAGCCGATGCAGTACACCTCCTGCACATTGTAGAGCTTATACCCGCCGACCGTCGGGCTGCCCCCGGCGATCACATAAAGCAGCAGCAGCACGACCGTCCACGCGAAGGGGATCAGCGGGACCCACGCCAGACGGCGGCAGCCGGAGACCGCGCTGCGCCGCAGCATGACCGCAAGGCAGGCGCCGAGCAGCGCCGCCTGCCACAGCACGGTCAGGTTGTAGAGCCAGCCGTAGCTGTACCGCCCGTTGACCAGCAGCGGCCCGTCCGCGTAGAAGGCCCGGCCGTGCAGGTCGTTGGTCAGCAGCCCGGCCGCCAAAAGCGCCCAGAGCAGCCAGAGCCAGCCCATACGGTGCAGGGGCCGGTCCGCGTCCGTCTTGCCGATGCACTTCGCGCCCATGAGCATCAGCAGCGGGGCGGCGGTCAGCGGGAGATAGTAGGCGTACCACAAAAGCCGCGTCAGCGTCTGCTCTCCCTCGGGCGTCAGATACCGGCAGACGCGCAGGAAAAACAACAGCACGAAGGCATAGGCCACCGCGATCATGCACCGGCGGATGCGGCGGTGCATGATGCGCCGCCGGACGGTCAGCGCCCACGCCAACAGGATCGCGCAGTAGAGCTGTGAGCCGAGGAAGGCCGTCGGGCAGTGGTCGCCGCCGAGCGAATTGGCGAGCGCGGCAACCAGCAGGGCGGCGAGAAACAGCCCGATGTTCCGCCTGCTTTCCCGACTGATCATTGCCATGCGTCCCGCCTCCTTTCGCCCTTTTGACGCTTTGTCGGAAAAAGTATATCACGGTCGGACGGGCTTGTGAAGTGCGCGCCCCTTGCTTTTGGATCGGAACGGCGCTATAATGGCTATACTTTTGCCGGAAACCCACACGAAAGGACTGATCGAATGAAAGCACCCTTTTCCCCCTATCTGCTGGGCATCAAAGACGGACTGAAGACTTTGATCGCGGCGCTGGAGCGGGACTATGACTACGTCAGCGCGCTGGCGACGGACTCCAAGGGGCTCGCCGTGCAGATCTCGCAGCACGCGAAGGCCGTGCGGAACGAGACGATGACCACGGAGCGCGGCATCTGCCTGCGCGTCTGGAAGGACGGGCTTTACAGCGAATACGCGCTCAACAGCTTCGATCCCGCCGCGCCGGAGCGCACGTACGAGGCGGTCAAGGCGGCGCTGGACGCACAGCTTTGCGTGCTGCGCGCAGCCGGCGCGCAGGTCTACGACACACCCGTGCTCGCCGACGAGCCGCTGACGTGCTTTGTTGAAAAGGAGACCGAGCAGCTGCCCGAGACGACGGACGTCCGGGCGCTCGTGGAGAAGCTGACCGCGCTGTCCGACCGCGCCATGACGCTGGACAAGCGCATGATCGAGGCGCTCGCCAGCGCCCAGAGCACCCACATCTGCAAGATGTTCCTGACAAAAAACCGCGACCTGTGCCAGAGCTACGTCTACTCCGAGGGCAACGTCGCCGCCGTCGTCATGGAGGACGGCCGCAACCAGCTCGACTACGCCGGCGTCTCCGGCCTGTGCGGTCCGGAGCTGTTCGACCAACTCGCCGACAAGGTGGAAGCCGTCGTCGCCAACGCGGTCGAGCTGCTCTCCGCCGGGCACATCGAGCCGGGCGAATATGAGATCATCACCTCCCCGGAGGTCACCGGCCTCATCGCGCACGAGGCCTTCGGCCACGGCGTGGAGATGGACATGTTCGTAAAGAACCGCGCGCTGGGCAAGGAATATATCGGCAAGCGCGTCGGCAGCGACATCTGCACGATGCACGAGGGCGCGCTTTGCGCCGAGGACGTGACCAGCTACGCCTTTGACGACGAGGGCACCCTCGCCGGCGATGTCACGGAGATCGACCACGGCATACTGCGCGCCGGCATCTGCGACGCGCTGAGCGCGCTGCGCCTCGGCACGCAGCCCACCGGCAACGGCAAGCGTGAAAACTTTGAGCACAAGGTCTACACCCGCATGACCAACACGGTCTTCGACTCCGGCGAGAGCACGCTGGAGGAGATGATCGCCTCCGTCAGGCACGGCTATCTGCTGGAGAACATGGAAAGCGGCATGGAGGACCCGAAGCACTGGGGCATCCAGTGCATCATCAAGCGCGGCCGCGAGATCCGGGACGGCAAGCTGACCGGCGCGGTCGTCGCCCCGATCATCATGACCGGCTATGTGCCCGACCTGCTCGGCAGCATCAGCATGTGCAGCCGTGACCGCGCCGTTTTCGGCAACGGCGGCTGCGGCAAGGGCTACAAGGAATGGGTCAAGGTCGCCGACGGCGGCCCCTATCTCAAAACGAAAGCGAGGCTGGGCTGATGCTGGAGCAGTTGTTTAAAATTCTGAAGGCCGCCGGCGTTTTCGCCTGGGAGGTCGAAGACGAGAAGACCGAGGGCTGGGAGTTCTATTTCATCCGCCACGCCCTCGACCAGAACCGCGCCAAGCGCGTCGAGCACATCACGGTCAAGGTCTATCAGCGCATCGGTGAAGACAGCATCGGCTCCGCCGCCGCGGAGCTTCCCCCCACCGCCACGGCGGAGGAGGCGCGCAAGCTCGTGGCGTCGCTGGCCTATCAGGCGACGCTTGCGCCCAACCGCGCCTACACGCTCAACCAGCCCGGTCCGGCCCACACAGCGCCGCGCCCCGCCGCGCCGGTGGACGTTCCCGCCAACGCAAGGGACTACCTCGCAGCGATGGCCTCCGTGCCGGAGACCGCGGGCGAGGATCTGAACAGCTACGAGATCTTCACCGCCGCCGTCACCCGCCGCTTCGTCACCAGCGAGGGCATCGACATCACGGAGACCTACCCGAGCAGCATGCTGGAGGCCGTGGTGAACGCCCGCAGCGGCGGACACGAGATCGAGCTTTACCGCATGTACAAGTCCGGCAGCTGTGACGCCGAGGGGCTGCGCCGCGACCTGGCGCGCACCATGGCCTATGGCCGCGACCGGCTGCACACCGTCCCCACCCCGCCGCTCGGCACGGCGGACGTGATCTTCTCCACCGACGACGCCAAGGAGATCTACCGCTACTTCATTGCGCATCTGGACCCCTCCATGGTGCTGCGCAGCATGAGCGACTGGAAGCTCGGCACACCCATCGAGCCCGACGCCCACGGCGACCGCGTGACGCTCGAAGCGCTGCGCACGTTGCCCAACTCCTCGCGCAACCGCGCCTTTGACGCGGAGGGCGCCCCGATCCGCGACGTTGTGATGCTGCGCGCCGGCGTGCCGGAGCACTATCTCGGCGGGCGCATGTTCTCCTGCTATATGGGTCTCACGGACAGCTTTATCCCCGGCAACTTTGCCGTCTCCGGCGGCACAAAGTCCGAGGCCGCGCTGCGGCAGGGCCGCTATCTTGAGGTCGTCGAATTCTCCGACTTCCAGGTGGACACCATGACCGGCGACATCTTCGGTGAGATCCGCCTCGGCTACTGGCACGACGGCGCGGCCGTCACGCCCGTGTCCGGCGGCAGCATCTCCGGCAACATGCACGACTTCCTCAAGGAAATGTACCTCTCCGCCGAGCAGGTGCAGTTCGACAACTTCCGCCTGCCCGCGGTCACGAAGCTCTGCGGCGTGACCGTCACCGGCATCGAGACGGCGTAAGCAGGCGAAACGAAAAAGAAAGCACAGAATCCGGTGGCTCGTTCCGCCAGTTCTGTGCTTTCTTTCTGTTGTACGCCTTCGGGTTTTCCGGCTTGCGCGTCACGGGATTGATCGTCCAGACCGTGCGCCGGGCCGCGTCCAGCTCCCGCTTTTTCTTCTTTGAGAGCTTCTCATAGGGGATGAATTTTCCCATCTCACTACCTCCTTATATATTGTCAATTGCGAAACCGGGTATATTCTACACAAATCCCCGCCCCTGTCAAGAGCATTCACAGTTTGTTCACAAAAAGTTAGCACTCTCTTAACCACAGTGCTAATTCTCGTGCTATACTCATAATCGAACAGAGGAACGAAGCGGACGACCGACAGATCGGAACGCTCCGCCCGAGGCAACAAACAGGATATAGTTCAAAAGGAGGAATGACGTATGTTGCCGAGTATTTTTGGTGAGAATTTGTTTGATGACTGGTTCGATTTCCCGAGCTTCCCGGAGTTCCGGAACGTCGACCGCAAGCTCTATGGCCGCCACGCCGCCCACGAGATGAAGACCGATGTGCGCGAGCACGAGGACCACTATGAGGTGGACGTGGATCTGCCCGGCTTCAAGAAGGACGAGATCCGTCTGGAGCTCGAAAACGGCACCCTGACCGTCCACGCGGCCAAGGACCTCGAGAAGGAGCAGAAGGACAAGGCCGGCAAGATCATCCGCCAGGAGCGCTTCTCCGGCGCGATGCAGCGCAGCTTCTACGTGGGCGAGGCGCTCACGGAGGAGGACATCGGCGCGAAGTTCGAAAACGGCGTGCTTTCGCTGAACATCCCGAAGAAGGACGTCAAGAAGCTGCCGGAGAAAAAGGTCATCCAGATCGAGGGCTAAGCCCCAAATATGCACTTCGCCCCGCACCATTCCCGGTGCGGGGCGATTTGTTATTCGATCGTTTTCAGCACCCTTGCCGGGACGCCGCCGACGATCGTGCGCGGCGGCACGTCGCAGCGCACCACGGCGCCCGCCGCGATCACCGCGTCGTCCCCGATCGTCACGCCGGGGAGGATCGTGCAGTTGGCGCCGATCCAGACGTTGCTGCCGATCGTGATGGGCAGGGCGGTGCAGATGTTCGCGCGGCGCTTTGCCGGGTCGAGCGAATGGTTGACCGTGGTGATCACCGTGCCCGGCGCGATCAGCACGCTGTCGCCGAAGGTGACGGGCGCGCGGTCCAGGATCGTCACGTTGTAGTTGGCGAGGAAGTCGTCCCCGACGCGGATGTTCTTCCCGTTGTCGCAGTGGAAATCCTGCAGCACCCGCGGCCTTGCGCCCGCCGCGGCGAACAGCGCGCGGATCACGGCCTCGCGCCCGGCGGCGTCGCGGATGTCCATCGTATTGAGCTGCTGGCACAGCGTCATCGCCCGCAGCTTGTGGGCGCTCAGCTCCGCGTCCAGATAATCATACTCCATGCCCGCGAGGGCTTTTTCATTTTCTGTCATATGCCTTCTCCCTTGCATCTGTTTGCTTCTCACCGCAGCACGACGCTCGTCATGGAGCCGAGCGTGACGCTGCTGCCGTCGAGCGACGCGTCCTCCATGCCGATCACGGCGGCGAGCTCGCGGAACTCGTGGTCCGTCACCTTGGACAGGTCCACCGTGATCGTCGAGATCGTCGTGTTGTGCAGCACGCAGACCGTGCTGCCGTTCCACGTCGCCGTGAAGCCGCCGAGCTTGGTGTCGGCAAAGCGCAGCGCGGTGTAGTCCCCGCGGGCGATCTCCGGGTTGGCCAGCCGGATGGCGATCAGCTTTTTATAGTAGCTCAGCAGGCTGCCGCCGTCGCCAAGCTGATCGCTGACGGTCTCCTTGAGCTGGTTTTCCGCGCCGTAGGTGGCGCCCACCGGGTCGCGCACCTTGTCGCCGTCGCCCCAGAGCATGGCGAGGCGGCG
>CAMJPK010000046.1 GCA_946407675.1 uncultured Clostridia bacterium
ATCTACGTCATCGCCGGCGGCTACATGGCCACCGCCGTGAACGACTTCATTCAGGGCATCATCATGCTCTTCGGCATCGTCGCGGTCATCGCCGCGGTGCTGAAGGGGCAGGGCGGCTTCCTCGCCGCGCTGGACGGCCTCGCCAAGGTCAACGATCCCTCCGTGTCCTCCACACCCGGCATCTTCGCCTCTTTCTTCGGCCCCGACCCGGTGAACCTCTTCGCGGTCATGATCCTGACCTCGCTTGGCACCTGGGGCCTGCCGCAGATGGTACAGAAGTTCTACGCCATCAAGTCCGAGCAGTCCATCAGCAAGGGCACGATCATCTCCACGATCTTCGCCGTCGTCGTCGCGGGCGGCTGCTACTTCCTCGGCGGCTTCGGACGGCTGTTCAGCAACGTGCTCGACCCCAACGCCTCCGGCACGCCCGCCGGCGGCTTCGACAACATCATTCCCACGATGCTGGAGGGCCTGCCCACGATCCTGATCGCCATCGTCGTGATCCTCGTCCTGTCCGCGAGCATGTCCACGCTGTCCTCGCTGGTGCTGACCAGCTCCTCCACGCTGACGCTGGACTTCCTCAAGGGCAGCGTCAAGAAGGACATGAACGAGAAGCAGCAGATGTTCATTATGAAGCTGATGATCGTCGTGTTCATCATCATCAGCGTGATCCTCGCCATCGTCCAATACAACAAAGGCGTGACCTTTATTGCGCAGCTCATGGGCGTAAGCTGGGGCGCGCTGGCCGGCGCCTTCCTCGCCCCGTTCCTGTACGGTCTGTACTGGAAGCGCGCGACCAAGGCCGCCTGCTGGGTGAGCTTCGCGTTCTCCACCGTCGTGATGATCCTGAACATCTTCATCCGCAGCTCCTTCCCGAAGATGCTCCAGAGCCCCATCAACGCCGGCGCCTTCTGCATGATCGCGGGGCTCGTCCTCGTCCCCATCGTCAGCGCCTTCACCAAAGCGCCCGACAAGGCCCATGTTGACGACGTGTTTGCCTGCTATGAGCGCAAGGTCACCGTCCGCGCCAAGGAGGCCATCGGCGACGAGGAAGTGCAGTTCTGATACGGCACACGAAAAAGGCAAAGGGAGTTTCTTGACTCCCTTTGCCGAAGCTTATATAATACGATCTGTTATTTTTTCCCCAAGGAGGAATCTTAATGCTTCCCGAACAAATGCTCGCGTGGGGTTACACCCGCAACTGCATCCGTGAGGTCATGGAATACGGCACGATCCGCAAGCAGGAGATCGGCGCCGAGAACGTCTATGACTATTCCATCGGCAACCCCAGCATCCCCGCGCCGGACTGCGTGAACGAGGCCATCGCCGACCTCATCAAGGGTGACAGCGTGGCCCTGCACGGCTACACCACCGCCGCCGGATTGCCCAGCGTCCGCGACGCCATCGCGAAGAACCTCAACGACACCTACGACCTCGGCTTGACCGGCGATCTGTTCTACATCACCTGCGGCTGCGCCAGCTCCATCGCCATCGCGCTGCGCGCCGTGCTGTTCCCGGGCGACGAGGTGCTTGTCAACGCGCCGTTTTTCCCGGAATACCGCGTGTTCACCGAGGCCAGCCGCGGCGTCGTGCGCGTGGTCCCGCCGCGCGACGACTTCCAGATCGACTTCGACGCGCTCAAGGCCGCCCTCGGCCCCAAGACGAAGGCCGTCATCATCAATTCGCCCAACAACCCCTCCGGCATGGTCTACAGCGAGGAGACGCTCAAGGAGCTCGCCGCAATTTTGCGCGAGCATGAAAAGGCCATCGGCGAAACGGTCTACCTTATCACCGACGAGCCCTACCGCGAGCTGGTCTACGACATGGACAAGACGCCCAACGCCATGTGCTACTATGACGACACCTTCATCTGCTATTCGTTCAGCAAGTGCATGTCGATCCCCGGCGAGCGCATCGGCTACCTCGCCGTCAGCCCCCGGATGCACGACAAGACCGCGGTCTACGCCGCCGTCCTCGGCGCCGGGCGCGCCCTCGGCTACATCAACCCGCCCTCGCTCTTCCAGCGCGTCATCGAGCGCACCGTCGGCGCGCACAGCGACTTCTCGCAGTATAAAATCAATCGCGACATCCTGACCGCCGGTCTGCGGAAGATCGGCTATGAGTGCGTCGATCCGCGCGGCGCGTTCTACCTCTTTGCCAAGGCGCTGGAGCCGGACGCCAAGGCCTTCTGCGAGCACGCAAAGAAGTATGAGCTGCTGCTCGTGCCCAGCAACGACTTCGGCATGACCGGCTACTTCCGCATGGCCTACTGCGTCAACCGCGACATGATCGCCAAGAGCATGCCCGCGTTCCAGAAGCTCTGGGACGACTATCACAAGTAAACGGACGCGTCATTGCGAGACAGTGCGCACACTGTCGTGGCAATCCGTTTCTCTATCCTAAAACAAACAGCGCCGCCCCGGTCGGGGCGGCGCTGTCATATTCATTTTCCTTATTTCAGCGCGGCTTCAAACGCCTTGAACGCCGTCGCCTTGTCCGCGTCGGATAAGATCGCATACATCGTGTAATCCCCGACGGTCTTGATCTCGGCGCCCTTGAGCTTGGGCTCCTCCTCCGGCTGGTAGTTCATCCAGCTGTCCTGCAGGATTTTGATGTAGCCCTCCACCATCGCCTTGATCGCCGCGGCGTCCATCGTGCCGGCCTTGAAGATGCCGAACTCGTCGATGTTCGTGCCCATCATGTTTTTGAGGATGACGTACTCGCCGATCTCGTCCGGGCTGTGCTTCAGGTAGCCCTTGACATAGTTGTCGGGGACGGCGTCCATGCCGCTTTTGCCGAGCGCGGCGGCCACCTTGTCTGCCAGCTCGCTGACCGGGACGTTCTTCGTCTTGCCGCCGCCGCAGCCGGCCAGCAGCGCCGCCAGCGCGCACACGGCCAGCAGCAGGGAGATTCCCTTTTTGATGTTCTTCATGTTTGTTTACCTCGTATCATCATTGGTAAGAATGGGTTCTGATATACTGCATGACCTTGGTGAAGGATTCGCCGTTGAGGTGCAGCCCGTCGCCGTTCTGGGCGCTCTCGGGCAGCTTGCCGTTTTCCGCAAGCGTCTCCCAGCTGTAAAGGAAGCGCACGCCCGTGTCGGCAGCGATGCGCTCGATCCACGTGTTCGCGGCGTTGATCTTGTCGTTGTTGATGTCCTTCTGATACTTATAGCTGTCGGCCACCGGGTAGATGGAGTTCAGAATGATCTTCGTGTCCGGGCTGGCCGCCTGAATGAGCTGTACCAGCGAGGTGTAGTCGCGGATGAACCATTCCTCGTCCATGAAGGCGATGCCGTTGACGCCCAGCGTGATGACCAGGATCTCGGGCTTGGCGCGCTTGACCGCCTCCTCGATCGTCAACTCCTCCTTCGTCTCGGGGTAGACGATCGTGGCGATGTTGTAGTAGGATAGCGTCAACGTGCCGCTCGCGGGCGTCCAGACCTGCTCGGGCGGGCACAGCTCGGTATAGCCGAAGCCGTAGTAAACGCCGATGCCGTAGGTCGTGCTGTCGCCGAGGAAGATGATCTTGTCAAGATATTCCCGTCCGGCGTCCGGCGTCTCGGCAAGGCGGGTGGGCGCGGGCGTCGCGGTGGGCGGCGCAGGCGTGGGCGTTTCGGTAGCGGGCGTCTCCTGCGCCGGTGTCTCGCCGCTTTGCGCGGGCGCCTTGGGATCGGGCCGCGCGCTCTCCACGGTGAAGCCGGGGGTTTCCTCGGGCTTCTCGGCGCCGCCCTGCTTTGCGCAGGCGGAAATGCCCAGCGCGAGGATCGCCAGCACGACGCACACGACGATCGCTGCGGACCAGAGCAGATAGAAAAGATTTTTGTTCTTGTTCATGGAGCCACACTCCAAAGCAGATTTCTGTAACAAATCTTATCATAGCATTGCGCGCATCATTTTTCCATCATTTTTTCAGGGCGAAGCCGAAAAATAACGCGGCGCTTTTCAAACCGCCGCGTTTGTGCTATGCTGAGGACATGGAAAAACTGGATGCAAACCGCATATCGTCGCTTTTGGGGCTGTCCGGCGTGCGCGTGGAGGCATATGATACGCTTACCTCCACCAACGACGCCTGCCGCCGCCTGCTCGCCCAGGGCGCGCAGGCGTGCCTCGTCCTCGCCGCGCAGCAGACCGGCGGGCGCGGGCGGCGGGGGAGGACGTTCATTTCCCCGCCCGGCGGGCTCTACATGTCAGTCGCCATGCCCGCCGCGCCGGACGAGCTGACGCTGACCTGCCGCGCCGCCGTCGCGACGGCGCAGGCCGTGCAGTCCGTCACCGGGCGCGTGTGCGGCATCAAGTGGGTGAACGACCTTTACTACGAGGGAAAGAAGGTCTGCGGCATCCTCGCTGAGCGCGTCGGGGCAAGCGCCATCGTCGGGATCGGCGTGAACCTCTCTCCCGCGCCGCTCCCCCCGGAGCTGGCGCAGCGCGTCGGCTTCCTCGACTGCGGCGACGTCCGCGAGGAGCTTGCCGCGCGCATCGCCCGCACCCTGCTGCGGCGCGACGCGGCGGACGCCGGCTTCATGGACGAATACCGCCGCCGCTCCGTCGTACTGGGCAAAGCGATCACCTGCTGCGTCGGGCAGCGCAGCTTTGACGCCCGCGCGCTGGAGATCGACGACGAAGGCGGTCTCGTCGTGCAGACCGCCGCCGGGCGCGAGACGCTCCGCTGGGGCGAGGTCACCATACGCGGGGACTTTTGAACAAAGACAAACAAGGGCGCGCTGCAAAATGCGATTTCACCCCCGTCATTCCGAGCCGTAGGGCGCGATGACCACATCGCGCCGCAAACCGGCGTGCCAGTCCGTTTTCTTTCGCAAGAGAACGGATTGCCACGGTCCCTTGCGGGACCTCGCAATGACAAGGCGCTGCATTTTGCAACGCGCCCGGTTTTTAATTCTTATTCTTTGACCGGAATGCCAGCGCGACGAGGAAGCCGAACACGAGCGCGGCGCAGATGCCGGCGGCCGCGGCGGTGAACCCGCCCGTGAAGATGCCGAGCGCGCCGCGCTCCGCCACGGCCCGGCGCATGCCCTTTGCCAGCGTGTTGCCGAAGCCGGTCAGCGGCACGCTTGCGCCCGCGCCGGCGAATTCGACGAGCGGCTCATACACGCCCAGCGCGCCGAGCGCGACGCCCGCCACGACGTAGCAGGTGAGGATGCGCGCGGGCGTCAGCGCGGTCTTGTCGATCAGCACCTGCCCGACGGCGCACAGCAGCCCGCCGACGAGAAAGCATTTGAGATAGACCAGCACCGTCTCCATCATGCCGCCCCCTCCGCTTCAATGGCCAGCGCGTGGCAGATGCCGGGGATGCTCTCGCCCTGCTGGCTGGTGACGACGCTCATCAGCGCCCCGGTCGGCGCGAACAGGACGCGCCGCCACATCCCCTCGCGCAGGCATTTGAGGATGTGCCCGGCGAACACCGCGGCCGAGCAGCCGCAGCCGCTGCCCCCGGCGTGGACATCCTGCCGTTGCGCGTCGTAGAGCAGCATCCCGCAGTCGGTGAACACATTCGGGAAGCTGTAACCCTCGCGCCGCATGAGCTCCTCCAGCAGCCCGTGTCCGAAATGCCCGAGGTCGCCGGTGATGATCGCGTCGTAATCGCCCGGCGCCCGCCCGGTGTCAGCAAAGTGCGCCTTGAGCGTGGAAAGCGCCGCCGGCGCCATGGCCGCGCCCATGTTCGCTGCATCCGTGATGCCCCCGTCGGTGATCCTCCCGGTCGTGACGTGCGTGATGCGCACGCCGCAATCGCCGCTCTGCAGCAGCACCGCGCCCGCCGCCGTGGCGGTCCACTGGGCGCTGGGCGTCCGCTGCCCGCCGTACTCCAGCGGCAGGCGGAACTCGCGCTCCGCCGCACAGAAGTGCGAGCTTGTCATCGCGCACACGCGCTGCGCCGCGCCGCCGTCGATCAGCAGCGCGCCGAGCGTCATGGCCTCGCCCATCGTGGAGCACGCGCCGTACAGCCCGAGAAAGGGGACGGCGCTCTCCCGCGCGGCGAAGGCCGAGCCGGTGCACTGGCTTTGCAGGTCGCCCGCCAGAAGGTAATCGAGCTGCGCCGGGGCGGTCTGCGACTTTTTGCACAAAAGCTCAAAGCAGTGCTTGAGCATGACGCTCTCGGCCTTTTCCCATGTCTTCTGCCCGAAATACGCGTCGCTGCCGACCTCGTCAAAGCGCTCTCGCAGCGGGCCCTCGCCCTCCTTGCTGCCGACCACCGCCGCGCCCGCCGCGACGGATACCGCCTTTGTGAGCGCCACGGTCTGCGCGCCCAATCGCTTTGCCATATCGTTCCCTCCGCATCGTTTGTATCGTTCTTCCAGTTTTGCCCGCAACGGGCAAGAATATGCGCCCCGGCGCAAAATCTCCGTCCGCCGACTCTCCCTTTTCTTTTCGGTGTTGATTTCACGCTTTGTCAACTTCCAGCGGTGATGATGCACAAGAAACGTAACGCCTTGTCATTCCCACGCCAGTGCGCACTTTTCGCGCAGGCGAAAAGTCGTGGCGTGGGAATCCGTTTCTCTCTGTCTGGGGGATGCGGATTGCCACACCAGTGACATCGGTCACTGGTTCGCAATGACCGTATCTTTACGCTGGAACAACCGTCTTTCAATGTGATTGGTCAAATCGACGAAGTATACTGACGTCAACACTTAAGAGAAAAGGGACCGCCGGCCCTCCCTTTTCTCTTTGGTATTGATTTAGAGTCTACCTCTACACCTACTAGTGAAAGTGCACAAACCGTATTTACCGCAAGGGCCTCGCCCCGGATGTGATCCGCGCGGAGCTTTTGCGCGGGCGCGGCACGCAGTTCGACCCCGCGCTGCTGGACGCCTTCGTGTCCCTGGCGGACGACGGCACGCTGGACGCAGTGTGCGCGCAGGCCGACGCGCAGCTGGCCCATGCCGTGTCGCTGGGCCTCATCAAAAACCCGACGGGCATTGCTTAACCGAAAAAACCGTAACGGCGGGACGCCTTTTGCGCGTCCCGCCGTTGCTATTTCCCCTTGTATTTGATCCGCGTGGCGATGCCGCCGCGGATGTGGCGCTCGGCCTTGTTGCGCTCCAGCACCGCCTTGGCCTCCGCCCACAGCGCGCCGTCCAGCTTTTCCAGCCGCTGCGTTACGTCCTTGTGCACCGTGGATTTTGAGACGCCGAACTGCTTTGCGGCGGCGCGGACGGTGGCGTCGTTTTCGATCAGGTATTCCGCGAGCCGCACGGCCCGCTCCTCAAGCTTTGACAGCACATTGACCACTCCCATAACACGCTTGCTTCACTATATGAAACGCGAATCGCGGATATGAGGCCTGTGGATTTTTTCACACTTTCCATTGCATTGTCCGAAGCCCTGTGGTATATTCATAGTAAGCGAGAAGAATTATCATAAGATGTTCATAAAAATTGAGATCACAGGAGGGCAGAGCATGGGAACATGGCATGAGTATCTGAAAACCGAAGGCGCACCGCCGGAGTGGCCGTACCCGATCAAATTCGGCGAGGAGACCGAGCTGGAGGCGGACGTGGTCGTGCTCGGCGGCGGCATCGCCGGCTGCTGGGCGGCGATCAGCGCCGCGCGCGAGGGCGCGAAGGTCGTCCTGATGGAGAAGGGCGACGTGCGCCGCTCCGGCGCGGGCGGACCGGGCTGCGACCACTGGTGCAACGTGCCCGCGAACCCGCACAGCCGCGTGGACCCCGACGAGTGGGCGATCGAGGAGATGGAATCCCTCGGCGATTTCTCCAACGGCATCGGCATCGAGATCCAGTGCCGCGAGGACTATGACACGCTTCTGGAGATGGAGCAGATGGGCGGCAAGATCCGCGACACGGACGACGAGTACGTCGGCGTCGAGGGACGCTATGACGACACGAAGTTCATGTTTTCCCCGCGCTACAGCGTGGACGGCAAGCTCGCCCCCGGCGAGGGCTGGGGCGGCCCGGGCTACAATCCCCCGGAAAAGCGCAACAACACCGTCATCCGCATCTGGGGCACGACCTTCAAGCCGATCCTGAAAAAAGAATGTCGGCGCCGCGGCGTGCAGATCCTGGACCGCGTGATGGCGACGAGCATCCTCAACGAAAACGGCGAGCAGGGCGCGCGCGTCGTCGGCGCGACGGGCATCAACGTCCGCACCGGCGAATTCGTGATCGTCAAGGCGCCGACCGTCATCATCTCCACCGCGGGCGCGGGCCACATCTGGCACATGGACACCGAGCACGGCGGCATCTCCACGATGTACTCCCGCAACCAGTGCGGCGACGGCACGGTCATGGCGTGGCGCGCCGGCGCGCGCGTCACGATGATGGAGCGCAACATGCCCAACCGCTTCTCCGGCGGCCTGAAGCACAAGTGGTACACCGGCGGCGCGGACGCCAGCTATGAGAACGTCCCGCTCGTCGACGCGGCGGGCAAGGTGCTCCCGGCGCCGACGCAGGGCTGGGCGGACGGCGGCGTCATGTTCTCGCCGAACGCGAAGGTCATCGCGGACCTGCGTTCGGGCATCCGGGACGGGCGGTACAAGCTGCCGTTCTTCGGCGATTTCGGCGCGATGAAGCCGGAGGAGGCCCACGCCACCTGGGACCTCATGCTCTGCGAGGAGAGCACGACCAAGGTCATGGTCGACACGATGGAGGCAAACGGCTTTGACAAAAACCGCGACGCGGTGCTCAACTACACCTTCATCGAGATGCAGCCGAGCCTGCAGTACCGCGATCCCGCGGGCGGCGGCGGCATCATGACCGACTGGGACCTCATGACGAACGTCGAGGGGCTCTATGCCGCGGGCATGAGCACCTTCTCGCCCGGCGACCACTCCTACGCCGCGGCGACCGGCCGCTACGCCGGACGCAAGGCGGCGGCGCTGGCGAAGAAGCTCGGACAGGGCAAGGTCTGCCGCGGACAGATCGACGCCGAGAAGGAGCGCGTCCTCGCCCCGACGAAGCGAAGCGGCGGCATCGACTGGAAGGAGCTCAACTTCGGTCTGAACCGCGCCATGCAGTACTTCGCCGGCGAGTTCAAGAACGAGGAGCTGCTGAAGCTCGGATTAGAGGAGATCGGCCGCATCGAGCAGTACGCGGTGCCGCAGCTCTACGCGCTCGACCCGCACAAGCTCATGCGCTCGCTGGAGGACCTCAGCATCATCGAATACGCGAAGATCATCCTCAACGCGATGCGCGAGCGCAAGTGCAGCTCCCCGAAGCTGGGCTTTGAGCGCCTTGACTATCCGCAGGCCGACCCCGCGGAGGAGAAGAGCTACCTCGCGCTGCACCAGGTAAACGGCGAGATCGTATTCGAGCGCATCCCGATCCGCTACTGGGGCAACATGAAGGAGCAGTACGAGGCCCACAACCCGGACTACGCCGGCGTGTTCAAGGGCTGAAAGGAGGAAGGAACGATGGCAGAAAAGGTATATGCGATCCCCAACGTGCAGACGCCGAGCATGCCCGTCCGCATCGACCCGGACAAGTGCGTCGGCTGCAACACCTGCGTCGAGACCTGTCAGATCGACGTGTTCATCCCCAACCCCCACAGGGGCAAGCCGCCCATTATCCTGCACCCCGAGGAGTGCTGGTACTGCGGCTGCTGCGCAAATGACTGCCCGACGCCGGGCGCGCTGCAGTTCAACTGGCCGCTGCCGCTGAAGCCGCGCTGGCGCAACGGCGAGACCGGCGAGGTCCTGCAGGTGCGCTGAACCATATCGCGGCCCCGCGCTGCCGCAAAAGGCAGCGCGGGGCCGCCGTGCTTTTGAAAGGAGATCCCCGCCATGGACGAGAGATTAGAGCGCAACAAGCGCTTTGTCGCGGAATTCTACGACATCATCATCAACCAAAAGGATTTTGAGCGCGCAAAGCCCTACATGGGCCCGCGCTATAAGCAGCACAACCCGCTGGTCAAGGACCGGCCGGAGGGCCTCGGCGAGTTCATCGAGTTCCTGCGGACCAACGCGCCGGAGGCGCACAGCGAGATCCTGCGCAGCTTTGCCGACGGCGACTATGTGATCCTGCACGTCCACTCCCTGCGCCAGCCGAACACGCGCGGCCGCGCCATCATCGAGATCTTCCGGCTGGACGAAAACGGCCTCATTGACGAGCACTGGGACGTCATTCAGGAGATCCCGGAGACCTCGCAAAACCCGAATACGATGTTTTAACAGAGGTGAAGAACGATGACGGATCTGCCTGTGCGCTTCCCGCGCGACCCCTACTGCCGCGCCGGAACGCGCCTGATGCTTACGTGCGGTGACGCCGCGGGGGAGCTCTACCTCGGCCTGACGCCGGACGGCGCGCAGCCGGGGCGCGACATGCTCGCGCGCCTCACAACGTGGCGCGGGGAGACGCCCGCGCCCTTTACCGCCGCGCAGGAGGACGGAAAAATCGTCCTGCGCGCCGAGGGCGGCTATATCAAGCTGTCGCTCGGCCTACCCGAGCGCCTTCTCATTGAGGGCGAGGGGCTTTCGCTGCTGATCGGCAAGGGCCGCGCCGTCGGCATGTTCATGTCCGGCGGCAGCGCGGTGGACGATCCGCTGCCCGGCGCGCTGTACGTCAACGCCGGGGCGCGCATGCGGATTCTGGCCGAGCGCGGGCGCACCGAGGTGCGCTCGGCGTGGAACCTCAACGCCCTCAGCGACCCCGACCCGCGCATCTTCCTGCACCCGGACGCGGACGGCGTTCTGCGCGCCGCCGTGTACGTGACGGACTTTGACGCCGCGCCCGAAGCGCTTGACGCGCCCGCGGCGCCGGAGGACTTCGAGGCCTTCCTGCGCACGCTCATCGCGTATCCGTCGGACGCAGAGACGCTGCACGCGGCCTATGTGGTCTGGAGCTGCCTCCAGCCGGCGCGCCGGCTCGCCGCGCCGCAGATCACCGCGCCGGTGTACGTGTCGAACCGCCGCATCAACGGCACGGCGCTGCTCTCGGACAACGTGCTTTTCGCGGCGCTGCTGGCCGACCCGAAGGCGGCCCTGCGGCAGATGTGCGGTTTCTTGGAATATGAAGATGAACTGGGCCTGCTCCCGCGCGCCGCGGACAACCGCCGCCGGCTCTACGAGGCGGAGACGCCGTATTTCGGCGTCGTGCTGCGCGCGCGCCCGGATGTGCGCGACGCGATCGGCTATGCGGAGTTTGAGCGCCTCTCCATCGCGCTGGACTGGTGGCGCCATGAACGCTATTGCCGGGAAAAGCAGGCGTTTTTCTACCGCCACCGCTATGAGCCGGGCTTCGGCGCAAGGTATCCCTTCCCGGACGAGGGGCCGAGCTTTGACCCGGCGCTCAACGCGTGCATGCGCATGTGGCTGGAGGAGATGGTGAGCCCAGCGCAGCGCGCCGGGGATCGCCCGCTCGCTGATGCGTACCGCGACGATGCCCAGCCGCTCCCGGATGGGCTGACCGCGCCGGCGGAGATCCCGGAGCCAATGGAGCTGCCGCTGCTGCTCGCCGGGGACGCGGCGGCAAAGCGCGCCGTCCGCGACAGGCTGCGGCAGGGGGACGCCCCGCCGGAGATCACAACGCTGCGCCGCGCGCTGACCGTGCTGGCGGCGGGACTGCTGGAGAAAGGAGAGACGCGCCATGCGGATTGAAGCGAATGAGAAGAACGCGCTGTTGCGTCTGGCCTACAGCCGGGAGGGCTGCTACTGGGCGCTGTGCGAGGACTACTTTACCCGGAACCTCTACCTGATCGGCGCGCTCGGCGGCGAGCGCGGCAACACGACCGACCTGCGCTTTGACCTGCTCTGCCTTGAGCAGGGACAGCCGGCGCGCTATGACTATTTCGGGGACGAGGGCGCGCTGACGCTGCGCACCCGCACGCTCTGGTCCGAGGTGCTGCTGGGCTACGGGGACGAATTTCGCTTCCGCAGCACGCAGGGCGGCGGCCTGCGCCTGACGCTGCGCAGCATGATTGAGGGCCGCGGCGCCGCGGGGCTGCGCTCCGTCGCGCGCCTGCCGGACGGCGTCGTCGAGGCGGCGATGGGGAAGTACGGCGTGCTGCGCTTCCACGCGCTGCGCGGCACCGTCGAGTACCGCGCGGTCTTTGACCGGAAAAAGGGCGCGTACGCCTGCTTCGAGCTGGATTTCCTGCCCGACACCGAGGGCGTGTGCGAGTGCGCCCTGCGCGCGCAGGAGACGACCGCCGGCGACTGCCCCGGCGCGCCCGCCTTCTTTCAGGACTTTGATACGCTGCGCGAGGAAAACCGCCGCTCGCTGGCGGAGTTTGCCGCGCACTACCGCGCCGCCCCCGCGTGCTGGTGCGCATTGGAAGAAGAGCTGATCTATACCGTGTGGAGCGAGATGATGCGACCGCAGGGCTTCGTCAAAACGCCGCTTGTGATGATGCACCGCAACTGCCTGTCCACCGCGCTGGCCTGGCAGCAGAGCTACAACGCGATGTCCATGCTGAACGCTCCGGCGGAGGGCTTCCACCTGATCGAGAGCATGTTCCGCTACCAGAACCCGGTCAGCGGGGCGCTGCCCGTGGACGTGAGCCCCGGCGCGCTGAACGACACGAACACGCAGCCGCCGCTGCAGGGCTTCGCGCTGACCTTCCTCGTGCGGCAATGCGGGGAGCGCTTCATCATGCCGGAGAAGGCGGCGGAGCTGCTGCCGCGCTTTGAGCGTTGGATCGGCTTCTGGACGACCTGGCGCAGCGCCGGCCGGGGCGACGACCTTGTGGCGATCCACAACCCGAATGAGAGCGGCTGGGACGACGCCTCCATCTTCGTCAAGGGCTTTCCGGCGATCAACGCCGACACACAGGCCATGCTGATCGAGTGCATGTACGCCTGCGCGATCCTCGCGCGACGCGCCGGGCTGCCGGAGCGCGAAGCGCAGTGGACTGATCGCGCGGAGCGCCTGCTGCACACCCTCGTCACCGAGTTCTGGGACGGTGAAAAATTCATCACCAAGTACAAGGGCGAGCCCGTGGAGAGCATGTCGCTGGCCTGCTATCAGCCGATCCTGCTCGGCGACCGTCTGCCGAAGGAGATCACGCACGTGATCGCGCAAAAGCTGACCGAGGAGGGGCATTTCCTCTCGCCGATCGGCCTGTGCACCGAGAGCATGCGCAGCCCCATGTGCCACTGGGGCTGGCACTTCACGCTCGGCCGCGTGATCGGTCCGGCCAATATGTTCTGCGCCGTCGGCCTTGCGCTGGCAGGGGAGAAGGAGGCCGCGCGCATGATCGCGGAGCGCTGGTGCCAAAACGTCGCCCTGCGCGGGCCGCGCCTCGGCTTCCGGCCCGACACGCACTACCCGCTGACCGGCAAGCCGGCGGACACCGTGCCCCAGCCGCACATCGGCGACAGCTGGAGCTGGACGAGCTGGAGCGCCTGCGCCACGCTGACGATGCTGCAGACCGTTTTCAACGACTGAAAATTTTTCAAAAAAAACGGTTGACAAACGAAACATACAGTGCTACACTGCACTAAACCGTTGAAGAAGAGTGAGTAAGTTCCGATGCTTTTTCACAGAGAGCCGCTGATGCTGGGAATGCGGTAAGAAGAGCGGGACCGAATGGACTTCTGAGGGCAAGCGGAAATGTCCGGAGCACCGGACAGAGTATGCGAGACGGAGGAGGGCGCTCCGTAATCAAGTGTCGGCGTATGATGGTACGCGCAGAGTGGACGCCGAAGGTATGGCGTCAAGCCGGGTGGCACCGCAGGATTTTGTATCCTGTCCCAGCATCATTCTACTGGGACAGGATTTTTTTGTTCCCTGTCCCCCATTTGAAAGGAGCGACCCCTATGTCCACCAACAAGATCCCCTACAAAATCTACCTGGAAGAATCCGAGATGCCGAAGGCATGGTACAACGTCCGCGCGGACATGAAGAACAAGCCCGCGCCGCTGCTCAACCCCGGCACGCACCAGCCGATGAGCGCCGAGGAGCTCGGCGTCG
>CAMJPK010000047.1 GCA_946407675.1 uncultured Clostridia bacterium
AAGCTCTCGTCGATGGCGGTAAACTCCCGCAGGAAGATCTCCTTCATCTCACCGGTGATGTCGGTTATGATCTTGAGCAGGTCGCGCTTGGCCTTTTCCACATCGTTGCGCTGCGCCGTGAGAAAGTCATAGCGCTCCTTGACCCTTGCGTACTCGTCGATCGCGCCGACGTTGACGCTTCCGAGCTTTGCGATCTCGCGCCGAAGCTCCGTGATGCGCTTGTTGGCGGCGGTCATGCTCTCCACCGGCTGGCGCAGCGCCTGTGCCGCGGTACGGGATAGCTCATAGCTGTCCCACAGCTTGTCGACGATCTGCTTTTCCTCCAACTCCGCCGAGAGCTTCTTCTGCTCGTAGCGGGCGCAGACGGACTGGAGATCGAGGATCTCGCGGTTTTTCTCCTGCGCCAGCTTGTCGTTGCGGCCGCGGCGCCCCTCCAGCTCCATCTTTTTCGTACCGATCTCCGTCAGCCGGACGCGGTATCCTTCCGCCTTCTGTCGGAGCGCGGCGGTCTTTGCATTGACCTCGTCGAGCTGCGCCTGCGTCTGCTCAATGTGTGCATTGAGCGCGTCGATGCTGCGTTGACGCTGTTCGCTGTCGCCGGAGAGGGCTTCCAAAAGCGTCTGCAGGCTGGCGATCGACCGCGTCACCGTCTCCCGCTCCGCCTCAAGCGATGCACATTCCTCACGCAGCGCGCTGAGCCGTTCTCCCAGCTTCTCGCGTTTTTCTTCAAAGGCCTCGCGCCCCTGCGTCATATTCGCAATGGCTTCCTGCAGCTGTTTGGCCTCCGCCTGCGCCTGCATGGTCTCCGCATGCGTCTGTTCGATGCGGCGCTCATTTTCTTTTTGCTGCGCGGACAGCGCCTGCTTTTCCTGCTCCAGCGCTTCGATGTTTTCATCCAGCGCGGATTGCAGCAGGCGATACTGTTCGACTGCGGACTGCGCCTTGTGCAGCGCGTCGCTGGCTTCCCCTAGCTCCGCCGCTGCCGTTTCCGCCTCATATTTTGCGCCGGAGAGAACGCGCTCCGCCTCCGCGAGCTGTGCCGTACATTCATTCAGGTCCTTCTCAAGCGAGGGAAGGCGCGCCTGCAGCTTCTTGCGCTCATTGACGCGGGAGAGGATGCCGACGTTCCTGGCGGCGCTGCCGCCTGTCATGGACCCGCCGGCGTTGATCATCTGCCCGTCCAGCGTGACGATGCGCAGCGCGTTTTGATGCTTTCCGGACATCTGCACCGCGTCCGCAAGCGTCTCCGCGACGACGGTCCTGCCGAGCAGATTGTCAATGACATCCCTGTACCGCCGGTCGGTGCTGACCAGCTCGCCCGCGACGCCGAGATAACCGGGTTCGTTTTTGGGGACCGTCTGCAAACGATAGGGGCGCGTCGTATCCAGCGGGATAAAGGTCGTGCGTCCGCCGTCGCTGCGCTTGAGCATCTCGATGGCGGCTTTGCCGACGTTCTGCGAATCCACGATGATGTGCTGCATCGCCGCGCCCAGTGCGGTCTCGATGGCGACGGTATAGCGGTCCTCGACGTTGATGAGGCCGGCCACCGGTCCGTGCACGCCGCGCAATGTGCCGCGGGAGGCGGCCAGCATGACGTTCTTCGTCGCCTTGCCCATGCCCTCATACTCTTTTTCCATTTCCTCGAGCATGCGGACACGGTTTTCCGTGGAGCGCTGTTCGACAAGCAGCGCGCTGCGGCGCTCCGTCAGCTCGCGCACGGCGTTCTCATGCGAGCTCATCAGCAGCTTGTGGCCGCGGATGACGTTGTTGATCTCATCAACGCGCTCCTTTGCGAGCGCCTGCGTTTTCTCCGCCTCGTGCAGGGATGCGGAAATCTCCCGATACTTCTCCTTCGCCGACGCGATGTCGCCGTCGATCGTGCCCTGCCGCGTTTTCAGCTCCTCGCCGCGGTCATGCAGCATCGTCACCGTCACGCTGCAGCGCGCCAGAAGCTCGGCGCATTCGTTTTCCTTTGCCACCAGCGCGGCAAGTCCCTGCTGCGCGACATCCGCCTCCGAGGCGTTTTGCTCGGCCTCGGCGCGGGTTTCCTGCAGCGCCAGCGTGTTTTTTGCAAGCAGAACGTTGATCTCTTCGATCCGCTGCGTTTGCTCGCGCGATTGCGTGCGGATCGACTCCGCGCGGCCGGACTGCTCGTCCATCTCGCTGTGCAGGCGCTTGACGTTCTCCGCGTCGTTTTCCTGATTTGTGCGCAGGACCGCGGCGGCGGCTTCACACTCGGCCGCTTCGCCCTCGCAGGCAGAAAGCTGCTCCCGGACATTCTCCGTCTCGATGTCGCACGCGCGCATCTGCGCGGAAAATTCCTCGCCCGAGGCATAGACGGTCTCCAGCGCCGCCTGCGCGTCGGTCAGGTCTGCCGCTGCCTTTTCATACTGCGCGTTGACGGTCTCGCTCTGCGCATGCAGCCGGTCGAGGGTTTCCATCCATGCGGAAATCTCCAGCGTGCGCTGTTCATCGCGCAATACCAGATACTTTTTCGCGGTCTCCGCCTGTTTTTCCAGTGGGCCGACCTGCATCTCCAGCTCGTCGATCTTATCGTTGACGCGCAAAAGATTGTCTTCCGTGCGCTCCAGCTTTCGCTCCGCCTCTTCCTTGCGGTAGCGATAGCGCGAAATGCCGGCGGCCTCCTCAAAAATCTCGCGCCTGTCGGTGCTGCGCGCGGATACGATCTCCGCGATGCGCCCCTGCCCGATGACGCTGTAGCCGTCCCGGCCGAGGCCGGTGTCCATCAGCAGCTCCGTGATGTCCTTGAGCCGGACGGCCTCGCGATTGAGGAAATACTCGCTTTCTCCCGTGCGGTAATAGCGGCGCGTGATCACGACCTCAGGCGCGTCGATCGGAAACATGCCGGAGGAATTATCCAGCGTCAGCGATACCTGTGCGAAGCCGAGCGGGCTGCGCTTTTCGGTGCCGCCGAAAATGACGTCCTCCATCTTGCCGCCGCGCAGCGCCTTGGTGCGCTGTTCGCCCATGACCCACAGCAGCGCGTCGGAGATGTTGGATTTGCCGCTGCCGTTCGGGCCGACAATGGCGGTGATGTCCTTTTCAAATGTCAGGGTCGTCTTCTCCGCGAAGGATTTGAAGCCCTGGATCTCAAGTGCTTTCAGATACACGTTTGATGTCCTGTCCTCGCTAGAATTTTGATGGCTTATACTTCTACCATTTTATCATGTTATTTTACTACACCCGGCACGGTTTGGCAAGTGCGGATTCGTCTCGGAAAACCATAAAAAGGACAGCAAACCGCTGTCCTTTTTATGCAAATCAATCGTTTTCCTGCATCGCCAGCATCGCGGCGCGCGCGGCCATTTGTTCCGCTTCCTTCTTGCTGCGCCCCTCGCCGGAGCCGATCACGGTCCCGTTGCAGGAAACCGCCGATACAAAGCGCTTCATGTGATCCGGTCCGCTCTCGCCGGTCATCTCGTAGCTGAGCGTTTTGCCGGGCTTGCGCTGTATGATCTCCTGCAGCTCCGTCTTCCAGTCTCTGACGAGCGCCGTGGCGTCCCCCTCCAGCTTAGAGAGGATGTATCTGTCGATCACATTACGCGCCGGCTCGAAGCCGCCGTCCAGATACACGGCGGCGATCACGGCCTCCACAGCGTCGGCAAGAATGGACGGGCGCGTGCGCCCGCCGGAGCTGTCTTCCCCGCGCCCCAGCAGCAGCTTTTGTCCGAGCCGCAGCGTTTCCGCAACGTCCCACAAGCTTTGCTCGCAGACGATCTCCGCGCGCAGCCGCGTCATTTTACCCTCCGGCAGCTCGGGATAGTGCTGGTAGAGATATGCCGCGGTCACCATTCCCAAAACGCTGTCGCCTACGAACTCCAGGCGCTCATTGCTGGCGCAGCGGTGCTCATTGGCGTACGAGGAATGTGTCAGCGCCGTGCGCAAAAGCGCGCGGTCACGAAACCGGTATCCGAGTTTTTCCTCCAGCTCTTCCATCGCGGATCAGTCCTGCGCTTTTTTCACGTAGTCCACAAGGTCGCCGACCGTCTGGATCGCGCGGATCTCGTCCTCGCCGATCTCTGGCAGCTGGAAGGCGTCCTCGATGTTCATGACCAGCTCGACAAAATCCAGCGAATCGGCGCTGAGATCCTGCAAAAAGTTGGTCTCCTCCGTGATCTGCTCCGGCTCCACGTCGAACTGCTCGCAGATCAGCTCTTTGATCTTCTCAAGAATCATGGTGGTATCTCCTTTCCTTTATGCTTCCCCGGACTCGCCGCGAAGCTTCATATAGTCAATGTTTTTCTCGATGTCCTCTGTTACGCCGGCGTTGACGAAGGCGATGGCCTGCTTCACCGCGCTGCGGATCGCGCGGGCATTGCTGCTGCCGTGCGCCTTGATGACCGGCTTTGTGATGCCGATGAAGGCCGTGCCGCCCACTTCGGAGACATCCATCAGCTTTTTCAGGCCGTACAGGTCTTTCTTGAGCAGCAGCGCGCCGAGCTTTGTCTTGGCAGACTTCATCATGATCTGCTTGACGTTCTTCATCATGAATTTTGCCGTGCCCTCGACGGTCTTGAGTAGGATGTTGCCGGAGTAGCCGTCCGCCACGATGACGTCGACCTTTCCGGAAAAAACGTCCGTGCCCTCTACGTTGCCGATGAAGTTGAGCCGTCCGGCGTCGCCGGCTTCCTTCAAAAGCGCATATGCCTCCTTGCACAGCGGCGTCCCCTTCGTATCCTCGCTGCCGTTATTGAGCAGTCCGACGCGCGGATTGTCGCAGCCGAGGATGCTGCGGGAATAAAAGCTGCCCATATAGCCGAACTGCAGCAGGTATTCCGGCGTGCACTCCACATTGGCGCCGCAGTCGATGAGCACAACGCCTTTTCCGCCGTTCGGCAGCACCGGCGCCATCGCCGCGCGGCGGATGCCCTTGATGCGGCGCACCAGCAGCGTCGCGCCCGTCAAAAGCGCGCCCGTGCTGCCCGCGGAGATCGCCGCGTCGCCCTCTCCGTTGCGCAGCATCTCCAGCGTGACCGCCATGGAGCTGTTCTTCTTTCTGCGGACGGCGGTGGCCGGATCGTCGTGCATGTCGATGACCTCGTCCGCGTTTTTCACGGTGATATGCGTATTATCCGCAGCCTGCAGCTGCGTCAGGCAGGCCTTGACTTCGTTTTCTCTGCCGACGAGGACGATATCGACGCCGAATTCCTTCTGCGCGTCGAGCGCGCCCTGTACGATCGCCTGCGGCGCGTTGTCGCCGCCCATGGCGTCAATCAAAATCTTCATCCGACTTCCTCTTTCATACGATGGATGATCTCCAGCGCACGCGCGGAGATCGCCTCGTTTTTATTTCTCTTTCCTTTTACGCGGTAACCGAGCGGCGCAATGATGCCGAAGTTGATGTTCATCGGCTGGAAATCCCCGCTGACGCAGCCGCGGGATACATACAGCCCCAGCGCGCCGATGGCCGTCTCCTGTGGGAAATCCGCAGGCGGCAGGCCCATTAGCCGCCGCGCGGTCTCGATCCCGACCAGCAGCCCGGAAGCGCAGGATTCCACATAGCCCTCCACGCCGGTCATCTGTCCGGCAAAGGAGATGCGCTTGTCGCTCATCAGGCGGTAGTAGCGGTCCAGCAGCCCGGGCGAGTTCAGGTAGGTATTGCGGTGCATGACGCCGTAGCGCACGAATTCCGCGTTGCGCAGCGCCGGGATCATCGAGAATACGCGGCGCTGCTCCGGGAAGCGAAGATGCGTCTGGAAGCCGACGATGTTGTACAGCGTGCCGTCCGCGTTGTCCTTTCGCAGCTGCACGACGGCGTAGCTTTCCTCCCCCGTGCGCGGATCGGGCAGTCCCACCGGCTTCATCGGGCCGTAGCGCAGCGTCTCTTCCCCGCGGCGCGCCATGACCTCCACCGGCATACAGCCCTCAAACACGCCGCTGTCGTCGAACCCGTGCACCGGCGCTTCCTGCGCCTGCGTGAGTTCCTTCCAAAACGCCAGATACTCCTCTTTCGTCATCGGACAGTTTACATAATCCTTTGTCCCCTTGTCATAGCGGGAGGCAAAGAACGCATGGTCCATGTCGATGCTGTCAAAGGTCACGATGGGCGCGGCCGCGTCATAGAAGTGGAGATCGCTGTCCGGACAGCGGCGCGCGATGGCCGCGCTCAGCGCGTCGCTCGTGAGCGGGCCGGTGGCAATGATGACCTCCCCCTCCGGGATCTCCCGCACCTCGCGCGATTCGATTTCGATGTTGGGGTGGGAGCGGATCATGTCTGTCACCATGGCAGCGTATGCCGTACGGTCCACGGCCAGCGCGCCGCCGGCGGGGACGCGGTTGGCGTCCGCGCAGCGCATGATGATCGAATCCATGCACCGGAGCTCCTCTTTCAGCAGACCGACGGCATTTGTCAGCTCGTCGGAGCGGAAGGAATTGGAGCAGACCAGCTCGGCATAGTCGGCGGAAACGTGCGCCGGCGTCATGCGGTCCGGCTTCATTTCGATGAGCTTTACATGAATGCCGCGCTTTGCCAGCTGCCACGCGGCCTCGCATCCGGCAAGGCCGGCGCCGACGACGGTCACCTGCCGCTCCATCACTTTGCCGCCTTCTTCGGAGTCTTCTTTTTGCCGTCCGGCTTTGTGCCGGTGGTCTTTTTCTTATAGCCGCGCTTCTCCTCGGGCAGGAAATTCGTGCAGCTTTCGTTGATGCAAAACGGCTTTCTCTGCCCCTTTCCGGAGAGCTTGAAAAGAGTCTTTCCGCAGGCCGGGCAGGTCTCCTTGACGGGTACGTACCAGGTCATAAAGCCGCAGTCCTGTCCGCGCTCGCAGGCGTAATAGGTATAGCCGTTTTTGCTTGTGCGCTTGAGGATCTTGCCGCCGCACTTGGGGCAATGACCCGGCATCTCGACGACGATCGGCTTTGTAAACGTGCAATCAGGGAAGCCGGGGCAGGCCAGAAAGCGCCCGAAGCGGCCGTTCTTGACGACCATTCTGCGGCCGCAGACGTCGCACAGCTCGTCGCTTTCCTCGTCCGGCACCTTGATGCGCACGCCGTCCAAGGCCTTCTCCGCGTCGGTCAGCTCCTTGTCAAAGCCGTTGTAGAACTTGCGCAGGACCGCCTTCCACTCGGTCGAGCCGGCTTCGATATCGTCCAGGGATTCCTCCATGTTCTTTGTAAACTTCAGATCGACGATATCCTTGAAATAGTCGCACATCAGGGTGTTGACCGTCTCGCCCAGCGGCGTCGGCTTCAGATAGCGGCCATCCTTGGAGACATACTCTCTGCCCGTGATCGTGCTGATCGTCGGCGCATAGGTGGACGGACGGCCGATGCCCTTCTCCTCCAGCGCGCGGATGAGGGACGCCTCGGTGTAGCGGGAGGGCGGCTGCGTAAAGCGCTGCTCGCGGTCAAAGCTGACCGGCTTGAGCGTCTCCCCTTCGTTGAGGTTCGGCAGCGGATTGCGGATCTCTTCAGATTCCTCGTCGCGGCTTTCCTCATAAACGGCGGTGTAGCCGGGGAATTTGATCTCCGAATACTTGGCCTGGAACACGTGCGCGGCGCACGCGACGTCCACCACGACGTTGTCATAGATCGCCTTCGCCATCTGGCTGGCGGTAAACCGCCCCCAAATCAGGCGATAGAGCCGGTACTGCTCGCCCGTGAGGTCCTTCTTGATGCTCTCCGGCGTGAGCAGCACGTTGCTGGGGCGAATGGCCTCATGCGCGTCCTGCGCGCCGGCTTTCGTGCGGAAACGGCGCGGGCTGCCGGCGTAGTATTCCTTACCGTAGTGATCCACGATGAAGCTGCCCGCGGCTGCAAGCGCCTCCTCGGAGATGCGCAGCGAGTCGGTACGCATGTACGTGATCAGACCGACGGTGCCCTGGCCGGTGATGTCAATGCCCTCGTAGAGCTGCTGCGCAATGCTCATCGTGCGCGCCGGCGTCATGCCGAGGCGGCGCGAGGCCTCCTGCTGCAGCGTGGAGGTGATGAACGGGGGCGACGGCGTCCGCGGCGTCTCGCCGCGCTTGATGGACGAAACGGTAAAGGGCTTCCCCTCCACCTCCGATACGACCTTTTCCACCTCCGCTTCGGAGCGCAGCTCCAGCTTCTTGCCGTTCTGGCCATAGTATCTCGCGCGGAAGCTTCCCTCGTCCGCCGTGCGGTCAAGGGTCACGTCGAGCTGCCAGAACTCCTCCGGAACAAAGGCGCGGATCTCGTTTTCACGGTCCACGACCATGCGCGTGGCGACGGACTGGACGCGGCCTGCCGAGAGCTTGGGACGTCCCATCTTTCTCCAGAGCAGCGGAGAGAGCTTATAGCCCACAAGACGGTCGAGCACGCGGCGCGCCTGCTGCGCGTTGACCAGATCCATGTCGATGTCGCGCGGCGCGTTGATGCTCTGCGTGACGACGCGTTTCGTGATCTCATTGAAGGTCACGCGGCGCGCCTTGTCGTCCGGGATGCCGAGCAGCTCCTTCAGATGCCAGGAAATCGCTTCTCCCTCACGATCCGGGTCGGTTGCGAGATAGACGGTGTCGGCGCTCTTGGCGCTCTTTTTCAGATCCGTGATCACGCTTTCGCGGCCCTTGACCGGGATGTATTCCGGCGTAAAGTCGTTTTCTATGTCTACGCCGATCGTGCTGCGCGGAAGATCGCGGAGATGTCCCATCGACGCCTTGACGTTATAATCGCTTCCAAGATACTTCTCAATCGTTTTTGCCTTCGCCGGAGATTCGACGATCACAAGCTTTGCCATTCTGATTTCCTCACTTACTGATATTCAACGTAAAACGTTTTCCCGGTTCCTGGGTGACAAATCCCTTGATTTGCAAAATAGTCAGATCGCTCAGGACCGCCGAGGCGGGCAGCCCGGTCAGATCAATGATATCGTCCACATGCATGGATGGGCTGTCCATTGCGCCGACGATCCGCAGCTGCTGTGGCGTGAGCGCTTCCAGCTGGGATTCCAAAATGCTCCGATTCTGCTGCTGCGTCTGCTGTCTTTCGCGGTTCGGGCTGCGGAACAGGAAGAATCCCTTGCCCTGCTTTTCCGGCTGCGCCGGTCCGCCCCGCTCCGGTTCCTGTTCCTCCGGCGGCGGCAGCGTGATTTCGCTATGGTGTATGCGCTCAGGATATCGGGCCTCGTATTCCTCCATAACGTCCCAGCCGCAGGTGACGAGCGCCGCGCCCTCCCGTAGAAGGCGATTGCTGCCGGCCCCTTTCGGGTTGTCCGCATTTGCGGGCACTGCAAAAACGTCGCGCCCATAGTCCAGCGCACGGTGCGCGGTGATGAGTGCGCCGCTTCGTTCCGGCGCTTCCACGACCACAACGCCGAGCGACAGCCCGGCAATGATCCGGTTGCGCTGCGGGAACCATTCCTTTGCCCCCTCCGCGCCCGGCGGATACTCGCTGACCAGCGCGCCCTGCGCACAGACCCGATCATAGAGTTTGCCGTTCCAGCTGGGATATACGCGGTCGATTGCGACGCCCAGCACGCCGATGACCCTGCCCTGCGCAGCCAGCGCGCCTTCCGCGGCGCGAGAGTCGATCCCATCCGCCAGCCCCGTCGCGACAATGCCGCCGGAGACGGCGAGCTCCGATGCGATCCTGCGCGCCATCGCGTCGCCGTAAGGCGAGCTGCGGCGCGTGCCCACGACGGCGATCACGGGCTCGGTATCGACAGCCGGCAGCTCTCCCATCACATACAGGACGTAAGGTGGATCGGGGATATTGCGCAGGCGCTCCGGATATGCCGCATCCTGATACGTCAGGATGCGGATGTGCTTTTGCGCGCAGGATTGGACGATCTGCTGCGCCTGCGCGCTGTCCCGCTGCTTCAGCAGCTCCCGTTCCTCCGGCAGCAGGCCGGGCAGGATTCCCGTCTCGCGCGGATCGGCATACCACAGCTCCTTTGCGCCGCCATAGCGTTCCAGCAGGGCGCGCCGTGTGCGAAACCGCAATCGGCGCAGATTGGAGAACCAGATCCAACACTCCAGATCAGACATGATTCATCCTCTTTCCCTTTTCATTTCCCACATGACGATCGCCGCGGCAACGGCGGCGTTGAGCGATTCGCACTGGGGATTCATCGGGATGATCAGCTCCTCGGCGCACATGGCAAGCAGCTCGTCCGAGAGCCCCTGCCCCTCGCTGCCGATCGCGACGGCCGCGCCGCGAAGATCGGTCATGCGGATATCCGCGCTGCGCTCGGAAAGCGCCGCGCCGATCAGCCGCAGGCCGTTTTCCTTTAAGTACTGCTGCAGCGCCCCGCGCTCTATGGAAAGCCATCGCTGGCGAAATACCGCGCCCATCCCCGCGCGGATCGTCTTTGGATTGTACACGTCCGCACATGCGCCGGTGAGGATCACAGTGTCGATCTCCATGGCGTTGGCCGTCCGCAGGATCGTGCCGAGATTGCCGGGGTCCTGTATGGTCTCCAGGATCAGCGTTCTGCCCGGCTCGGCTGTTTCCCACGACTTCATGCGAACGGAAAACACGACGGACGCGGCGTTCTTCAGCGGCGTGACATAGTCCAGCAGCGCCTTTTCCGCAAGATACTGCGCCGCGCAGTCCGGCGGGGACTGCGGTTCCTCCGCCCAAAGGATCGCCGTGATCTCGACATGCCATTTCAGCGCCTCCCGGAGCAGCTTTTCCCCGTCGCAGAGGAATTCGCCGCATGCAGTTCGGTATGCCCTGTCCGTCCCCAGCTTGCGCATATGGGCAATGACAGGGTTTTGTCTCGAGCGTAAAAGCTGCATTCGTCCGAATCTCCTCGTGGGCGCTGCGCGCGGTGTTTTCCGCGTTCCCCGGCCTCAATACTATATAATATAGTAATTTATATAACAGTCAAGCTCAAATCTGTCAAGCCAATTTTTGTCGAGCGACGGAACGTGCGCAGATCGTCTTCTCATAAAAATCCCCGAAGCCGACATGAAAGCGGTTTCAGGGATTACAGATCTTGCACGGCTGATAGCCCAAATCGATCACGCTTTGGCGTGTGCCGTGATAGTCCCAGCGGTTTTTCTCCTTCATATCCTTCACGCCGGAGCACGTGGGATAATGAAACTTTTTGGAGGATTTGTTGAGCACATAATCCTCCGCCGTCTCCGGCTGCGCATTGCGCGTCGGGGCGTCTTCCGCGGCCGGTTCCCGCTCCCGCCCCTTCTCCGTTTTCACGGTAAAGCCGTCATAGCGCTCGGTCCTGCCGCGCACGGCGGAGCATGCCGCGAGAGAGACCAGCAGGACCGCTGCCAGCAGGAGACAGATCACTCTTCGATAACCGATCATGGTTCTGCCTCCCGTTTCAAACGTTTTTCAGGCGCTTCTTTTCCTTGTACATCTTACTGTCGGCGCGCTCAAACACGGCCTGCACGTTGCGGTCGCCGTCATACTTCGCCATTCCGCTGGCAATAATCGGCCCTCCGGTCTGCACGCTTTCCTCGTTTGCCGCGCGCAGCTCGCCCAGCAAGGCGTCGATGTTTTCATAGTCCTCGCCCTGCGATATCACGACGAACTCATCACCGCCGACGCGGAATACCGGCGAGTTGGCAAAGATCCGGCAGATGACGGCGCAGGAATCGCGCAGGAGTTGATCTCCCGCGGCATGGCCCTTGGTGTCGTTCATATGTTTGAGGTTGTTGACGTCCAGCGCGACGACCGCGAACTGCGCGCCGCTGTCCTCCGCAATGCGGCGATTCAGCTCCGTTTCCGCGTCAATGTAAGCGTGCTTGTTGCGCACGCCGGTCAGCGCGTCGATGTTGGCCTTTGTCCGGGCGACGGACAGGTTGTGCTCGTATTCCATTTCGCGGCGCATCTGGGCATCCACATTGTTCACGCCGATGATGAGCTGCGGCCCGTCCTTTTCCTGAATGATGGCGGCCTTTGAGGTGACATAGGTGTATGCCCCGTCTATGATCATGCGGTATGTGATCACGAACACACCATTTTGGCGGATCTCCGCGAGCACGTTTGCTTTCGTAAACATGTTTTTGAAGCGCTCCAGGTCCTCCGGGTGAACAACCCGCATGGCTTCCTTTTGCGCATGGGCAAAGAACGCCTCGCCGGCAGCCGCCAGGCCAAGCTCCTCAAATTCCCGCGTGGCGCTGTACTGCGTGTAGCGCTCGGTCTCCGGGTCGACGGTGTAGACGCACAGATAGTCACCGGACAGCGCCGTCACACGGGCATAGGTCGCGCGCTCCTCCTTGACGCGGTCCATCTCCTCCTGATACCGCATCTGCGCATCGACGTTGCTGATGCCGATGATGATGTGCTGCGCTTCCCCGCTCATGCGGGTGATCTTCATGTTCATGTAGACCGGCGCACCGTCCACAAGCTGCCGGTACGTCAGCGTATAGGCGCCATGCTCGTCGAGCGCCTTGAGGATGTTGTCCTTTCGGAACGTATTCAGGAACATCGGTACATCCTCGGCGTACAGGATCGTCTTCGACTGCCTTCGGCTTTCCTCAAAGAAATCGACGCCGCGCGTTTCCACGGCCAGCACGCCGGCCGCGGTATCGGATCGGTAGGCGATATAGTCGTCCGTTTCCAGATCGACATAGTAGAGGTAGGAATAATCGGCCGCGAGCGCCTGCGCGATGTGGGAATAGGTCAGAGAGCTGCTGTGCGCCTGTTCATACGCCAGCCGGGTTTCCCGCGTCTCCTCGCGCATCAGCATCAGCTCGGTGATGTCCGTGCTGATGCCGAGGATGCAATGCCTTCCGGCGGAATCGTTGAACCGGAGCTTGGTCGTCTGGAGCCGATGCGTACTGCCTGCGGCATCCGTAACGTCCTCGAAGAAGATATACGGGCGATCCATTTCGAGGGCTTTTGCGTCGTCCTGTTCAAAATGCGCCGCATCCTCCGCTCCGAAGATGTCGCGATCCGTCAGCCCGATGATTTCTTCCGGCAGTTGCTTGCCTACGAATGCGGCAAACATCTGGTTGCAGGCGAGATAGCGCCCGCTCTCGGCGTCCTTCGAAAACGCCAGACCGGGGATGTTGGCAAAGAGCGACTGGATGCTCTCCGAGAGGGCGGCGATCTTTGCTGCGGTCTTCGCTTCCTCGGCCAGACGGCGGTTCTCGTTTTCGATCTGCTCCGCGCGCATCTGGGCGTGCAGCGTCATCTCCGCGCTGTCGTGCACATCCGCCGCCAAAAGCGCGAAGGCCTCGGCCAGCGACTGCACCTCGTTCCCCGTCGTGATCGTCGGCGGGACATAGTTGACGAGGAGGATATCCTGCGCGTTGCGGCTGTTTTCCGCATAGTCCTCTACGCTGTGCTCCAGGTTCAGCAGCGGGTCCGTCACCTTCTGCCGCAGCCACGCGTTCATCAGGCAGACGAACACCACGAACACGGCGATCAGAATGGCAATGCTGTACAGCAAGAACTGCCGGATGCTGCTGTGCAGCTCCTCGATGGATTCATCCGCGCACAACAGCGCCAGCGTTTCCCCGTCGCTCGTGCGCAGGGGCTTGACGGCTGTGTAAAACATCCCGTACTCGGAATCCTCTTCGAAGTGGGCGATCTCCTGCACATTCCAATAGGACCTGTATTGACGCAGCGATTCAGGGGTATATGCCTCCGTCGTTTCCAGCAGGGGCATATTGTCCTCGCCCGCGGCAAATTCCGCGGCGCTCGTCGCGGAAATGACGTTGACCATGACGTTTTCTTCCGGGATCACGACATAAAGGTATTCCAGCGTAAGATCGTCGATCATGCCGTTGAGGAACGCCTGCATTTCATCATATCGCGGTGTTGTTTCTCCGCTTTCCACGCAGCGGCGCAGCTCATCGGCATCGAGATTGTGTTCGACATAGCGGATGACCTCGTCGAGCTTTTGGTCGTACTGATTGTACAGGACGCGGAGGAAAAACAGATAGAAAAA
>CAMJPK010000048.1 GCA_946407675.1 uncultured Clostridia bacterium
CGGCGCGCCGCCGTAGGGCGCGACGACCCGGCGCGCCGCCGTAGGGCGCGACGACACGGCGCGCCGCCGTAGGGCGCGACGACCTCGGCGCGCCGCCGTCTTTCTTCTCACAAACGCGCGGCGATGGCGCGGATATAGCTCGGATCGCTGCCGCAGCAGGCGCCCGCGTAGCGGACCAGCCCGAGAAGCGGGGCGATCGTCTCCGCAAATTCCGCCGCACCGCAGTCCGCGTTGGGCTTGACGATCAGCGGCAGGGAGGTACACGCGGCAAACTCCTTGATCACCGGGACGGCGGAGGCGGGGCCGAAGGAGCAGTTCATACCGACGGCGTCGGCGCCGGCGGCCTCCATCGCCGCGGCGATGTCGGAAACGGCGTCGCCCATCATCGTCCTGCCGCTTTTGTCAAAGCTCATCGAGCACAGCAGCGGCAGCGGATAGCGCTTGGCCTCCCGCGCCGCGATGCACAGCATCTCCAGGCTCGTGAAGGTCTCAAGGAACACGCAGTCCGCCCCGGCGTCCGCGCCCGCGGCGAGCATCTCCGCGAACAGCGCGCGCGCCTGCTCCGGCTGCGCGGGGCCGAGGGGGACCAGCATGGCGCTCAGCGGCCCGATGTCCAGCGCCACGCGCACCCCCGGCGCCTTGGCGGCGGCCTCCTTCGCGATCTTCACGCCCGCGGCGATGACCTCGCGGACGGCCATGCCCTCCACGCGCGCCACCTCCGCGCCGTTGGCCGCGAAGGTGTTGGCGCACAGCAGCTTTGTGCCCGCGGCGACGTACTCCTCCGCCACGGTGCGCACCAGCTCCGGGTGCGTGAGGTTGTAGGTCCAGACCGGCGCGCGGCCATAGCCCGCTTCCTCCGCCAGCGCCCACAGGCGCGTGCCCGTGGCGCCATCCATCAAAACGACGTCGTGCTTCATGTCATTCGTTGTAGAGCAGGCAGCTCGTATACGCCATCTTGCCCTTGCCGTAGTTGTAGGGCACGCCGTTGTCCTTGCAGACCTGATTCACCAGCAGGCCGGTGGCCTCCATCGAGGAGAAGTTGCGGTCCGGGAAGCGGCAGGGCGCGTCGGGATAGGTGCACTGCTTGCAGCGCGTGCAGCCGCCGACGGCCAGCGGCAGGCAGTCGAGATGATCCTCGTCGAGCAGCGCGTCGGCGAAGCGGATAAAGTTCTCCGCGTTGGTCTTTGCCAAAAGCATGATCGCCTCGAAATCGAGCGTGTCCTCGATGTCGCCGACGGTCTGCAGCAAGATGCCCTTCGCATAGCGCGAGGCCTTCTCCGCCCACTCCTCCAGCGACCCGTTCGCGGGCGGGCAGGCCCAGCTCCGGCCGTAGTGGCGGCACTTGTCCGCCGCGCACATCTCCCGGACCTCCGGCAGAAATTGCAGCTTCCTCGGATCGAGGTCCTCCGCGACCGTGAAGCCGCACTCCTTCGCAAATGCCTTCAGATCACGCATCTGTCTTCTCCTCCTCTTCCTGTTTCCGTTTCAGCTCCAGCAGCGCCGCCTCGGCCTTCTCGGCGGCCTCAAAGGCGTCCGCTGAATAGATGTCCGCGCCGATGCGCCTGGCATAGGCGGAGGTCACCGGCAATCCGCCGACCATGACGATCACCCGCTCGCGCACGCCCGCGTTGCGCAGCGCGCGGATCACGCGCTGCATCTCCGGCACCGTCGCGCTCAAAAGCGCGCTGCAGCACACAAGGTCGCAGCCGTCCTCGGTTACGGCGCGGACATAGGCGTCCGGCGGCACGTCCACGCCGAGGTCGAGCACCTCGATCCCGCGGGATTCCAGCATGAGCCGGACGATGTTCTTGCCCACGTCGTGCAGGTCGCCCCGCACGGTGCCGATGCAGCCGCGGCCGATGCTCTGCCGGTTCGGCGGCAGCAGCATGGGCTTGAGGATCTCCATGCTCTCGTTGATCGCGCGGGCGCTCACCAGCATGTCGGACACCATGCCGCTGTTGCGGTCAAAGCGCTTGCCCACGGCCTTCAGGCCGTTGAGCAGCCCCTCGCTGAGCACGGTGCGCGGGTTCGTCCCACCCTCGACGGCGAGCTTCACCAGCTCCTTCGTGCGGCGGATTTTGCCCTCCTCTATGGACTTGGAGATGTCTTCCAAAAGCGTCATGGCGTCTCCGTTCGTACAAATCCTTACTCGATATCCCGGAACATGCGAAAGGCCGTCGGCAGCGCGTACGCGCGCGCAAGCTCCGCTGCGTCGGCCCAGATGAAGCCCTCCGGCGTCGCGCCGCAGCGCAAAAGGCAGCAGCGCATGTCCCACTCCACATGGGTAAACATGTGCGTCCGGTGCAGCACCTGCTCCAGCGCGTGCGGCTGCGCGCCCCAGGTCTCCGCCTGCGCGATCGCCTCCTGCGCGCTCAGATGCCCCGGCACATTGGGAAACTCCCACAGCCCGGCGAGCAGCCCGGTGCCCGGGCGGCGGCGCACGGCGGTCTGCTCCCCGCAGCGCAGCAGGAACACGGTCAGCTCCTCCCGCCGCCGCGGCTTCTTCTCCCGGCGCACGGGCAGGCGCTTCCACCCTCCGTCGGCGCTGCGGCACAGATCGCGCATCGGGCACTGATCGCACCCCGGCGCGCCGTTCGGCAGGCATACCGTGGCGCCCAGCTCCATCAGCGCTTGCGTAAACAGCCCGCACTGTCCGGCGGGATACACCGCCGCGAGCGCGGCGCGGTGCGCCCGCTTCGTTTTCTCGTCGTCCACGCAGCGCATATCGCCCGTGAGCCGGGCGACCACGCGCAGAACGTTGCCGTCCACGGCGGGGGTCGGCCGGTCAAAGCAGATGGAGGCGATCGCCCCCGCGGTGTAGTCCCCGACGCCGGGCAGCGCCCGGATCGCGGCATAATCCGACGGGAACACGCCGCCGTGCGCGGCCATGATCTGCTGCGCCGCGGCGTGCAGCGCGCGCACGCGCGAATAGTAGCCGAGCCCCTCCCACAGCTTTGTCAGCGTGTCCGGCTGCGCCGCCGCGAGCGCGGCAATGCTCGGCAGCGCCGCGAGAAAGCGGGCATAATAGCCCTTCACGGCCTCCACGCGCGTCTGCTGCAGCATGATCTCGGACAGCCAGACGTGATAGGGCTCCCGGTCGGCGCGCCACGGCAGGTCGCGCGCGTGCGCGGCAAACCACGGCAGCAGCCGCTCCGGCAATTGCGCGAGGATCTCCTGTGCATCCATTGAACTCATAACGATTATCGGATAGCGAGAAGAATCGAATCTTCGATTCTTCTCGCTGCCAAACGACATGTTTGGCAGCGAATGATGCAAGAAATCATTCGCCAGATACTCCTTTTAATGAATATATGGCAAAACAGCCATGCTGTTTTGCTGTGCCGCAAAGCGGCACGGCGAAAAGCTTTGTGGCTTTTCGCCATCATATAATCATTATCATATCATACCAGCCCGGACTTCGCTATGTTTTTTCGTAATAACCATACCGCTTTGCCTTCCCCTTGAGGGGAAGGTGCCCCCGCAGGGGGCAGATGAGGTGTCAATCAGAATTCCGCTCTGCCTTCCCCTTGCGGAGAAGGCAAACCGTAGGGCGCGATGCCCACATCGCGCCGTGACTGAGAGGGTTACACGACCTCAATCTCGCTGACGCACTCATTCTTCAGCGTCCCCACCAGCGCCTGCAGCGCGTCGATGACGTGCGGGCGGATGTCCCCGCCCACGAGGACATACATGATGTCGTCCCCGACGGAGAGCTCCCCCTCGTTCATCCACACGCGGACGATGGCGATGCCCTCCATGCTTCTCGCGGCCTCGATCGCGGCGGCGGTCTTTTCCCGGTCGTAGGAAAAGCGCATGCCGCGCACGTCCGGCGCGTCCGCGTCCCCGGCGCGCACGCGCGCCTTCGCGCTGCGCCGCACCACGCCGTTGTGCAGCAGGAACATGCCGCACCCCGACGCCGCGGCGTCGGCCTTCGCCTCGCGCAGCCAAGCGTCTGCGGAGGGGATTTTTTTCGTTTCCATATCCGTCCTCCCGGGCAGTTTTCTTATTTGCAGTATAGCATGCCCGCTTTTTCCAGACAAGTGGGTTTTCAATCTCCGCCCCGGCGAGAAAATCACAAGAAAAAGTGTCTTTTTTACTGTCGGCGCGCCGCCGTTTCTGATAATATGGCAGCATCGAATACTATATGAATTGGAAGGAGAACCCGATATGAAGATCAAGGAACTGCTCCCCCTGCTCCGGCTCCACGGCCGCACCCTCTATGACGCGGACCGGCAGGCGCTCTTTTTCAACTGGACCTGCGGCGGCTTCACCGTGCGCTTCCGCGGCAAGACGCTGCGCGCGCGCCTGACCGCCCTGAGCGACCAGATGCCGGCCTTCCCCGGCATGCCCACCCCGCCCCCGGACTTCCCCTACGCCGGCGTCGTGGCCGACGGCGCGGCGGAGCCGACCGGCTGCCGCGTCTACGATCAGCCCGATGAATGGGAAACCCTCTTCGCGGGCGACGACGGCGAACACACCGTGCGCTTCGTCAAGCTCAGCGAGGCCGCCCGCGGCAAGCTCGGCGTGCTGGAGCTGGAGACCGACGGCGAAATCCTGCCCGCCCCGGCGGAGCACAAAAAGCGCATCGAGATCGTGGGCGACTCCATCACCTGCGGCTTCGGCAACTGCTCGGCGAACAACGCGCTGGAGTTCCACACCTCCGAGGAGAACGGCTGGATGAGCTACGGCGCGCTGGCCGCCCGCGAGCTTGGCTGCGAGTGGTCGATCATCAGCGAATCCGGCATCGCCGCAAGCCAGCCGGAGAAGCCGCTGTTCGTCCACCACGGCATGGACGAGATCTACGCCTACACCGACGAGATGTACGACCGGCTGCGCGGCGCCGAGCCGGAGAAGTGGGACTTTGCCGCCAACCACAACGACGTTGTCGTGCTGAACCTCGGCACCAACGACTCCAACCCCATCCGCTTCTACCGCGACATTGACGAGGTGCCCGCGATGGAGGCGCACTTTGAAAAGAAGTACGGCGAATTCGTCCGCGCGGTCCGCGCCCTCAACGGCCCGGACACGCTGATCGCCTGCACGCTCGGCACGATGGACTACTATCTCTGGGACCGCCTGCGCGACGCCGTGGAGGCCTACAAGCGCGAGACCGGCGACGAAAAGGTGATCCTGTTCAAGTACATCGCCATCAACATCATGACCGAGGGCTACGGCGCGGCGGGCCACCCCTCGCTCAAGACGCATCTGCGCATGGGCCGCGAGCTGGCGCATCTCTTAAAACCGTATCTTGCCTGAACGGAGGAACGACAAATGAGCAGATTACAGCAAACGCTCGCCGCGCTCGGCGGCTGGACGCCCCCGGCGCTCCCGGCCGAGATCCCGCACGGCGACATGCCGGGCGACAAGGTCTGCATCGGCGACGAGCACATCCGCAAGGCCAACGTGATCTTCCCCGCGCTGCTGCGGGCGCTGCGCGAAACCGGGCAGAGCAAGGCCGTCGTCGCCGTCTTCGGCGGCTCCGGCGTCGGCAAGAGCGAGATCGCCTCCGTCCTCGCCGCCTACCTGCGCGCTGCCGGCATCGGCAGCTACGTCATGTCCGGCGACAACTACCCCCGCCGCATCCCCATGTACAACGACGCCGAGCGCCTGAGCGTCTTCCGCGCGCAGGGCTTGAAGGCGCTGGCCGCCTCCGGGCAGTACGACGACGGCGTGCAGGCACAGCTCTCCGCCCTGTGGGAAACCGGCGCGGACGCCGATCCCGCCGCCGCCGCGGACAAGCCGTGGCTGGCCGTCTACCAGGCCGCCGGGCGCGCCGCGCTCGCCGGCTACCTCGGCACGGCCAGGGAGCAGGACTACGACGAGGTCAACGCGATCCTTTCCGCGTTCCACGCGGGCGAAAGCCCGATCTGGCTCAAGCGCATGGGCCGCACGGAGGACCAGCGCTGGTACAGCGCGGTCGATTTCTCCGACATTGATGTGCTGCTGCTGGAGTGGACGCACGGCGGCAACGAGCTTCTGCGCGGCGTGGACGTGCCCGTTCTGCTGCACAGCACGCCCGAGGAGACGCGCGAGCACCGCAGAAAGCGCGCGCGCGACGGCAACACCGACAGCCCCTTCACCACGATGGTGCTGGAGATCGAGCAGGCCGAGCTGGAGCGCGCGATCGAGCGCGTGAAGATCATGGTCTCGAAGTCCGGCGCGCTGATGAAAGGAGCGGCGGAATGAAGCAGCACCGCAACACGGGCGTCATCCTCAACGCCTACCCCGACTCCGTCGGCAGCAGGCTTGCCGACATGACCGCGCTTTTGCAGCGCGGCGAGGTGCGCGGCTGCTTCCGCTCGTTCTACATTCTGCCGAGCGTTTTCAACACCGACCTGGACCGCGGCTTCTCGCTCATCGACTACGACTTGGACCGCACGATGGCCGCGCCGGAGGACCTGAAGGCGCTGGAGGCCCTCGGCATCAACCTCTACTTTGACTTCATCTGCAACCACATCTCCGTGCTCTCCAGGCAGTTTCAGGACATCGTCAAGCATGGCGACGCCTCGCCCTACCGCGACTTCTTCATCGACTGGAACAAGTTCTGGGAAGGCCGCGGCGAGATGACGCCGGAGGGCTACATCCAGCCCGACCCCGCGGCCATCGCGGGCATGTTCTTCCGCAAGCCGGGGCTGCCGCTGCTGATGGTGCGCTTCCCCGACGGGCGCGACGTGCCCTATTGGAACACCTTCTATCAGGAGGTGCGCTACCGCGTGCCCGACGCCGTGGAGCTCGTCGGCGCGCTCGGCATGCAGTACGGCGAGGCCGCGGCGGTCTCGGAAAAGTGCGCCGCCGCGCTCGCGCAGGGCCAAAAGCCCGCACAGATCGACTTCGGCGCCTTTGCCGCGTGGAAGGCCGCGGTCACGGACTACCTCGAGGCGCACCGCAGCTACCTCGGGCAGATGGACATGAACATCCGCTCCCCGCTCGTCATGGACTATTACCGCGAAACGCTGGAGAAGCTGGCAGGCTACAACGCCTCCGTCATACGGCTGGACGCCTTCGCCTACGCCTCGAAGCTCCCCGGCCGCCACAACTTCCTCAATGAGCCGGAGACCTGGGACCTGCTCAAGACCATCGACGGCATCGCCGCCCCGCTCGGACTGGAGCTGCTGCCGGAGATCCACGCCGACTACGGCACCGGCACCTACCGCGTGCTGGCGGAGAAGGGCTACATGGTCTATGACTTCTTCCTGCCCGGCTTGCTGATCGACGCATTTCGCCGCGGCAGCGGCGAGGTGCTCGCCCGCTGGGGGCGGGAGATCGTGCGCGACGGCATCCGTACGGTCAACATGCTCGGCTGTCACGACGGCATCCCCCTGCTCGACCTCAAGGGCCTGCTGCCCGAGGAGGACATCCGGGCCGTCATCGACACGGTGGTCGGCCGCGGCGGTTACGTCAAGGACCTCCACGGCGCGAAGAACATGTACTATCAGGTCAACGCGACCTATTTCAGCGCCCTGGGCGAGGACGAGCGCCGCATGCTGCTGGCCCGCGCGCTGCAGCTGTTCATGCCGGGGCGTCCGCAGGTCTGGTATCTCGACCTCTTCGCCGGCGTCAACGACTACGAGGCCGTGCGCCGCGCCGGTGCGGGCGGCCACAAGGAAATCAACCGCTCCAACCTCCCGCTCGACGCCTGCCTTGCCAAGCTGGAAACGCCCGTCGTGCGCGACCAGCTCACGCTGCTGCGCGTGCGCAACACCGACCCGGTCTTCACCGAGGACGCGGCGGTCAGCTTTATCCCCAACGGCAGCGAGCTGGAGATCCGCTGGACCAACGACGCCGGTACGGCGCTTTTGCGCTGCGACTTTGCCGACAGCAGCTTCTCCGTCCTGATCGCGGACCCCGACGGCAAAGAGCGCTTCCGCTTCGCGCAGTAAAGCAGAATAAAGGAGGACGATTATGGCACAGGAATTCAAATTTCCCTCCCCGGAGGAGCTCGCGGCACAGTACCGCGCCGGGGTGGAGGCGCAGCTTACCGCCGGGCGGCGCGAGGTGCTGCGCATCGACGTAACGCTGACCGACCACATCAAGGAGGAGCCCGAGCCGGGCTATATGATCCTCACGCTGCCCTTCACCGGCTTTGCCGACGGGCTGTGGTTCCGCGGCGCGGTGCAGCCCGGCGCGGCGGACGTGCAGCGCTGGCGCGACGGGAAGATCGAGCGCCTTTGCGCCGACTACTGGCTGGAAGGGCGCGACTTCACGGGAAACAAGTGCCGCGTGCATGTTGTGAACGTGGACGAGGGCAGCGGCTGGAAGCCGACCGTCACCGCCGACAGCGCCGCGCTTTCGTTCCTGAACGGCGCGGACTGCTTCACGGTCATGGAGATGCGCCGCGTCGGTCCCATCGTCCACATCTTCACCGACCTTGCGCCGATGCACGCCCACAACGCCGCGGCGCTCGACGCCGTGTGCGCCGAGGACGCCGTGGTCCGCAACGTCTCGAAGCACCGCCTGCCCGACGGCTCCATCGACATTGCGGGCAACCTCAAGATCTGGAACGACGCGCTGGGGCGCTTTACCCCCATCGTGCTCTGGCCGGACGGCGCGCCGGGCTTCAAGAGCGAGCTGGCCGACGTCCACCCGCAGCCCTCCATCGTTTTCGTGCCCGCGAAGGGCGCGGACACGCCGCGCGGCACCGTCGTCGTCGCCCACGGCGGCGGCTTTGAAACGCGCACCGGCTGCGAGGGAATGAACGTCGCGAAATACTTTGTGGACGCGGGCTTCAACGCCGCGATCCTCACCTACCGCATCAAGCCCTACGGCCGCTTCGACGCCATGTACGACATGCAGCGCGCGATCCGCCTCCTGCGCGCGTACAAGGACGTGCTCGGCGTCACGGACAAGGTCGCCGTCATGGGCTTTTCCGCCGGCGGCATGCTCGGCGCCAACTGCGCCACCCACTTTGACGCGGGCGACCCGGACGCCGCCGACGCAGTCGAGCGCGAAAGCTGCCGCCCGGACGCGGCGGTGCTCGGCTACGGCGCCTTTGCCTTTGCCGGACTGCCCGGCGGCTTCTTCGCGGACCCCTTCGCGGACTTCACGCGCAACCCCTTCGTCGCGAACAAAAAGGAGCTCATCTACTTCGCGCCGGAGGTCAACATCACGCCGGAGACCCCGCCCTTCTTCATCTGGCAGACCAACAGCGACGACCCGCGCCACTCCTTCACGCTCGGGCAGGCGCTGACCGCGGTGGGCATCCCCTTTGAGATGCACCTCTTCCCCGAGGGCGTCCACGGGCTCGCCCTCGCCGACGGCCACAACGATCTGGCGATGAACCTGCCGCACGTCGCGCGCTGGGCCTCTCTGTGCGCCGAATGGTTATCCGAGCAGGGCCTTTGACCCGCCTGATTCGCCTGCCCTGTAGGGCGCGACGACCCGGCGCGCCGCGCCGCGTCCCTCCCCGTAGACCGGGGGCTTGCCCCCGCCGCCACAGCCCGCAAATCGTGGGCCGGGGGCTTGCCCCCGGCACCAACAAAAAATGAGCGCCGCACCGGCGCTCATTTTTCTTTTCGTCCATTTCAAATCCGTTCCCCGTCGCCTCGGAAGAAATGCAGTTTGCCCGGCTGCGGCGCGAGACGCACGGTCTGCCCGCGCAGGAGGGCGCTCCCCTCCTCCTCCCCGGTCACGGCGGTGAGCTCCCAGCCCTTGTAGTCGAGATGCACGATGCACTCCGCGCCCAGAAGCTCCGTATAGCGCACGCTCGCCGCCTCGCCGCTGTCGCCCAGCAGCAGGTGGACGGGGCGCAGCCCGACGGTCACGCTCGTCTCGCCGCCGAGGGCGTCCATTTGCGCCGGCGTGAGCTCCACGCGCCGCCCCAGCACCTCCACAACGCCGCCGCGCACCGGCACGTCCCAGAAAAAATTCATCTGCGGCGCGCCGACAAAGGCGGCGACCCACTGGTTCGTCGGACGGTTATACACCTCGGCGGGCGTGCCGTCCTGCACGATCATGCCGTCGTGCATCACGATGATGCGCGTGGCGAGCGACAGCGCCTCGTACTGGTCGTGCGTGACGTAAAGGAAGGTCGTGCCCAGCGCGGCGTGGAGCTTTTTCAGCTCCTGCCGCAAGCTCGCGCGCAGCGGCGCGTCGAGGTTGGAAAACGGCTCGTCCAGCAAAAAGAGCCGGGGACGGCGCACCAGCGCCCTTGCGATGGCGACGCGCTGGAGCTGTCCGCCGGACAGCTCGGCGGGCAGGCGCTTCAAAACCGCCTTCAGCCCCAACATTTCCGCGATGCCGCCGACGGCGGCGTCCAGCTCCTCGCGGGGCATGTGCGCCGTGCGCAGCGGGAAAGCGATGTTGTCGAACACGCTCAAATGCGGATAAAGCGAATAGTTCTGGAACACCATCGCCACGTCGCGCTGCTCGGGCGGCAGGTTGTTCATTGGCTTCCCATCGAAGCGCACCTCGCCCAGCGTCGGCTCGTCGAGCCCCGCGATCAGGCGGATGAGCGTCGTCTTGCCGCAGCCGGAGGGGCCGAGCAGCACGACGAATTCGCCCGGCGCGATCGTCGCCGAGACGTGCTGCAGGGCGATGACGCCCTCGTTGGTCGTATAGGGCATGGCCCGCTGCTTTTCCAGCAGCGCGGCCTTCTTTTTTCTGTTGAACACGCCGCCGACCTTCTGGAAGGGGTAGATCTTCAGCAGATTGACAAGCTCCACTTGCGTCATTTCTTCTCCCCGCCTTCCCCGTCGTCCTCGGAGAGCAGCCGGTCAAGCTCCTTCGCGCCCGGCTCCGCCGCCGCCGGCGTCTCCTCCTCCGCCGCCTCGTCCGGCTCGGTCAGGCCGTTGGCGTCCATGTACTCGCGGATCCGCTTGTTGACGCCGCCGCGGATCAGATCGACGTAGAGCGCCGGGACGATCAGCAGCAGCAGCGGGAAAAAGTCGATGGCGGCCACCGCGGCGGCCAGCAGCACGACGAACCAGATCGACTGCAAAATCTTTTTCGACGAGAGGTAGAGCGCGAGGCGCAGCACCATGTTCACGCTGCCCTCAAACTTCGCCAGCACCGGGCCGATGTAGAGGATCGCCGGCAGCAAAATGAGCGCGATGAGCACGCCGAGCGCCATGTAGATCGCGCCGAGCACGCCGCTGCGCCAGAGCTGCAGCGCGCTGTGGATGCCGAGGTACAGCAGCCCGCCCATCGCCGCGACGAGCAGCGACAGCCAGACGCCGGGCTTCCACGCGCCCTTGAACGCGTTGAAGAAATCGCGCGTCAGCCCCGTGCCGCTGCCGAACACCACCTTGTTCACGCTGTGCCACAGCGCCGCGGTCGCGGGCATGATCGTCACGACCGGGATGCAGCAGACCACCCAGTAAAAGCTGACGATCATCATATTCGCGATCTTCACCAGAAAGGCGATGATCGGATTGTTGTAGCGAAAGCCGCCCATAAGCGCCTCCTTATAGACAAGAGCACGTTGCAAAATGCGTGCAACCCCCGTCATTCCGAGACAGTGCACACACTGGCGTGGGAATCCGTCCCTTTTTCACGGAGAAAGCGGATTGCCACGGCCCCGACGGGGCCTCGCAATGACCGGTGGGAGCATTTTGCAACGCGCCCTTATTCTAGCGTATTTTTCCCGCGGTGGCAAGCTTATTCCATATGCGCCGTGACCGGCTCGATCTTCCCGAAGCGGAACGGGGAATTGTTGCTCACGTCGATCTCCACCTTCCCGTCGGGGGCGAAGTGCAGGCGGTAGACGTCCTGCAGACAGGTCTCCAGCCAGCGGCAGTGCATCTCGAAGACGTCGTCCTCCGGCCAGTACGCGTCGCACAAATAAAGCTGCGTGCAGTCCTCGCTCTTGCCCAGCAGGTTCGTGAAGCGCGCCCCGCCGGTGCCGACGCGCACGGCCTCGGTGCGGCCGGACTTGGTCTCAAAGCGCCAGATGCAGCCGTACACGTCGAAGTCCAGCGCGAAGCGGACGATGTCGTCCGGCCCCTCGCCGGTCATGAAGTTGCCCGCGAAGGGGGTGAAGTGGCCGCTGTCCATGCGGAAGGTCTTCCCGCTGATGACCGGGACCATCGGGCTGTAGGGCTGGCAGGGCGGGTTGCCGATGTTCAGCCGCGCCAGCTTGCGCTGCAGCGCGCCGTAGGCCTCCGGGTCCTCGGGCAGGGCGCTTTGCGCCGTGACCTTCTCGATGAAGTCCCAGGTGATGTTCAGCGTGCTCTGCGCCCAGTGCGCGCCCACGGCCGTCTCCGTGATGCCGATGATCATATCCTGCTCGGGCAGGACGATGGAGAACTGCCCCATCGCGCCGTCGGCCCGGTAGGCCCCGCGCGGCTTGCACATCCAGATCTGGAAGCCGTAGCCGAGGAAGTTGTCCGACGCCTCGGGGTTGTTCTTCGCTTCCGTGGCGGAGTCGTTCTGGTTCGTGGTGGCGAGCCTGACGTAGTCCTCCGCGAGGATGCGCTCGCCCTCCCACACGCCGCCGTCGGCGTAGAGCTTCATCAATCGGAAGTTGTCCTCCGTCGTGGCGAACAGCCCGCCGCCGCCGACCTCGATGCCGTCGGCCATGCGCAGCCAGCGCAGGTTGTCCGGGTCGATGCCGATCTTGTTGAACAGGCGCGGCGTCAGATAGTCGTGCAGGCCCAGCCCGGTCTTCTTGCGGACGATGGAGCCTAAAAGCGTGGAGCCGGAGGAGTTGTACATATAGGTCGTGCCGGGCTTGTGGTTCACGGGGATGTGCAGGAAGTCGCGAATCCAATGGGCGCTGTTGCGCGGCATCTCGTCCATGCCGCAGCCCATGCACAGCACGTCGCGCACGGTGAGGAGCTTGAGGTTCTCGCTCGGGTTTTCCGGCGCGTCCTCCGGGAAGATGTCGATGATGCGCTCGTCCAGCTTGACCAGCCCCTCGGTGTAGGCGATGCCCACCGCGGTGGCGGCGTAGGTCTTCGTGTGGCTCTGCAGCCCGTGGCGCACCTCCGGGGCGAAGGGCGCCCACCAGCCCTGCGCGCACAGCTTCCCGTGGCGCATGATCATGAGCCCGTGCATCTCGGTCTGGCTGCGCTCCAGCGCGTCGATGTAATCGAGGATGTCCGCGCTGCGGATGCCGACGGCCTCCGGCGCGGCGGTTTCAAACGGTTTTCTTGTCAGCATGTGCACTCACCCCTTCACGCCGCCGACGACCATGCCCTTGATGAGCTCGCCCTGGATAAACGGGTAGACGAGCAGGATCGGCAATATGGCAATGATCGCTATGGCCATACGGGCCGACTCCGTCGGCAGCGCCTGCAGCGCCAGCTTGGCCGACTCGTCGGCGAGGTCCGAGGTCTTGAGGAAGGAGATGGAGTCCATCAGCTTTTTCAGATAGACCTGGATGGAATAGAGCTTCGGGTTGCTGATGTAGTACAGACCGCTGGTCCAGTTGTTCCAGTAGCCGAGGGCGGCGAACAGGCCGATGGTGGTCATGACCGGCTTCGACAGCGGCACCATGATGCCGGTGTAGATGCGCATGTCGTTTGCGCCGTCGATGCGCGCCGCCTCAATGATGGAGTAGGGGATGTTGACGTTGTAGTAGTTGCGCACAAGCAGCACGTTCATGCCGCCCATCAGCGCGCCGGGCAGCAGGTAGGCCCAGAGCGTGTTCTTGATGTGGAACAGGCGCGTCCACACGATGTAGCTGGCGGTCATACCGCCGTTGAACAGCATCGTGAAGAAGAGGATGAACGCAAACACGTTGCGGGGCTTGAAGTCGCGCCG
>CAMJPK010000049.1 GCA_946407675.1 uncultured Clostridia bacterium
CCACGGCCATGATCTCGTTGAGCTTGTGGGAGATGAAGAGGATGCTCTTGCCCTCGCGGGCGAACTCCTTCATCGTGGCCATGAGCTCGTCGATCTCCTGCGGGGTGAGGACGGCGGTGGGCTCGTCAAAGATGAGGATGTCATTGTCGCGGTAGAGCATCTTGAGGATCTCGACGCGCTGCTGCATACCGACCGTGATGTCCTCGACCTTCGCGTCCAGATCGACGGAAAGGCCGTACTTTTTGGAGATCGCCTCCACCTTTTCGCGGGCGGCCTTCTTTTGCAGAAAGCCCAGCTTCGTCGTCTCCGCGCCGAGGATGATGTTGTCCAGCACCGTGAAGACCTCGATGAGCTTGAAGTGCTGGTGCACCATGCCGATGCCCAGCGCCGTCGCGTCGTTGGGGTCGCGGATGTCGACCTTGACGCCGTTCTTGCGGATCTCGCCCTGCTCCGGCTGGTACAGGCCGAACAGGACGCTCATCAGCGTGCTTTTTCCGGCGCCGTTCTCGCCCAGCAGCGCGTGGATCTCGCCGCGGCGCAGCTGGAGCGTGATGTCGTCGTTGGCGCGGATGCCGGGAAACTCCTTCGTGATGTGAAGCATTTCGATCACATATTCGGGTTCGCCCATGCAGTCACCTGCTTTCGTTTCAGATACGCGGGACGCGGCGCCCCGCCGGGGAAAAACCATAAAAAGCCATAAGATGATTATACCGGGCCTTGCGTCGGATTGCAAGGACAACGCGGAAGAAAAAAAGGGGAAGCAGCCGCATTTTGCGGCCGCTTCCCAAAGGGGTTGCGCCTTTCGGATCAGGCGACGTATTCCACGGTGGTGTTGGAGAAGTTGACGGTGGTGATGGCGTCGTTCTCGAGCACGTCAGAGCTGATCTGCAGCTTGCCGGAGACGATGTCGGCCAGCTGGGCCTTGTACTCGTCCACGGAGTAGTTCTTCAGAGACCAGGTGGCCTCGGGCAGGCCGGTGGCGCCGTCGGCAGCGCCGAGGGAAACGAAGCCGTTCAGGGAAGCCCAGGTGCCGTCATAGGCCTTGCCGATGGCCCAGGCAGCCGCCTCCTTGACGCCCTTCAGCGCGGAGGTGATGACGGTGTCGGACTCGTAGGACTGGTCGGTGTCAACGCCGACGACGAACTTGTCGTTGGCGGAGGCGGCGGCAGCGATGGACTGGAAGATGGAGCCGCCGGCGGAGAAGATGACCTCGGTGCCGTTCTCATACCAGCCGTTGGTCAGAGTCTGCAGCTCGGGAGAGGCGGAGAAGGAGGCGCCGTACAGCCAGGTGTACTTGACCTCGATCTGCTTGCCCATCTCAGCAGCAGCCGCGTTGGCGCCCTGAACGAAGCCGTAGCCGTAACGGCAGACAGCCGGGTTGTTGCCGCCGCCGCCGCCGCAGAAGCCGAGCTTCTCGTAGCCTTCCTTCACGACGGCATAGCCGGCGAGGTAGCCGCACTCATGCTCGTTGAAGGCGATGCCGACGACGTTGTCAAGGCCCATGCCCCAGCCGTCGATGAAGACGAACTTGGTGTCGGGGAAGTCCTTGGCCGCGCGCTCAAGCGCGCCGCCCTGCATGAAGCCGGCGGCCACGACGACCTTCGCGCCGTTCTCGCAGGCGCTCTTCATCGCGTCATAGCGGTCATCGTCGGTGGCGGCGTCGCCGTTGGCGGGCTGATAGTACTTGTAGCTCAGGCCGTTGTTGTTGGCATAGAGCTTCACGCCGTCATAGGTGCCCTGGTTGAAGGACTTGTCCTTCAGCTGGCCGACGTCGGTGACAAAGGCGACCTCGTACTTGCCGTCGGAGCTCGTCATGTTATCGGGGACCTCGTCGGCGTTCTCGGTGACCTTGGTCTCGGGCTTGGTCTCGGTGGGCTTCTTCGCGCCGCAGGCGGCGAGGGAGACGACCAGAGCCAGCGCCAGGAGCAGTGCCAGAATCTTCTTCATTTTGTATTCCTCCCAAAAAATTATTGGACAAATGGTTTGTCGGGCGCGGGCATGTCCGCCTCCCGACCAAAGGGATTATACACTGTGCCGATGCGCAAATCAAGGGAAAAGCGCAAAGAAATGCTCGAATCCGGGGAGAAATTTCTTATGTCAACGTGGTGCGCCCATGCTGCGGCAAACAAAATATATTGTGCCCTGCCGACCGGCAGGGCACAATATATGGCGATGCGTCCCGGAATCAGAGCCTGGCCATCCGCGCGGCGGTATCGAGGGCGAGCGTGATCATGCCACGGAAGGAAATCTGTCGCTCCTCCGCGGACAGATTCTCCGGAAGATAGATGTGGTCGGAGATCGTGCAGATCGCGAGCGCGCGCTTGCCGAGCCGCGCGGCGTTCATATAGAGCCCCGCGGCCTCCATCTCCACGGCGAGGACGCCCATGCGCTTCCACGCATCGTGGCTGTCACAGCCGCCGCCGTCGTAGAAATTGTCCGACGAGAGCAGATTGCCCACGCGCACGTTTAGGCCCCGTTCCTCGGCGCAATCGAGCGCGGCGCGCAAAAGCGTGTAGTCCGCGATGGGGGCGAAGGTGCCGTTCAGCCCGAACTGGTGGACGAAGTTGGAATCGGTGCAGGCGCCCTGCCCGAGCACGATGTCCAAAACGTGCAGGTCCTCCTGCAGCGCGCCGGCGGAGCCCACGCGGATGATGTTGTCCACGCCGTATTCGGTGTAGAGCTCCCAGCTGTAGATGCCGATGGAGGGGATGCCCATGCCGGAGGCCATGACGGTCACCGGGACGCCCTTCCATGTGCCGGTGTAGCCCTGCACGCCGCGGGTGTCGTTGACGAGGATGGGATCGGTGAGGAAATTGTCCGCGATGAAGCGGCTGCGCTTCGGGTCGCCGGGCATGAGGACGGTTTTTGCGATCTCGCCGGCCCGCGCGGTGTTGTGGGGGGTTGGGATTGCCATGGTCTGCGCCTCCTTACGGGATAGTTCTGATAAAATTATATGCGGTTTTCCGCAAAAGTCAAATTGCAAGAAACGACATGCTGTGCTAAACTGGAAATGCAACAATCCAAGATACCGGAGGTATGCGCCATGGATGTCCTGACCATCGGGATCGCCGGCGGGACCGGCAGCGGCAAGACCACCATCACGAAGCGCATCGTCAAGGAGTTCGGCGGGGACGTGGCCGTGCTGCACCACGACAGCTACTACAAGGCGCACGACGAGCTGCCCTACGCCGAGCGCTGCAAGCTCAATTACGACCACCCCAACGCCTTCGAGACCGATCTGATGCTCGCCCACGTCCGCGCGCTCAAGCGCGGGGAGACCGTGCGCTGCCCGGTCTACGACTTCACGATCCACAACCGCAGCGAGAAAACCGTGGAGGTCCGCCCGGCGCGGGTGCTGGTGGTGGAGGGCATCCTCATCTTTGCCGAGCCGGAGCTGTGCAGGGAAATGGACATCAAGCTCTTCGTCGACACGGACGCCGACGTGCGCATTCTGCGCCGCATCGTCCGCGACGTGCGCGACCGCGGGCGCAGTCTCGACAGCGTCGTGAAGCAGTATCTCAGCACGGTCAAGCCGATGCACGAGGAGTTTGTGGAGCCGAGCAAGCGCAACGCCGACCTCATTATCCCGGAGGGCGGGCGCAATCAGGTGGCCATGGACATCGTTATGGAGCGCATCCGCGGCTTTTTGCGGCACAAGTAGGGCGCGACGGCTCCGGCGCGCCGGAAGGAGAAGTACGATGGCAAAGCTCTATTTCAAATACGGGGCCATGGGCTCCAGCAAGAGCGCGCAGGCGCTCATCACCCGCTTCAACTATCTGGAGCAGGGCATGACGGTATGGCTCATCAAGCCCAGCACCGACACGCGCGACGGCGCGGACGTCATCCGCAGCCGTATCGGTCTATCCTGCTGCGCGCAGATCATCACGCCCGAGCAGGACATCATCGCGGCCTACCGCGCCGCCGGCGCGCACGACGTTATCATCGCGGACGAGGCGCAGTTTTTCACGCCGGAGCAGATCGACGCGCTGCGCGCGCTCGTGGACGAGGACAACATCCCCGTGCTCTGCTTCGGGCTGCGGACGGATTTCCAGACCCGCTTTTTCCCCGGCTCCCGCCGCCTCATGGAGCTGGCGGATTCCATCACCGAGATCAAGACGGTCTGCGCCTGCGGCAGCAAGGCGACGGTCAACGCCCGCATCGACGCGGAAGGGAAGGTCGTCACCGAGGGCAGCCAGATCCTCTTAGGCGGCAACGACAGCTATGTCGCGATGTGCCACCGCTGCTGGAAGCGAAAGATTGCGCAGCAGGCGAAGTGAACGGAAAACAGTCAAAGGGCGCGGGCTGAACGGCCCGCGCCCTTGACTGTAAACATATGAACCCTTCGGGACCCTGATCAAACACACTTCGCGGCGCGCTCAGCGTTTCCGGCGGTCGATCCCGGCGGCGGCGTAGTGGCGCGCCTTTTCCGCGTACATCATCTCGTCGGACTCCTTGAGCATCTCGTCGGGCGTTCTGGCGCCGCCCGCAGCCTCGCCGTAGCCGATGGAGCAGGTGTAGGGCGTTTCGGCGACGTTCTGCCGGATGCGCTCAACGAGCTGGAGCAGCTCATCGTGGGAGCAGCGGCGGCAGAGGATCACGAATTCGTCGCCGCCGACGCGGTAAGCGAACTGGCGGCGCTTCAGCGCGCGCTGGAAGCAGCGCGCCAGCGCGGAAAGCGCCTCGTCGCCGGCGGCGTGGCCCTCGTTGTCGTTGATCGGCTTGAGCCCGTTCATGTCGATCGAGACCACCGCGGAGAGATCCTCCGGGCTTTTCGCGAGGTCGGCGTAGAAGGCGTGGCGGTTGAGCAGCCCCGTCAGCGAGTCCTTTTTCGTCAGCTGGAGGATCTGGAACTCATAGTAGACGAACAGCGCGACGGCGATGGTCGTGCAGAAGATATAAGCGTAGGCCTTGCCGAACACGAAGGGGAAGAGCAGGCCGGAGAGCAGGGCGACGCATAGAAAGACGATCGGGATGATCTCCATGGCCTGCCGGTTGCAGCGCCGGAAGAGGAAAAAGAGCAGGAGAAAGCAGTACAGCCCGGCCACGACGAAGGGCAGCATGCCGAGCGGGCCGCGGGAGAAGACGCCGGAGGCGTCGACGCGGAAGACGACGCCGGTGAAGATGGAGATGACGTCGACCGCCGTGAGGACGACGGCGGGCAAAAACAGGGCCCAGTGCTGCTTCTTGATGAGCGTGCAGATGACCTGCGCGATGATAAAGGGCGTCGCGCTGTAGCGGATCGCCATCAGGATGACGCGCGCTTCCCGGCCCGTGCCCCGATCGACGAACAGAAATTCCAGATAGACGACGATCGAGAGCAGGAAGATCCCGACGATCAGCGTATACATGCGCCGGATCGTCACGGCGTCCAGAAACGCCGTATAACGCAGCGCGATCGAAAACGCAGCCAGAATGAGGATCAGCGTCCAGTTTTGCAGGATATAAGACAACATTGCGATATGCCTCTCTTAAGACAGCTGCACGCAAAAACGGCGGCGTCAGCCCTCCCCGAAATACTTCTCGTGCACGGCCTGCACGGCGCGGTCGGCGTCGGACTGGGCGATGACGGCGGAGAGCTTGATCTCGCTGGACGAGATCATCTGGATGTTGATGTGGCAGTTGGCCAGCGCCTCGAACATCCGCACGGCCATGCCGGAGGAGTTCATCATGCCCGCGCCGACGACGCTGACCTTGGCAACATCGCGGTCAACGGCGATGTGGTCGCAGCCGACGGCCTCGGCGGCGGCCTCCAGCGCGGCCTTCGCCGCGTCGGCGTCGTCCTCGGCGACGGTGAAGCTGATGTCGCTGGTCCCGTCGCTGCCGGCGGACTGCAAGATGATATCGACGTTGATCTTCGCGCGGCTCATGGCGGAGAACACGCGGAACGCGACGCCCGGCCGGTCGGGCACGCCCGCCACGGTGATCCTTGCGATGTCGGCGTCCTTCGCGACGCCGCTGATGATCATTCGTTCCACGTCTTTCACGACCTCCCTGACTTTTGTACCCGGTTTCCGCTCATAGCTGGAGAGCACCTCCAGATCGACGTGGTAGCGCTTTGCCAGCTCCACGGAGCGGTTGTGCAGCACCTGGCTGCCGAGCGAGGCGAGCTCCAGCATCTCGTCGTAGGTGATGGCGGAGAGCTTCTTTGCGCCGGGGACCTTGCGCGGGTCGGCGGTGTAGATGCCGTCCACGTCGGTGTAGATCTGGCACTTGTCCGCGCCGAGCACCGCCGCGATCGCCACCGCGGTGGTGTCGCTGCCGCCGCGCCCGAGCGTGGTGACGTCGCCGTACTTGTTGATGCCCTGAAAGCCCGCCACGAGGACGATGCGGTTTTTATCCAGCTCCCGGCGGATGCGCTCGGTCGATATCGACTTGATGCGCGCCGCGCCGTAGGTGCTGTCGGTGTTCATTTCGATCTGCCAGCCGGTCAAGCTGACGACGGGCAGGCGCATTTTTTCCAGCTGCATGGCCATGAGGGCGACGGAGATCTGCTCGCCGACGGTGAGCAGCACGTCCATCTCCCGCTTGGAGGGATTCGGATTGATCTCCCTGGCCTTCCCGATCAGGTCGTCCGTGGTGTCCCCCTGCGCGGAGAGCACGACGACAACCTCGTTCCCGGCGTGGTAGGTGTCGGCGATGATGCCGGCCACGCGCTCGATCTTCGCGGCGTCCGCGACCGAGCTCCCGCCGTATTTCTGAACAATTAACATTGGCTATTACCCCTTGATTACTGCGGACGCATGCGGCGTCCACCCCCATCTTACGCGCGAGGGCCGGCGGGCGTTAATCCAGCACGCGGAAGACGCTCTCGATCTCCAGCCCGGCGAGCTTTGCCATGAGGGAGGCGCGGTCCATCGGCGGCGTGATCGCGGCGCAAAAGCCGTTTTCGCTGATGCAGTCCTCGGAGAAGGCGCTGACGCAGCCGCCGGAATAGCGGACGAACCAGCGGGTGGGCACGGCGTCCGGATCGACGAGGCGCTCCGGCTGCTCCGGGCCCCAGTCGATGAACTTGCGCCCGTTGCCGCGGCGCATCGTGTCGAGGATGTCCGCGACCATGGCGCTTGCGGTGGGCATGCGCCCCGCGCCCGCGCCGTAGAACAGCGTCTCGCCCACGGCGTTGCCGCGCACCGCGACGGCGTTCATCACGCCGCTGACGCTGGCGAGCAGATTGTCCCGCGCCACAAGATGCGGGGCGACGTAGGCCGTGAAGCGCTCGCCGTCCAGACGGCGGGCGTGCGCCAAAAGCTTGATCGCGTAGCCGAGGCGCTCGGCCAGCGCCGCGTCCTCCGCGGTGACGCCGCGGATGCCCTCAGTGGGCACCTTCTCGGGCGGGAGGTTGCTGCCGAAGCACAGGTCCACGAGGATGCACAGCTTCCGCATGGCGTCGATGCCGTCCACGTCCGCGGTGGGGTCGGCCTCGGCGTAGCCGAGCTTCTGCGCGTCGGCCAGCGCGCGGTCAAAGTCCTGACCGCATTGGATCATCTGCGTGAGAATATAATTGGTCGTGCCGTTGACGATGCCGCAGACCTCCTCGATGCGGTTGGCGGAGAGGCAGTTGGTGAGCGGGCGCAGCAGCGGGATGCCGCCGCCGACGCTGGCCTCAAAGAGCAGAAAGACCTTCTTCTCCTTCGCGATGGCGAGCAGCTCCAGGCCGCGCTCGGCGATCATCTGCTTGTTGCAGGTGACGACGCTTTTGCCGGCGAGCAGTGCGCGCTTCACGAATTCATAGGCGACGCCCACGCCGCCGATGCACTCCGCCACGACGGAGATCTCCGGGTCGTTCTCGATGACGGAGAAGTCCCCGATCACCTTGTCCGCCCACGGCTCGCCGCTGCAGTCGCGCTTTTCCAGAATGTACTTGAGCTCGACGGGGTGGCCGACGCTTTTTTCCAGATACGCCGCGTTGTCGCGCATGATGGCGGCGACGCCGCCGCCGACGATGCCGCAGCCGAGCAATGCAACTTTGTTCATAGTCATGTCCTCCTGTTTATCCGGCTAATACTTCGGTCCGGATCACGTCCGGCAGCGCGTCAATCTGCGCGGCCAGCGTCTCCGGCGAGGCGTCCATGTCCTCCGTGACGAAGGCGATCGTGACGACGCCGACGCCGTTGGTGGGAATGGACTGGTTGATCGTGAGAATATTTGCGCGCATCGCGGCAAAAATGCTAAGGACGGAGGAGAGCGCGCCGGGCTTGTCGCGCGTCAGGATGCTCATTGTGATCGCCCGCTCGCGCTTGATGTCCCGGAAGGGGCGGATCGCGTCCTTATACTTGTAGAATGCGCTGCGGCTGATGCCGGCCATCGCGGCGGCCTCCGCCACCGTGGCGGCGGCGCCGGTCTGGAGCAGCTCCTTGGCCTCGCTGACCTTCAGGAAAACCTCCGGCAGCATCTCCGCCTCGACGATGTAGAGCTTGGGCTTCGACATTTCGGCGTCCTCCGTTTCCTTCAATGTCCATATTACGCGGTCATTTGTGTTTATGCGACGTATCATAGCACATTCTACGCAACGACGCAAGCGTTATTTTCTTCACAGGAGCGGGGAATATGCGGCTGTCCTCTTCCAAACTGACGAACACCGCGCTGACGCTGCTGTGCGCCGCGGCGGCGGTGTATGCCGCCGTGCGCTGGCTGCTGCCGCTGACGGCGCCGTTTCTGCTCGCGCTGGGCTGCGCGGCGGTGCTGGAGCCGGCGGTCGCGGCGCTGTGCCGGCGCCGCGTGCCCAGGCCGCTGGCAGCGGGGCTTACGCTGATCGGCGCGCTCGCCGTCACGGCGGGGCTGGCGTGGCTGCTGCTGCGGCGTCTGGCGCTCGAGCTGGGCGAGCTCGGCGCGCGATCGCCGGAGATCGTGCGCACGCTCACCGGGACGCTCGGGCGCTGGGAGGCGGCGGCACAGCGCGTGCTGTCCCGCGCGCCGGAGGGCGTCGGCGTCTGGCTGGAGCGGGCGCTGCAGGGGGCGGAGGAGGGGCTGCTGCGGCTGCCCGGCGAGCTGTCGCAGCGGGCGCTGCGCCTGCTGCCGTCGCTGGCCGCCGGCGCGCCGGCGGCGCTGCTGTTCGCGGTGAGCGCGGTGATCGGGGCGTATTTCATGTCGTCGCTCTATCCCGAGCTGCTGCACGCGGCGGCGCGGCTGCTCCCGGAGCGATTGCTGTGCCGGGCGCGGCTGCTGCGGCGCGAGCTGCGCCGGACGCTGGGGCGCTGGCTGAAGGCGCAGGGCATTTTGCTGGCCATCACCTTTGCGCTGCTCACGGCGGCCTTCGCGCTGCTGAAGGTGGAGTATGCGCTTTTGCTTGCGCTGATGACGGCGCTGATCGACGCGCTGCCCGTGCTCGGGACCGGGACGGTGCTGCTGCCGTGGGCGGCGTGGGAGGTGCTGCGCGGGAACGTCCCGCTGGGCGTCGGGCTGGCGCTGACCTACGCCGCCGTCACGGTGATCCACCAGAGCATACAGGCGAAGCTGCTCGGCGACCAGCTCGGGCTGCACCCGCTGTGGACGCTCGCCGCGATCTGGTTCGGCTTTCGCATCTGGGGCGTCGCGGGAATGCTCGTCTTTCCGCTTTTGGCGGTCTGCGCGAAGCAGGCGCTCGCCGGCGTGCGCGTACGGCTGCCGTGGACGCAATAGAAAAAGAGCGCGTTGCAAAATGCATGGCTTGTCATTGCGAGGCCCTGCAAGGGGCCGTGGCAATCCGTTTTCCTGCGATGAGAGGACGGATTCCCGTGCCGGTGTGCGGCGCGTCGGGGTCGACGCGCCCTACGGCTCGGAATGACGGGCTTGGAATTGCATGATGCAACGCGCTCTTTGGTTGGTTTCGTATCAGCTGATCTTGACGTTTTCCCACAGGGTGTTCATATAGTCGAGCGTCTCCTGCGGCAGGTTGCGGTAGGCCACGCGGTCGAAGTTCGCGGCGAAGTCGTCATTGCCGGGGTAGAGGATCTCCATGGCCTCCTCGCCCATCTCCTCGATGTAGTCCGCGTCGGTGTAGACGGTGCGGTTCGGGGAGGCGTAATAGGTGTACTCCGCGTTGGCGACGGCGGCGTCGCGGTCGAGCATGAAGTTGATGAAGCGCTCGGCCAGCTCCTTGTTCTGGCAGCATTTGGGGATGCACATGGCGTCGATGAAGTAGTTGGTGGGCTCGGGATAGTAGAACTGCAGGTCCACGCCGTCGGCCTGCGCGTCGAGCATCGTGAAGTAGTCGCCGGCGTAGTAAACGCCGATGGCGGCCTCGCCGGATTCCATGAGGTTGTAGATCTCGTCCATCACGAGGCCGTAGCGCAGCGGGCGCTGGGCTATCAGCTCGTCATACGCGCGGTCCCATTCGCTCTTGTCCGTGGTGTTGACGTCGATGCCCAGCTTGTACATCGCGGTGCCGAAGGCGTCGCGCGGGTTGTTGTATTGCAGGATCATGCCGGCGTACTTCTCATTCCAGAGCAGCTCCCAGCCGCGCGCGTCGGCTTCGTCCACCTGATTGGCGTCCCAGATGATGCCGGTGACGCCGTAGGTGTAGGGCACGGTGTACTTGTTCTCCGGGTCGAAAAAGAGGCCCTTGAAATCGTCGTCGATGTTGGCGCTGTTGGGGATGTTGTCAAAATCCAGCTCCAGCAGCATGCCCTCCTCGGCCATGCGCGCGATCATGTAATCGGAGGGGATCACAACGTCATAGCTGACCGCGCCGGCGGAGAGCTTGGCATACATATCCTCGTTGGAGGCGTAGGTGTCGTAGTTGACCTTGACCTTCTGCCCGTACGCGGACTGGTACCACTTTTCAAACTCCGTGACGGTGTCATAGCTGCCCTCACTGCCGTCGGAGATGTATTCGCCCCAGTTGTAAACGTTCAGGGTGAGCGTGCCGCCGGAGGCGGCGGGCTTGTCCCCGCCGGCGCCGCAGCCGGCGAGCAGGGCGCCCATAAGCGCGCACGCAAGGAGCAGGGAGAGTGTCTTTTTCATTTGCGTTTTCCTTTCTGTGGTGGATTTCAGTCGGGTTGCCGACGGTAGAGCTTCTTCTTTTTCGTGTCGTCCCGGTCGGTGAAGCTGCTGATGATGAGCAGCGCGAGAATGACGAAGAAGATGATCGTCGCAAGGGCGTACATCTTCGGCGTGACCGTTTTCTTGGTCATGTTGTAAATGCGGATCGGCAGGGTCTGGAAGCCCGCGCCGGAGGTGAAGTAGCTGATGACGAAGTCGTCCAGGCTCATGGTAAAGGCCATGATCGCCCCGGTGAGGATGCCGGGCATGATCTCCGGGATCGTGACCTTGAAGAAGGCGCGCAGCGGCGTACAGCCGAGATCCTGCGCCGCCTCGGGCAGGGCGGGGTCCATCTGCCGCAGCTTGGGCAGCACCTGCAAGATCACATAGGGCAGGCAGAAGGTCACGTGGGCGATCAGCATGGTCCAGAAGCTCAGCGACTGGCTGAAGCCCATGAGCCGCCCGGCAAAGACGAACATGAGCATCAGCGAGATGCCGGTGATGATGTCCGGGTTCGTCATGGGGATGTCGGTGACCGTGTTGAGCGTGGCGCGCAGCCAGCGGCGGCGCAGCCGGTCGATGCCGACGGAGGCGGCGGTGCCCATGACGGTGGAGATCACCATGGCGCTGACGGCCAGCAGCAGCGTGTTGCGCACGCTCGAGAGCGTGACCTGATCGTTCAGCAGCTCGCCGTACCATTTCAGCGAAAAGCCGGAGAACACGGATAAGCTCTTCGAGGCATTGAAGGAGAAGATGAGCAGGATCACGATGGGCGCGAACAGGAAGAGGAAGATGAGCGTCGTAAAGACGCGGGAGGCGGTCTTCATGCCTTCGCACCTCCGTTCACCTGGCGATTTGTGAGATACTTCATCAGCGCCATGCACACGAGCAGCACGACCATGAGAATGAAGGCCATGGCAGCGGCAAAATGCAGGTTGTTGGCGACATACTGCCCCTCGATGGCGTCACCGATGAGGAAAAACTTGCCGCTGCCGAGCTTCTGCGAGATGTAGAAGGTGCTGACCGAGGGGATCAGGACCATCGTGATGCCGCTGAGCACGCCGGGCAGCGAGAGCGGCCAGATCACCCGGCGCAGCACGGAAACGCCGTTGCAGCCGAGGTCGCGGGCGGCCTCGATCAGCCGCACGTCCAGCTTCGCCAGAATGGAGTAGATCGGCAGCACCATGTAGGGCAGATAGTCGTAGACCATGCCGATAACGACAGCGCCCTCCGTGCCGATGATGTGGACGCGGCCGAGCCCCAGAAGGGAGAGAAAGCCGTTGAGGATGCCGGTGTCCTGCAGGATCGTCATCCACGCGTAGGTGCGGATGAGGAAGTTCATCCACATGGGGATCATGATGAGCGTCATCATGATCTTCTGCGCCCGCGGCTTAGCGCGGGACATGATGTAGGCCAGCGGATAGCCCAGCAGCAGGCAGATCACCGTGGAGATCACGGCGAGCTTCAGCGAGCGGCCGAAGATGAGCAGGTAGGTGCGCACCTCGCCGGAATCGGTGCTGCTTGTGGCGGTGAAGAAGCGGACGAAATGCTCCGTCGTGAAGGCGAAGGCGTTGTCCGTGAAGGCGTAGTAGGCCACAAAGACCAGCGGCACGACGATGAAGAGCACCGACCACAGGCTGTAGGGCGCCAGAAGCGCCCACTGCGTCCGCCTGGCGCGCGCGCGCAGCGCGGCGGCGTCAGCGTTCATTCCTCCGCCTCCCCTCCGGCTTCCTCCGTGTCGTCGAGCTCCAGCTCGTCGAGCTCGTTGGAGAAGGAGGAATAGTCGCCGTAAAGACCGGAATACTCCGATTTCTTCATGATGTGGATGGCGTCGGGCTCGATGTAAAGGCCGATGTGCTCGTCCACGTCCACAAAGTCCGTGGTCTGGACCATCCATTTGAAGCCGCCGATGTCGACGATGACCTCATAGTGGACGCCCATGAACGTCACCGAGGTGACGACGCCGGTCAGGTGGCCGCGGCTTTCCGGGACGATGTCGACGTCCTCGGGGCGGACGACCACATCGACGGCCTCGCGCTTGGCAAAGCCGGTATCCACGCAGTCAAAGGTGTGGCCGGAGAAACGCACCCGGCGGTCCTCCAGAAAGATGCCGTCCAGGATGTTGCTCTCGCCGATGAAGTCCGCGACAAAGGCGTTTTTCGGCTCGTTGTAGACGTCGACCGGGGTGCCGATCTGCTGGATGCGCCCCTCGCTCATGACCACGACGGTGTCGCTCATCGTGAGGGCCTCCTCCTGATCGTGGGTGACGAAGACGAAGGTGATGCCGGTGGCCTTCTGGATGTTCTTCAGTTCGACCTGCATGTCCTTGCGCAGCTTGAGGTCGAGCGCGGCGAGGGGCTCGTCCAGGAGCAGGACCTTCGGCTGGTTGACGAGGGCCCTTGCGATGGCGACGCGCTGCTGCTGGCCGCCGGAGAGGCTGGTCACGCTGCGCTTTTCAAAGCCCTTGAGGGCCACGAGGGCCAGCATCTCGGTGACCTTGCGGTTGATCTCGTCCTTGGGGACCTTCTTTTCGCGAAGGGAAAAGGCCACGTTCTCGAAGACGTTCAGATGAGGAAAGAGCGCGTAGCGCTGAAAAACGGTGTTGACGTTGCGCCTGTAGGGCGGTACGTCCTTGATGTCCTCGCCCATGAAGATCACGTCGCCGGTGTCGGGCGTCTCGAAGCCGCCGATGATGCGCAGCGTCGTGGTCTTGCCGCAGCCGGAGGGGCCGAGGA
>CAMJPK010000050.1 GCA_946407675.1 uncultured Clostridia bacterium
TTGAAAACGGCGAATGGGCGGACCGGGACAAGCTGGAGCCGAAGCATTTTCAAAAGTGGGTGGACTTCTGCAAGGCGCGGAAGCTCGGCTGCGACTTCAATCCGACCTTCTTCTCCCACCCGAAGTGCGACCCGCTGACGCTCTCCAGCCCCAACGAGGAAACGCGGAGCTTCTGGATCGACCACGGAAAGGCCTGCATCCGCATCTCGGCGTATCTGGCCGAGCAGCTCGGCGAGCCATGCATCATGAACATCTGGACCGGCGACGGCTTCAAGGACGTGCCCGCCGACCGCCTGGGGCCGCGCGTGCGCTATCAGGAGAGCATCGACGCCATTTTGAGCGAGCCCTATGATTTCCGCAAGGTCAAGCCCTGCGTGGAGTCCAAGGTCTTCGGCATCGGCGTGGAGGCCTACACCGTCGGCAGCGCGGAGTTCGCGCTCTCCTACGCCGCAATGAACCGGGACAAGTGCATCCCGCTGATGGACAACGGCCACTACCACCCCACCGAGGTGGTTTCCGACAAGATCCCGGCGCTTTTGGCCTTTTTCCCGGAGATCGCGCTGCACGTCACGCGCCCCATCCGCTGGGACTCGGACCACGTCGTGCTCTTTGATGATGAGACGCGCGAGATCGCCCGGGAGATCGTCCGCTGCGGCGGGCTGTCCGGCCGCGTCCACATCGCGCTGGACTACTTTGACGCCTCCATCAACCGCGTCAGCGCCTGGGTCACGGGCTACCGCAACGTCCAGAAGGCCCTGCTGTTTGCGCTTTTGCAGCCGAATGAGAAGCTGAAGGCCATGCAGGACGCGGGCGACTTCACGCAGCTCATGGTGGCGCAGGAGGAGCTGAAGACTGCGCCCTTCGGCGCGGTCTGGGACGAATACTGCCGCCGCTGCGACAGGCCGCTTGACGGCGCATGGTATAATGAGATCAAGGACTATGAACGCAAGGTGTTGGAGGCAAGAGCATGAAGGACATCCTGACCGCGCCGTGGCTCGTGGAGCTGGTGCGCACCTGTACAAACATGTACGCCCACGGCTGGGACGAGCGCAACGGCGGCAACATTTCCGTGCTGCTGGATGCGGCCGACGTCGCGGCATACCTCGACTGTAAGGCCGTTTTGCGCACGCTCCCGACGGGCTTTTCCGCCCCGGCGCTGGACGGGAAGTATTTCCTCGTCACCGGCACGGGCAAGTATTTCAAAAACGTGCAGTACGATCCGGCGGTCAACCTCGGCATCGTCCGGCTTGCAGACGGCGGGCAGACCGCGCAGCTTCTGTGGGGCTTCACGGACGGCGGCAAGTTCACGAGCGAGTTTCCTGCCCACATGATGAGCCACGCCGCCCGGCTTTCCGTCGATCCGGAAAACCGCGTCGTCATGCACTGCCACCCGAACAATCTGCTGGCGATGACCTATGTCCACGACCTCGACGAGAAGACTTTTACCCGCACGCTCTGGCAGATGGAGACGGAGTGCATCGTCGTGTTCCCGGAGGGCGTGAACGTTCTGCCGTGGATGGTCTGCGGCACGAATGAGATCGGGCAGGCCACGGCGGAGAAAATGAAGACCGCGCGGCTCGTCGTCTGGGCGCAGCACGGTATTTACGGCGCGGGGCGCGACCTCGACGAGACCTTCGGCCTGATCGAGACCGCGGAGAAGGCCGCGGCGGTCTATCTGAAGATCGCGCACCTGCCGTGGAAGCAGACCATCACCGTTGCGGACCTGCACCAGCTTGAGGAACGCTTCGGCGTCAAGGCCCGCCCGGGCTGGCTTGACTGAGCAAAGGGAATAAAAGCACACGATCCCGCAAACCGTATGGCTTGCGGGATCGTGTATTTTTTCTACCGGCCGGGCGCGATCCGGCTTTGACCGCTGCGGTTTTCTGTGATAGAATCGGATTAGAAAAACGACGCCAGGAGAAGGAAGGGCGACGGATGAGACTGGATGAGCGCTGGATTCACGCGCATCTGCCGGAGGAGCTGGCGGACGCGCCGATCGACTTTTTCCAATGCGACTATCTGGAAGGCCTGACGGTGATGCAGGAGGGGGAGCGGGGCGGCCCGGACGTTGTGGTATACGCGGCGAAGGACGAGGAAGACCTGCGCTATTGGCAGCTGGAGCAGGTCTGCCGCTTCATCAAGGAGAAAAACCCGCCCGCACGAAAGCTGTGGCGCTATGAAAGGGATCATGCCGAGAACGGACAGTGGTATTACATCGAGCGCCGCCGCTACGACTACAACGCAATCGAGGACCCCCGGCTTTACGGCTTTGAGTGCTTTTTGCGCCTGTCGAAATTCGGCCTGCCGCCGGAGCGATGGGAAAGGAACGTGCGGGAGCACGTCGACCTGATGAATTACTGGTACGCCGTGCCGCACTGGGATTACGACAGGGAAGCGCTCTGCTTTGTTGAGATCAGCGATTCGAAGGAATCCGACAGCCGTACCGACCGCGTGGAGGAGCCGCGGCCGGGATCTGTCGTCCGAGTCATCGACTGAGGGGAAACGGCTTGCGGCGGACGCCGCCGTATGATACACTAAAAGATACATTCCAGCACTTGGGGAAACGGAGGAAGCTATGAACGAATTCAGAATCGTGCGGACGAAGCCCGGCGAGGTGATCCCTTATGAGACCGTGTTTGAGGAAAACACCCGCCTGCGGACCGGCGTGCCGGAAAAGCTCGGCAAAGTCGAGCGGGTCGCATACGATACGGCCGTCTATGGAAACGGGAAAACCTATCACAAATACGCCTATGTTTACCTGCCCTGGTGCTATGACGCGCAGGACAAGGCCAGAAAGTACAACGTCTTTTACTTCCAGCACGGCAACACCTGCTGCCCGGAGATGTTCGCCGTGGGCGGGAACCAGTACATGTTCGACATGCTCTTTGATTCCGGGAAGCTGGATGCGTGCATCATCGTCTTTGTCACGTATTACATGGACCCGTGGCGTGACGCGGCGGAGCGATGCCGGACCGGCGGCGCCGAGGCGGGCGACGGCTGGACGCCGGGCATTCCCGCGGCCTTTGACAGAGAGATCGTCCAGGACGTCATCCCTGCCGTAGAGCTGCGCTACAACACCTACCTGGAGGACGCGTCCGACGCCGGCATCAAGGCCACGCGGGACCACCGCGCCTTTTCCGGCTATTCGAGGGGCTCCGCGTGGGCCTGGCGGATGTTCCACCACGCCTTTGAGTACTTCCGGTGGTACTGCCCGACCAGCGGCGGCATTTCCTGCGACACGCCGCTGCCGATGCCGCCCGGGTCCGCGCCGTTCCCGACCTTCACCGATGCGGAGATCGCGGATTACATCACCGCGCCGCTCAAGGCGCATCCGGATTTGCCGTTCTTCATCTACGCCGCCTGCGGCGGCATGCGGGATACGCCGAACATGCGCAGGCAGATCGCCATGCTCAGCAAGCTGAGCCCCTTCTCCTACGGCGCGGACCCCGCAAAGAACAATCTCCTGTTTGCAATCTCCGATTATTACCACACGGATTACCTCGTGCCGTATTATCTCTGGAATTACCTGAAGGTCATCTTCAAACTGTGACGCAGATCATGACAGATCACAAAGGAGGAGCAATATGAACACATTGGACGCCATCAAAGCCAGACACTCGACCCGCGGCTTCACCGACCGGCAGATCAGCGACGCCGATCTGGAAGCCATCCTGTTCGCCGGCGGGCAGGCCGCCGTAGGCGCTGCGGATTTCAAGAGCCTGAAGCTCTACGCGGTGCAGGACCCGGAGCTTTTGAAGGCCATCGACGAATCATCCGCAAAAAAACGCCCCGGAACGCATCCGCTCTACGGCGCTCCGACGCTGGTGGTGCTCGCCTCAAAGGAGAGCATATTGAAAAGCATTGAGTTTACAAACGCGGGCTGCGTCATCCAGAACATGATGGTCGCTGCCACGGATCTGGGCATCGACAGCATCTATCTGTGGATGAGCATGTACGGCATCAACGAGAATCCCAAGCTGGTGAAGCGCCTCGGCTTCCCGGAGGGCTTTACCTGCGTGGGCACGATGGCGCTGGGCTACGCCGCAAAGGAATTCCCCAAGCTCAAGGCCGACGAGCAGCGCATCGAGGTCACCTATATCCGGTAAGTACGCCGGAGGGCAGGCGGCCGGACTGAAAAGAGGAGGAGCAGAATATGAAATACCGCAAGATGGGAAAACTGGACGTCACATCGTCCGTCTTCGGACTGGGGTGCATGCGCTTCAACGGCGCGGCCTCGGGCGACAGCGTCATTGATGAGGAAAAGGCGATCTCCCTGATCCGCCGCGCGATCGACGGGGGCGTGACCTACATCGACACCGCCTACATCTATCTGGACAAGACCTCGGAGACCGTGTTGGGCAAGGCGCTGCGCGACGGTTACCGCGACAAGGTGACCATCGCCACGAAAATGCCCGCGGAGGCCGTCCACAACCGGGCGGAGATGGAGGCGCTGCTGGCCGAGGAGCTGGGCAAGCTCCAGACGGACCACATCGACTTTTATCTGATGCACGGCATCAACAAGGAAAAATGGGAATACTTCAAATCCATCGGCGCGCCGGAATTCTTCGACGACATGAAGCGGGAAGGGAAGATCCGCCACAAGTGCTTCTCCTTCCACGGCCCCTATGACGAGTTCGAATACATTCTGAACGACTGGGACTGGGACATGGTGCAGATCCAGTACAACTTCATGGATGTGGAGAACCAGGCCGGCACCAGGGGCTTAGAGCTGGCGGGCAGCAAGGGCATCCCCGTGGTCATCATGGAGGGGCTGCTGGGCGGCGCGCTGGCAAAGGCGCCGGACAATGTGCAGGCGCTCTATGACGCCTTCCCGGTGAAGCGCTCCCCGGTGGAGTGGGCCTTCCGCTGGCTGTGCGATCATCCCGAGGTGTCGGTGGTGCTCTCCGGCTGCAATGAGCCGGAGCAGATCGACGACAACCTGCGCATCTTTGACACGGTGGAGCCCAAGGTCATGTCACCGGAGGAGAAGCAGCTCATCGACGATGTCCGCGCGGCCTACATCAGCCGCACGAAGATCGGCTGTACCGGCTGCCGCTACTGCATGCCCTGTCCCAACGGCGTGAACATCCCCGGCATCTTCGCCGTGTGGAACAGCGTCTCGCTCTACGGGATCGACCCAAACAAGGACTGGGGCTTCCGCATGCTCCGCGAGCACGGCGGCGGCGCGGACAAGTGCGTCGGGTGCGGTGCGTGTGAGGCGGCCTGCCCCCAGCACCTGCCCATCATCGAGCAGCTCAAATGCGCGTGGGCGGAGCTGAACTAAGGACCGGATCATTCGCTGCATGATGGGCTGACGGCAGGACCGTCAGAGCCGGCGCAGCGGCACGGACGCCAGCATGTGCAGGGCGTTTTTCTCCACCAGCGCAAGCGCCCGCGCTTCCGCCTCCGGGCTGCAGACGTCCTCCGGCGCGTGCGCGTCACAGCCGAGGATCACGTCATTGCCGACCTCGCCCGCGATCTCCCAAAAGCGCGCGCAGGGATAATGCCGCCCGTCCCGGAGCCCGAGCAGGTTGATCTCCAGCGGCGTTTGCGTCTGCTTCGCGGTTTCGCAAAGGCGGCGCATCTGCCGGTCGTAAATCTCCGCGCTGCCGACAAAGTGGATCAGATCGGGGTGCGCGAAGTAGGTAAACAGCCCCGTTTGCAGGGCTTCCGAGGACTGCGCCACATACCGCTCCAGCACGCGCACGTCCTCGGTTGGCCGCCCGCAGTACGGCTCGTCCACCTCGTTGCCGAGGAAATGCTGGCCGAGGATCATGTATTCGATCCCGTTTGCGCGCAGCATGTCCAAAAGCGCGGGGAAGTATTTTGGGTAATACTCCGCCTCCACGCCGATCCGCAGCTCGATTCTGCCGCGATAGCGGTCCGCGAGGCCACGGAGCGTTTCGGCATAGTCCGGCAGCTCCTCCGGCGCCATGCGGATCGGACGGTTTCGCGGTCCGACGTCGAAGAAATCATACGGCGTGTGGTCGGAGAAGCCCAGAAGCTTCAGACCGCCGCGGATCGCGTTTTCAATGTATTCCGTCTCGCTGCCCACGGCATGGCCGCAGCGGACGGTGTGCGTATGGTAGTTCGCGTACACTGTCATATCTCCTGTCATTTTGATGCTTTGATACATGATACGATACGCTTTGCCGCACCCGATTGCAAGAAGAATCGAGTATAGAGAGAAACGCCTATGAAATCCGGAAAGAAGGATATGACGGTCGGCAGCCCGCTCAAGCTGCTGACCGCCTTTACGCTGCCCGCGCTGGCGGGCAACCTGCTGAACCAGGTGTATTCCATCACAGACAGCATCATCGTCGGACGCTATCTGGGACAGACCTCGCTGGCGGCGATCGGCGTTACGATGCCGATCGTGCTGCTGACGGCGGCCATGGTCATCGGCCTGAACGTCGGCGTCGGCATCCTGCTCAGCCAGGCCTTCGGGCGCAAGGACATCGACCAGATGCGCCACACCTTTGCCAACAGCTTTTATCTTGCCCTCATCATCGCGGTGTTCACGACGGGCGTCGGCCTGCCGCTGACCGTGCCGATCCTGAAGCTGATGGGCACGCCCGCCGCGCCGATGGCGGAGGCCGCGTCCTATATGCACATCAATTTTGCGACGACGATCTTCCCGCTGCTGTACTTCCTGTTCAACAATGCCTTCCGCGGCATGGGCGACAGCATGACGGCCCTTTGGTGCCTGATCGTCTCGGTCGTTGTCAATGTTTTTCTGGACATCCTGTTCGTCGCGGTGTTCGGCTGGGGCGTGCCCGGCAGCGCGTGGGCGACGGCGATCGCCCAGGCGCTGAGCGTGGTCTTTTCCGTGATCATGCTGTACCGGCGCTTCCCGGAGATGCACCTGAAGCGAGAGGATTTCCGACTCGACCGGCCGCTGCTTGGCGCGATCACGAAGCTGGCCGTGCCGATCGCCGTGCAGACGGGCTTCAACAACCTGGGCAACGTCGTCGTGCAGGGCTGCATCAACGGATTCGGCGAGGCGGTCATGGCGGCCTATACGGCGGCGAGCCGGCTCGGCACGCTGTCGCTGATGCCGGCGGAGACGCTGGGCAGCTCCATGTCGGTCTACGCCGGGCAGAATTTCGGCGCGGGCAGGCACGGGCGCATCCGGGCGGGCGTCAAGGCCTCGTGGCAGCTCAATGTCATCATCTCCGTGGTCCTGAGCGGCGCGCTGTTGATCTTCGGCAAATCCTGCATCGGCCTGTTCCTCAAGGAGCCGAGCGCGGAGGTCACCACGGCGGCTTACCGCTTTCTGCTGTTTGCCGCGGTGCCGGGGATCCTGAACGGTATCATGTGCATTTACCAGCAAACTCTCCGCGGCGTCGGCAAGGCGACGCAGGCGGTCATCGGCGGGTTCATGCAGCTCGGCGCCAAGGTGCTCGTGGCGCTGCTGGGCGCCAAGGTCTTTATGCAGCTGGACGTGGTTTGGCTGGCGTGGCCGATCAGCTTCGTGGCCGGTACGGTCTTCCCGTTTTTTGCCTATCGCAAGATGTTCCGCGGCGTCCCGGAGGACGAAACCGTATCCACATGATTTCGATTACCGACAATTCGCATTGACGCAAGGGAGGCATCGCAATGTATACATCTTCCATGACCCCGGAAAAGGCGTTGGCCGGCTTCGGCCTGGGCTGTTCGCAGCATGTGTTCGGGGAGTTGGCCCCGCAGCTCGGGCTGGAGCGGGAGACCGCGCTGAAGATCGCCGCGCTGTTCGGCAGCGGCATGTTCGAGGGCGCCACCTGCGGCGCCGTCGTCGGCGCGCTCATGGCCATCGGCCTGAAGTACGGACAGGGCGACGATCCCGACCCGGAGAAGCAGGAGCTTGCGCAGAAAAAGGGCGCGCAATTCAAGGAACGCTACGCCGAAATATATGGCAGCTGCGTCTGCCGGGAGATCCTCGGCCATAAGATCCCGGAGGAGCTGGAGCAGATCGAGGCGGAGAACAAGTTCGTCACCGTGTGCAGCCGCGCGATCACCGACGCCTGCGCGATCTGCGCGGAGATCCTGAATGAGGAATGATCCGTATTCCGATGAGGTATCCGGCAGCTCGCTTCGACACTCTTGCAAATCAACGGAAACGGTTTTACAATGAGAACGGTCAGACGATGACCGAATTTTGACTTGGAGGTACGATTATGTCGAATGTTGCAAAGGTATGTGAATTTCTCGACCGGGCCAAGATCTTCTATTTCCTGACGACCGACGGGGACCAGCCCAAGGGACGGCCCTTCGGCTTCCGCGTGGTTTATGAGGACAAGCTGTTCTTCGGCTGCGGAACATTCAAAAACGTATTCAAGCAGCTCACCGCCAACCCCAAGGTCGAGGTCCTCGCGGTGGACGGCAATGATTTCATGCGCTATGACGGCACGGCGAAGGTCGTGAAGGACGAGGGGCTTTACGCAAAGGTCCGCGAGGTGGCGCCGCAGATCATGGCGATGTACGACAAGAACGGCTGGGAAATGGGCCTGTTTTACCTTGAAAACGGTCATGCCGAGATTCGCGGCATGATGGAGCTGAAGGAAGAGTTTGACGTCTGAAAACCGCTTTGGGCATCTGCCTGTCAGAGCGGCAACAAAAAGGAAGATGATCTGCAGATCCGTGTGCAGATCATCTTCCTTTTTTAAGTTGCGTTCTCTCAACACGATCACATGGGGGTGCCGACTTCGATGAGGTTGCCGTCCGGGTCATAGAATCTGACGACCCGCTGTCCCCAGCTGTGCGTCATCAGGGGATTGACATATTCCGTGTCGGGGTAGAGCGCCGCGAGCTTTTTTACGAAAAGGTCGATTTCCGGCTCTTCAAAATACAGTTCCGTCTGATTGCCCCGCGCAGCAACGCGCCGCCCCGTAAAGCGCTCCCAATACGTTTCTTCCTGGAGATACAGATGATCGGATAGTTCCATATTGCCGTCATGATCCTGAATCAGCTCAAATCCAAACATGTCCTGATAGAATTTCAACGCTTTCTTGCAGTCCTTGACGACAACCAGAGTCCCTTTGAATTTCATGGTCTTTTTTCTCCTTTATGTCTCTTTCCACGGAATAAAAAGTGATCGCCCGTTCACTAATTATATTGAACGAGCAGACACCCGTCAAGCTCTTTTTTGTGCGCGATGCGCCCAAAGCCGTTTTGCGAGAAAACGCGTTGACATCCGAAGCGATCGGGCGTAATATGAATGCATCAGGAGACAACGACGTCTCACGGGCTTTCGTGCCCGTGCGTCGCTGTCTCCTTTTTTATTCTCTCCGTCAGGAGGTGCCCTATGGCCGCATTTGATCGTATCGCGTCCGGGATTCCCGCGCTGGACCGCGCGCTCGACAACATCCGCATGGGGGATAATGTCGTCTGGCGCGTTTCCTCGCTGGAGCAGTTCCGGGAATTCGCCCGCCCCTTTGCAAAGCAGGCGATCCGGGACGGCAGAAACCTCATCTACATCCGCTTTGCGGAGCATGCACCGATCCTGGAGCCGATGGAGGGGCTGAAGATCGTGCATGTGAAGCTGACGCATCTGTTCGAGACCTTCACGATCCAGATCCACAAGCTCATCGAGCGCGAAGGCAGGGACGCCTTTTATGTGTTCGACTGCCTCTCCGAGCTGGAGGAGGCCTGGGCGACGGACCTTCTGATGGGCGACTTTTTCCATTTGACCTGCCCGTATCTTTTCATTCTGGACACCGTCGCGTTTTTCCCGGTGATCCGCGGCCGCCACGCCTTTGAGGCGATCGAGAAGATCCGGGAGACGACGCAGCTATTCCTGGATGTCTATCCCTACGACGCGCAGGAAGACAAGGCGGAAAAGCTGTATGTGCGCCCGGTCAAGGTCTGGCGGCGGACCTCGCCGCAGATGTTCCGCCCGCACCTGTACTGCCGGGAAACGGGCGAGGTGCGGCCTCTGTCGGAGGGCGTGGAGGTCAGCCGGTATTACGGGCAGGTCAACCTGGTCTCAACGCAGTCCGACAACGAGAACCGGGACAGCTGGGAGCGCTTTTTCCAGCGCACAAGGATGAAATTCGAAAACGGGCTCGACGTCAGCGCGGAGTGCAGCCGCATCTGCGACATCATGCTGACGCGAGATCCCCGGATGCGGGAGCTCATCAAGAAAAACTTCCGCCCGCAGGATTATTTCGAGGTCAATGCCCGTATGGTCGGCACGGGCATGATCGGCGGAAAGGCCTGCGGGATGCTGCTGGCCCGCAAGATCACGGAGAACCATCTCCCGGAGGTGTTCGCGCGGATCGAGCCCCACGACTCGTTTTATATCGGCTCGGACGTGTTCTATTCCTATATCGTGGACAACGGCTTCTGGGATCTGAAGATCCGACAGAAGACGGAGGAGGGGTATTTCGCGCTGGCGGACGAATTTGCCGAACAGATCATGCGCGGCGCGTTTTCCTCCACCATGGAGCGTTCCTTCCGCAAGCTGCTGGACTACTACGGCGACGATCCCGTCATCGTCCGCTCCAGCTCCATATTGGAGGACGGCTTCGGGAACGCCTTTGCCGGGAAATACGAATCCGTGTTCTGCGCCAACACCGGCGACGCGGACGAGCGGCTGCAGGCGTTTGAGCAGGCGATCCGCACGGTCTATGCCAGCACGGTGAGCCTGTCGGCGCTGGATTACCGGAAGCGCCGCGGCTTAGAGCAGATGGACGAGCAGATGGGCCTGCTGGTGCAGCGCGTTTCCGGCGCGCGGTACAAGGACTTCTATATGCCCTCCGCCGCCGGCGTCGGCTATTCCATGAGCCCCTACCGGATGGGCGTCGACCACCCGGAGGCGGGGATGCTGCGCCTCGTCGCCGGACTGGGGACCGCCGCGGTGGACCGCAGAACGGGCTCGTATCCGCGCATCGTGGCGCTGGATAACCCGACGAAGATGCTGCTGACCTCCTCGGCGGACCGGCATCAGTTTTCCCAGCGCCTGATCGACGCGGTCAGCGACGCAACGGGCAGCGTCGAAAGCTTCCTGTGTCAGAAGCTGCAGCCGTCGCTGCCGTCCTATCTGATCAATCTTCTGTTTTCCCACGACTGGGACGCCGAGCGTTCCCTGCAGGATCGCGGGCTCCGGCAGTCCGTCCTCTTTACCTTCTGCGACGGGCTGGTGAAGAACACGGCGCTGATGGAGGACATGCGCGCGATTCTTGCGCTGCTGCAATCGACCTATGACTATCCCGTGGACATCGAGTATACGATCAATATCTCCCCGGAGGGCAGCTATCTGATCGACCTGCTGCAGTGCAGGCCGCTGCAAATGGTGCGGGACGGCGGCTCGGTCACGGTCCCAGAGCCGAAAACGCAAAGCCGCATCTTGCTGGAAACAAAGGGCGTGTCCATGGGCTTTTCCAGACAATTTGGCGTGGACATTCTCGTGTATGTCGACGCGATTGCCTATTACCAAATGCCCTATGTGGAAAAGTACAAGGTGAAATCCGCGCTGTCCGCGATCAACTGGCATTTGCGGGAGCAAAACAAACGGATGGTGCTGATCACGCCGGGGCGCATCTGCACCTCGTCGCCGGAGCTGGGCGTGCCGTCGGCCTTCGCGGACATCAGCGAATTCGACGTGATCGTGGAGGTGTCCGAAAAGCGCGCCGGCTATATGCCGGAGCTCAGCTACGGCAGCCATATCTTTCAGGACCTCGTGGAGGCGGGCATCCTGTACTGCGCGGTCTTTGAGGCGGAGAGTACCCTGCACTTCAGCCCGGAGGACCTGACGGCGGGGGAGAACGCGCTGCGTGCCTACGTCGATGCTGCGGAGGAGCTGGAAAACATCGTTTATGTCCGGGAGGGGAATTCGGGAGAAATCAAGCTGTATTACGATATGGCGACCGAGCATCTGCTGATCACGCGGGAGGAACCGGAGAGAGAACCTGATGAACGCACTTGACGATGCTTCGGCGAACCGTTATGATTTAAGGCAGCGATACCGGCGGCGGGTACAACGATGAACACGCCGGGCATTGACGCTGTTCGAGGGAATGAATCTATGGAGCTTTTTGACGTATACACAGCCGACCGGGAAAAAACGGGCCGGACGATGGAGCGCAGCGAGCGGACGCCGCCCGGATTTTACAGGATGATCGTCCATGTCTGCATCTTCGGAGAAGACGGACGGCTGCTGATCCAGCAGCGCCAGCCGATCAAAAAGGCGTGGCCGAACATGTGGGACGTCAGCGTGGGCGGATGCGCCGTGGCGGGGGACAGCAGCCGCTCGGCGGCGGAGCGCGAGACCCGCGAGGAGCTGGGACTTTCCATTGACCTGTCGGATGCGTGTCCGGCCCTGACCGTCTATTGGGAAAGGGTCATTGACGACATTTATATCCTGACGCGATCGGTGGAGCCGACGTCCTTGCGGCTCCAGCCCGAAGAGGTGCAGGCGGTACGCTGGGCGGAGAAAGCGGAGATCCTGCGCCTGATCGACGACGGCCTGTTTGTTCCGTATGACAAAAGCTTCATCGAGTATCTGTTTTTCCGCAGGGATCACAGCGGCTCCCTGACAAGAAGCGAGCGGCCGTGACAGCGGATTTGCGCGCGGAGAGAAAGCATGACGGTTTCCGAATACGTGGATCATACGGCGACAAATAAAGAATGCAGACAGGAGCGTAAAGAACAACGATGAACAAAGCAATCGAAGAACGGAAGAATGCCCTCAATGCGGCAGGAGAGGACTGGAAAGAGCCTTATTTTGCACTGATGCGGGAATTGTACCGTCAGGATGTGCTGTTTTTCGCCCTTTCGAAAAGCGCGTTTAATCCGATCACCGGGATGAGTACGCCGCTGATCAGCACAAAAGACTTCGACGGCGCTCCCGCGCTGTATGTATTCAGCGACACCGACACAGCGACGGTCTGGATGCAGCACTATCAGCATGTTTCGGAGGATTTGAAATTCGGCCTGATCGGAGCCATCGAAAAGGAAGATCACGATTTCCTCTCCGTTTTTCAGATTGCAAAGAGCATGGGCACGCAGATGATCATGCTGGATGAGGGCGGAGACTATGTCGGCTTGCAACTCGATGCTTTCTTTGAAGCAAACGGTATGGACCCGACAAAGATTGAGCTTCCGCTGAGCGAGGAAGAGATAGAGCGCATGCTGGAAAACAAGGAAAGTCCCGCGATTCGCTTCTCGCCTGTTGCGGCGATCCCGCTCGGAAGGCCATAAGGTCGTGACCTGCATGGTCATCGGCTACCCGGCGGTCAAGTACCGGAGAATCGTTCCGAGAAAGGCTCTGAAGGCAAAAACTCTGTAAGATTCTACCTCGGCACGGAAGTCCCAAAAACGAAAAGACGGCGTCAGGACGGACAATCCCGGCACCGTCATTTTTCTCTTGACAGGCCATATTATATTTGATACAATCTATTTGTACAAAACGTAAATAAAAGGACTGAAAGCATGGACTACGATTATCATGAGGCGATGAAGCTGGCCAACCAGCTGTGCTTTCCGCTTTACGCGGCAGCGCGGAACGTGACTAGACTCTACACGCCCTGGCTGAAACCACTGGGCCTGACCTA
>CAMJPK010000051.1 GCA_946407675.1 uncultured Clostridia bacterium
AACCCGTAGCTCACGTCGTTGACGTCCGCGGCCATGGCCATGCGGATGCCGACCTCGCTGCCGAGGACGAGCGCCGTCAGCAGGCGCTTTCCGTCCACGCCACCCATCTGCTCCGCCACGGCCAGCGCCGCGGGGAAGCTGGAGGAGTTGGAGTGCATCGTGCTGCGGTCGTGCGTGTCGCCGAAGTCGAGGCCGTGGGCCATGGAGGCGTTGGCGAAGGCGGCCCAGATCGCGGGCAGCTTTTTGCCGAAGGCCATGACCGTCGCCTCGCCCGCGCCGCCCGCGGCCAGCGTTTCCGCGATGTCGATCATCTCGCGGCAGCCGTCGCCGAGCGTGGAGGCGCCGAGGGTGATGCCGATGGCGTCCAGCACGGACTTTTTCTGGTTTTCAATGACATAGGCCGGGATGTCTTCATAGCGCGTACGCGCGACGAATTCGGCCAGCGCACGGGAAAGATTCATAGCGTGAGATCCTTTCGGAAAGAATAGACAAATGAAGAAAAGCTTGGTATACTAAATTATGTATATCCCTATTTGAACCGTTGGGAGGGAAGCGCAATGCTTCTGACGGATCTGTGCGCGGTGCTGCCCGGCCCGGTGCTGAGCCGGCGGATCGCAAAGGAAGAGATCGGCGTACCGGAAAGCATCCTGTTTCTGACGCAGCCGTGCGCGCTGCGCGGCGACGTTCTGTACCTGCTGGATGTGGCGGCGGCGCAGCGGGTTTTGCCCGCGTGCACGGCAAGCGCCGGCAGCACGGTGCTCTGCGCGGGCGATCTGCCGAGCACGGTGTCCTGCCGCGTGAGCATCAACCTGATCGCGCTCGACTGCGGGCTGCTTGAGCTGTACAACGCGGCGGCGGAATACGTCACCGAGCTGCGGCGCAACACCTCTCTGGAGGCCGACCGCCTCAACCGCCGCTTTGCCTCCGTCGTGGAGGAGAATTACCCCGGCGAATTCCAGGTGGACGCGATCTGTGCCTCGTTCCCCAAGCACATCCGCAGCTCCTACTGCGTGATCTGCGTGGAATCGGCGGACGTGCCGGGCCGCTCGGTCAACGACGTGCTGATGCGCTCGGAGCTCTCGGCGCTTTTTTCCGAGGACAACATCGCCATCTACGACAACGATACCATCATCATCCACTCCTACGACGGCTTCACGCACCCGCCGGAGCTGCCGCTGGAGGCACTGAGCGAGCTGTTGAAGAAGTACGGCGCCTGCGCCGGCGTCAGCAACGGGATGCGCAAGACCGCGCAGCTTCGCATGATGTATATTCTCGCGAAGAAGGCGCTGGAGAGCGGCAAGGTGCTGATGGGGGCCGAGCGCAACGTCTTTTTCTACGACGACACGATGCTGTTCTCCGTGATGAGCTTAGCCGCGGCGGGCTTTCAGGGGCAGTACGACAACGACGACGTGATCCTGCTGGGCTCGCCCATCGTGCTGAACATCGCCAAGCACGATCCGAAGGGGAAGCGCCAGCTGCTGGAAACGCTGTTTCAGTATATCATCAACGGCGGCAGCACCTCGAAGACCGCGGAGGCCATGCACATGCACCGCAACACAGTGCAGAACCGCATCTCCATCATCGAGGAGATCACCGGCGGCCAGCTCACGCGCGACGGGATGCTGCAGGCCAAGCTGCTGCTGACCTATTACGCGGTGCAGTACTATACGAAGGTATGGAACAAGAATCTTGTGCTCTCCCCGCTGATCGAAGGGCAGGACAAGATCATCACCCGCCCCGAGCGGCAAAAGGACGAATGAGCCGGGTACCCGGCGCCTGAGGAAAGGAGATCACAGATGAGCGAGCGTTATCCCAACTTGTTTTCCCCCGTGAAGATCGGGAGCGTCACCCTGAAAAACCGGGTGATCCTTGCCGCGATGGGCGGCACCAATCTGGTGAATTACGAAGGAAACTACAACCCGAAGATCCGGGACTACTATCTTGCGCGGGCAAAGGGCAACGTGGGGCTTTTCATCCCCGGCGTCACCTTTGTCACCACGGGCGGATGGCTCTACCAAAAGGAGGACCAGTTCCTCGGCCCGATCAAGGACCTGATGGATGAGATCCACGCCTACGGCAGCAAGCTGTTTTTCCAGCTCGGGGCGGGCTTCGGCCGCGCCGCGCATCTGCCGCGGGGCGACATGGCGAAGCAGGAAAACCGGGCGGGGCTGGTGTCGGCCTCCGACGGCATGCCCAACGTGTGGGACCCGGAGATCAAGCACCGCGCGATGACCGTGGACGAGATCCGCGCCTACGTGGACGCCTACGGGAAATGCGCGCTTATGTGCAAGCGCGCGGGCATCGACGGCATCGAGATCCACGCCATCCATGAGGGCTACACGCTCGACCAGTTCGCCGTCGCCGCGACGAACCACCGGACGGACGAATACGGCGGAAGTCTCGAAAACCGCTTCCGCTTTGTCACCGAGATCATCCGCGAGATCAAGCGGACCTGCGGCGCGGATTATCCGGTGATGGTGCGCTACAGCGTTGCCAGCAAAATGCGCGGCTTCAACGCCGGCGCGCTGCCGGGCGAGGCCTATGAGGAATTCGGCCGCAGCATGGAAGAGAGCCCGGCTGCCGCCCGCCTGCTCGTGGCGGCGGGCGCCGATGCGCTCGATGCGGACAACGGCTCCTACGATTCGTGGTGGTGGGCGCATCCCCCGGTCTACATGCCGCAGCACTGCAATTTCCCGGAGGTCGCCTACATCAAGCAGTTTGTGGATGTGCCGGTGTTCTGCGCCGGAAGGATGGAGGACCCGGCGTTTGCGGAGAAGGTCCTCGCCGCCGGCGAGATCGACGGCATCACCGTCGGACGCCAGTTCCTGGCGGACCCGGAGTGGCTCAACAAGGCGCGCGACGGCCGGGAGGCGGACATCCGCCCCTGCATCGCCTGTCACAACGGCTGCTTCCCGGTGGGCGGCATCCCGAAGCCCGGCCACGGCGGATATCCCGAGGCGCACTGTGCGCTGAACCCCGTCACGCTGGAGGAGAAGAACTGGGTGCTGACCCCGGCGCAGACGAAAAAACGCATCGCGGTCGTGGGCGGCGGCGTCGGCGGCATGGAGTGCGCCCGGCTGCTGACGATGCGCGGCCACAGCGTGACGCTGTTTGAAAAGACCGGCGCGCTCGGCGGGGCGTTCATCGCGGCGGCGGCCCCGGACTTCAAGGAAAAGGACAAGATGCTGCTGGATTGGTACCGCCATCAGCTTGCGCAGCTGCATGTGCATGTCCGGCTGCACACCGCGGCCGATGCCGACGCCGTGAAGGACTATGACGAGGTCATCGTGGCCACCGGCGCCGTGCCCCGCAAGCTGAAGCTCCCCGGGCTGGACGATCCCCGCGTGGTCGAGGCCATCGAGTATCTCACCGGCAAAAAGGAAGTCGGCCAAAGCGTGGTCATCATCGGCGGCGGGCTCACCGGCGTGGAGATCGCCTATGATCTGGCGCGAAAGGGCAAAAAGCCCGCGATCGTCGAGATGCTGCCGGACATCCTGCAGGTGCCGGGCCTGTGCGCCGCCAACTCCAACATGCTGCGGGAGATCATCCGCTATTACAGCATCCCCGTTTACACCGAAACGGCGCTGGCGGGGACGTCGGACGAGGGCGGCTTCTGCGTCCGCGTCAAGGGGAAGGACGCGTCCGAGGAACGGCTGCTGCCGGCGGACAGCTGCATTTTGAGCGTCGGCTATGTGCCGTCGCATGCGCTGGCCGAGGACCTGACCGCCGCCGGCTTCGATACCGAAAAGATCCACGTCATCGGCGATGCGAAGGCCGTCGGAAACCTCATGAGCGTGATCCACGAGGCCTACGAGATCAGCTACCGCCTGTAATCCGGTTTTTCCAACGTTGCCCGGCGTCGCCGGGCAACGTTTTTTTCTTTATTCCGCCGCGCCGATGACGACCTCGCCGCCCTCGACGGTGTAGGAGATCGGGATTCCCATGATGTCGTTGATGCGGCGCATGTAGTCGTTGATCGTGTCGAACAGCGGCTCGTCGGGCCGGACCACATAGGGATTGAAGTCCTCGGGTATGTAGGCGGGCAGGTAGGAAACGCGGGAAATCTGCTTGTCCTTGATCTCGATCTTTGCGATCATCGTGTAGTAGCAGTCCGGCGGGAAGGTCTTTTTCGTGCTTCCGCTGCCGAAGCCCTTGCGGATCTTCGCCATCTCCTGATGCTTTTTCGAGGTGCGCATATCCTGGCGCAGCGTCTTGAGGTCGCGGGCCATGTTGTTGGGGTCCTCCATGGCAAAGTTGCCGAGGGAGTAGAAGATGACCTTGCCCTTGTAGACCTCGATGGGCTTGAGGATGTGGGCGTGATGGCCGAGAATGAGGTCGGCGCCGGCGTCGATGGCGTCGTGCGCGTACTCAAACTGGTACTCCGCGACCTCCGCCTCGGTGAAGTGGATGCCCCAGTGCATGCTCACAACGACGATGTCCGCCAGCTCCTTCGCCTTTTGGATGTCCTCCAGCATCTTCGCCTTGTCGCCCTTGTGGGCGAAGGAGTGGATGCGGCAGGGGGTGCCGGGCTGGTCGTGCTCGATCTGCTCATAGTAGGTGTGGCCGCGCGCCGGGTTCATGCCGGGGCGGGCCTCCTGCGCCCAGTAATCCTGCGGCAGGATCGTGCAGTAGCCGAGGAAGGCGATCTTGACGCCCTTGCGCTCGATGATGGAAAAGCGCCGTGCGTCTTCCTCGTTTTCGCCCACGCCGATGACCTCCAGCCCCGCGTCGCGCAGGTAGCGGATCGTATTGAGGAAGTGGGTGCGGCCGTAGTCCAGCGCGTGGTTGGAGGAGAAGGAGACGATGTCAAAGCCGTTGCGCTTCATGGCCGGCGCCACGTCCGGGTCGGAGGAGCAGGGCATACGCGCCTGCGAGGCGACGTAGGGGTATAGGTCGTCAATGGCCTTGTCGATCAGCACGGTCTCGACCTGGCCGAAGCTGATGTCCGCCGATTTCAGGAGCGGGGCGACATGCTGATACAGGGAATCATAGTCCTCGCGGGAGGGGATGTTGTCGCCGGTCGCGAGCAGAGTTACCGTTTCATGCTTCATAGGGATGCTGTCCTTTCTGTGTGGGAATCAGGCGTCCTTGCCCTCGTGCACCATGCTCTTTTTCTTCTCCCACTTGCCGGAGAGGAAATAGAGCGTGCCGGGGATGCAGATGCCGTAGATCGCAATGCCAAAGCCCAGCACGAAGCCGGGGAAGCCGGCGGAGAGCACAATGCCGAACAGCCAGCTGAAGAGGACGCGGGCGCCCGAGTCAATGAAAGCAAAGGCCATGAGCAGCGGCGCACTGGCCGTGCCCTGCAACAAGCTGTTGGCGCCGCGCATGAGCACCATGCCGGGGAAGGACCAGACGATCGCGTGGATGAACACGGGCGCAAGGTCGATCACCGCGGGATCGTCGGTAAACACGCCGAAGATCTCCCGGCCGAAGATGAGATACAGCGTGGTAAAAATCAGATAGATGACGCCGCCCATGATCCAGGTCCAGCAGACCACACCGCGCACGCGCTTGAGCTTGCCCGCGCCGAAGTTCTGCGCCAGCATGGGCGCGGCGGCGTACTGGATGCCGAGCGTCAGCTTGTTGCCGATGTCGTCCACCTTGACGCCGACGCCGAAGGTGGCCGAGGCGACGACGCCCAGCCGGTTGATGAAGGTGTGGCAGATCATCATCGAAATGTTGATCGCCACCATCTGCAGCGCCAGCGGGATGCCGAGCTTCGCCATCTTGCCCAGCAGCTCCCGGTGGATGCGAAACGAGCGCAGACGGAAATCGAAGTGGAACTCCTCCTCGTTGCGCCGCAGGAAGACGACCGCCGCGATGAAGCTGACGGCCTGGCTGAAGATCGTGGCGAAGGCCGCGCCGGCCACGCCGAGGCCGAGCACGCCGGTCAGCAGATAGTCGAGGCCGAGGTTCAGCACGGACGAGACGGCGAGGAAGATGAAGGGGTGGCGGGAGTCGCCCATGCCGCGCAGGATCGAGCTGACGGCGTTGAAGCAGACGGTGAACAGCATGCCGCCGCCGCAGATCGTCACATAGGTCCGCGCCATGTCCCAGGCCTCGGGCGGAACGCTCATCAGACGCAGCACGGTGCCGCGCAGCAGCAGGCACAGCACGGTCAGCGCCGCGCCGCCGATGAACATGACGGAGAAGAGCGTGCCGATCAGCGGGCTGAGCTGGTCGCGGCGGTTTGCGCCGACATACTGGGCGATCATGATCTGGCCGGAGTTGGAGAAGCCGAGGCAGAACATCGTGAAGAAAATGATGATCATGCTGCCCTGGCTCACGGCGGAGAGGCCCGCACTGCCGACGTAGCGGCCGACGATGACCATGTCCACCAGCGAATACACCAGCTGCAGGGCGTTGGAGGCCATGAAGGGCAGCATGAAGCGCGCCAGCTGCTTCGGAATGCTGCCGCTTGTATAATCGTGGATCAGCTTGACGTTTGAGGCCATGGAATCAATCACCTGAACGATGTGCGGGCGCGCTTTGGTTGAAAACGCGCCCGCGCTGAAATTTTTGACAGATCAGAGCTTCTGCTCCGAGCGGTTGATGACCTCGTCCTGAATGGAGACGGGCAGGCGGGTGAAGTAGGCGCTGTAGCCCGCGACGCGGACGATCAGCTCGCTGTGCTCCTCCGGATGCACCTTGGCATCCTCCATCTCGCCGCGGTCGACGACGTTGAACTGGACGTGCTTGCCGCCGTGGGTGAGGTAGGTCTTGATCATGCTGCCGAGCTTCATGAGGTCGGAATCGGTCTTGATCGTGCTCGGGTGGACCTTCATGTTCATCAGCGTGCCCTGATAGGCGTCCTGATTGACCTTCATCGCGCTCTGGAACACGGCGATGGGGCCGCTGACGTCCTTGCCGTGGTCCGGGGACAGAGAGGCGTCCGCGAGGATCTCGCCGCCCTTGCGGCCGTCGGGCGTCGCGCCGGTGCAGGCGCCGCCGGGCTGGTGGGCGGAGATGGAGATGGCGTTGGGGGTGACGTGGCCGCCGTAAGCGGTCGCATTCTCCGCGCAGGTGTCCGCGAAGAGCTTGTAGATCATCGCCACAAAGCGGTCGGGCTCTTCGATGTTGTTGCCGTACTTGGGCGCCTTGATGAAGTCCTCGCGCATTTGCTCATAGCCGACCCAGTCGGCGTCGAGCGCGGCGAGCAGCTCGGACATCGTGTACTTCTTCTGGTCGAAGACAAGCTCCTTGACCGCGCTTAAGGAGTCGCCGGTGTTGACGCCGCCGACCGCGCCGAGGCAGCTGCAGTTTTCAATGGCGAACTGCTTGTCGAGGAGGTCCTTGCCGTCGCGCACGCCGTTTTCCATCAGCGCGCTGCGGAAGGGATCGGGGAAGAGGTCGCGCTGGATGATAAGCTCCACGTTGTTGCGCTCCGCCGCCATGCTCAGCAGATATTTGAACTGCTTGACAAACGCGGCGTAGAATTCGTCGAAGGACGCCATCTTCGTCACGTCGCCGGTCTCGATGCCGACCTTCTCCTTCGTGTAACGGCAGAAGCCGTTGTGCATGAAGATGTCGAAGGCCTGCGTGATGATGAAGAAGGTGACGACCTGCGTGCGGGAGCGGGCGGGGACGTTGCCGTCCACGCAGCCGGTCATGCAGTAGTCGCGCGCGTTGGAAAGCGTCATGCCGTTTTGGGTGAAGAAGTTGATGTAGCTCTCGTCGCCGACGAAGGCGGGCATGCCGATGCCCGTGCGCACGACCTCCAGCGACTTCTTCAGCAGCTCGGGCGGCGTGTTCTCATGGACGCGCAGCGTGATCGTGAAGTGGGGCAGCAGGGTTTCCTTGGCGCTTTCCAGCAGCAGATAGGAAAGCTCGTTCGTGGCGTCGGAGCCGTCCTCCTTGACGCCGCCGATGGTCCAGTTGTACCACTTCGCCATGCCGGCGTTCTTCTGGCGGTTGGCCTTGCCGGAGACGCGGTTGATCTTCATGACCTTGCAGCGCATGATCTCCAGCAGCTCCAGCACCTCGCCGTCCGTGATGGCGCCGGCGTCGATGTCGCGCTTGTAGTAGGGATACATGTACTGGTCGAAGCGCCCGGCGGAAGTGGTGGGGGAGGGCAGCGCCATGAGGAAGGTAAACCAGAAGCTCTGCAGCGCCTCGCGGAAGCTCTCCGCGGGGTACTGCGGCACCTTGCGGCAGATGCGGGCCATCTCGCGCAGCTCGCCGGCGCGGGTATCGTCGGTCTCCTCCGCGGCCATCTTCTCGGCGAGGTCGGCATAGCGGTGCACAAAGCGGATCCACGCCTCAAAGACGATGATGACGGCCTCCCAGTAGGTGCGCTTTTTGATCGCGTCGCCGGAGGTGTAGCGCAGATCCTTGATGCACTGCTTTGCCTCGTCGATGATTGCCTGCGCGCCGTCGCGGAGGATGCGCTCATAGTCGATGCACACAAGGAAAAAGCCGGGGCCGAGGCCGTAGCCGCTCATGGCGAAGCCGCCGCCGGAGCCGCCCTTGCGGTCCTTCCACGGGGGCAGGATCACGCCGGACTTCATGAAGGGCCACATGCGCTCATCCATGCCGAGGGATTTGCTCATCTCGCCGATGAGGTTGCTGTTCAGGCAGTTGCCCGCAAAGTGCTCGTTCAGGCGGTAGAGCTCGGCTTCATCCTCGGGATCAATGGTGTAGATCTCGCTCTTGAGGCTCTCCACCTCGTCCGGCGTCCACACGCCGTACTCATACTGCATCTCCAGGCCGAAGGGCTTCGACGCGCCGGAGCCGCACAGCAGGTCCTCCGGCTCAATAAAGATCGTGATGTTGTCCAGCACATGGGCGTGCAGCTTCGCGCGGCGCAGCAGCGTGGGCTCGCCGCCGGTGGCGTCAAGGGATTCGTTGGCGAGCTTGAAATACTCGATGCAAAGCGGGTACTTGCTGATCTTCAAGCTCTCTTTCATACGTTTTACGCGGTCGGTCATATCGGTCAAATCTCCTTTGGCAATGGTATCATTATTTTTATATCTGAATGACCTTATCCTAGCATGAAGCGCGGCGGCGGCACAATCGTTTTTCCCGCGTGCGCGCGTTTCGTGTGACCGGTAAACAAAATCGCCCCTCTCAAATGTGCGCTTGGCACAATTCGAGAGGGGCGTGACAGATGGCCGCTTTATCCGAAACGTTCCGCATACCCGCAGCGGCGGCACAGCGCTTCGGCACATTCCCGGCGGGAAAAGCCGTCATAGATCGCGCGGGCGCGCGGTGCGCTGAGGATCTCCTCCAGCTCGGCTTCCAGAAGATTTCCGAGGGCGATCGTGCCCTCGCTGTCGAGGCAGCAGGGGACGACCGTGCCGTCGCACAGCACGCCGATGTGGTCGCGCAGGCCGCGGCAGAAGCGCGCGATACGTTCCGGCCCGTCCGCGTCCGGCCAGTCAAAGCGATCTGCCTGCTCCAGAAACACGCGCTCGGCCAGCACAACGTTTTTCTGCGCCGTCCGCCACGGCGCGGGAAAGGCCTTCCGCAGCGCCGAAAGCAGCGCGTCGTTGCCCGCCGCCGCGCCGTTCCACAGCCGCAGCGTAACGACGATCCCGCGCGCGGCGGCGCGTTTGGCAAAGTCCGCGCAATAGTTTACATAATCATTTACGTCCCATGCGCAGCCGTTGCCCTCCCATGCCTGCAAAGAGAGGTTCACACGGTGCAATGACGGTGCGTTCAGCAATACATCCCCGGCCTTCGGCAGCAGGACGCCGTTGCTCGTAAGATTTACATAATATCCATGCCGTTCCGCCAGGGAAAGCAGCGCGGCAAGCGCCGGATGCAGCAACGGCTCCCCCATCAGATGGAAGTAGAGATACGCGGTGTACCCCCGCAGCTTCCGCATAAGCGTCTCCGCTTCCGCCGGGGATAAAAACCGCGGCTGCCGCTCCGTTCCGGGGCAGAAGCCGCAGTGCAGATTGCATACGTTTGTGATCTCCAGATAGACGCGGGAAAACCTCATTTTTTCTTCCCCATAGCCGCAAACCACCGGAAGGTCATCGGCCAGAGCAGGGTGCCGAAGACCATCATGCAGAAATAACGGATGGCGTTGGGGAACAGCGCGTCGCCGAACATGGCGACAAACACGCGCTTCAGCCCGATGCGGATGGCCATGAGCAGCGCCACGCCGAGGACGACCTTCAGAATTTGCGCCCACCAGACGGCCTTGACCTCAAACTTCACATACCGGCGCTCCAGCCACAGCGACACCAGCATGCCCAGGCCGCTGCCCGTCAGCGTCCACGCGTTGCTGCGCGCGTTTGCGAGATTTGCCGCGTCGATGTCCGCCGGGAAGACGTGCAGTTGCGTAAAGAGGACGAAGGCCATGGACAGCAGCGTCAGCACGCAGACCGCCGCGTAGACCGGAGCGGGCTTTTCGTCCACGTTTGCAAAGATCGGGTACAGGGCAAAGACCAGCACGGCGCCGACGACCAGCGAAAACAGAACGTCGCTGGGATAGTGGACGCCGAGATACATGCGGGAGAAGGCCACCAGCGCGATCAGCACGATGCAGACGGCGCGCAGCCACTTCGACTTTGTGAAGCGCGCGATGCAGCCGCCGGACGCCGCGATGCCGGCGGTGTGGCCGCTGGGGAAGGAGTACCCCGTCGCCGCGGCGCGGGCGTTCTCCACGATGGTAAAGCCGGGATCGCGCACCCAGGGGCGCGGGACGCGGCAGAGGATCTTTGCGAACTGGTTGATGAGCGTGCCGAAGAAGCCGACGAACAGCAGATAGTATCCCCACTTCTTGCAGAAGCACCAATAGACCATGACGGCGATGGCCATGAACAGCGTCTCTTCGCCGAGATAGGTGATCGCGCCGAGCACCGCGTCAAAAAACGGCGTGCGCAGCTTTTCCAGCGCGTACAGGATTTGCATATCCATCAGAACACGTCCTCATTGACCTGCTCGGGCGGCTGCTCGAGCGCGGCGGGATTTTTCATGTAATACTTCAGATACTTCAGGGCGTTGGCGTAGTAGATGCCGTCCACCGTGCGCTCGTCCATGACGATCTTGTAGTCGATGTATTTCCGCTCCGTAACGGCGCCGGTCTTGTCCAGCTCCAGCGCGCGGCGCTTGGCGCCGAACGCAATGAAGGTGGAGAGGTTGCCGAAGTTATAGATATGGTGGTAGATCGGCGGAATGCCGAGAGAGCCGAGGTCGGTGATGATCATGCTGCCGTGGAAGGGACTGGCGTCCAGAATGAACTGGGGCAGCAGGTCAAAGTAGTCGAGCAGGTTGATGAGCCAGATGGCGAATTTCAGGAACAGACCGGGCAGCTTGCACAGCGCGCCCGCGACCTGCTCGGTGTTGTTGTCGCCGTCGTTGGCCTTGATCTCCTCGATCTTTTCGCCCATCTTGCGGTAGACGTCGAAGATCGTATCGGTGGGCTCAAGGTCCACCTTGATCGTCGTCTCGTCGGCGTCGGCGCTCATGGCGCGCTTGACGGTCAGCACCACCTGAATGTTCTTGCGCGCGAAGATCTTCTGCCCGCTGATGAAGCGGTTGAGACCGGGGCAGTGCGCGCAGGCGCGGACGTAGGCCGCGATGAACAGGTGCAGATACCCGATGCTTTTCCAGCCTTCCCGGCGCTTCTCGCGCAGCCACTGTTCGCTGCCCGAAATCTCGATCGAGTCCGCAAACTGGTTGCAGGCGTCGTTCTTTTTTCCCATGATGTAGGGGATAAACTTATAAAACGGGGAGAGGGAGCGGAGCTGGCGGCCTTCCTTCCGGTCGCCGAAGCGGCGCTTGTATACGACCTCTGCCATGTCGGTGTTCCTCCATCTTCTTTTCCGCGGATCGCCGGACGCGGCGAGCGCGCGATTTTCAACAATTCATTATATCTGTCCGACACGGGAAAGGCAAGTATTTTTCTCTCCGCTGCGCCTTTCCGCCGCCGGTGTAAATAAATAAAACATTAACAAGGGAAAACCCTTGCAATGTTCCAAGGTTTTTTATACAATGACATAAATGCGTGACAACGCAGAGACTTTTGCGATGTGATACTAGGTAAGTGGGAGGTGTTTGTGTGTCCCGTGAGGCAATGGAAAGCCTGGCCGCCTCGGAAGAACTGGTCCGGCGCATGCGCGCCGACGCGTCTGCCGCGGCAAAGCAGAGCATTGCGGACGCCCGGGAGAGCGGCGAGCGGCTGGTCGCGGAAGCCATCCGCAGATCGGCGGAGGAGATCGGCGAGCTTGCCAGGCAGTCTGACGAAAAGGCGAAGGCCGAAGCGAAGGAGCTGGCCGGCAGCAATGAAAACCGCAAGGCGGTGATGCGTGCAAAGGCCGAATCCAGAGCGCAGGAGGCGGTGGACCTGATCGTCGAAAGGATCGTGAACAGCTGATGGCAATTGAAAAAATGAAAAAGCTCCAGATCATTGCCCCGGCGTCGCAGCGCGAAGAGCTGATGCGAAAGCTGCTGCTGCTGGGCTGTGTGGAGCTGCGGGAACAGGACGCGCTCCTGGACGATCCCGAAACCACCGCACGCTTTTCCCGCGCCGCCGGAGACGTTACCGACGCCCGGAACCGGCGGCAGATCTATGGCGACGCCATCCGCATCCTTGACAGCCACGCCCCGGTGAAAACGCCGTTTCTGGCGCCGAAGCCGGAGATCCGGCAGGACGAGCTGATGGATGACGCCCGCGAGGCGGAGACGCTCTCGGCGGCGAAGGAGCTCGCCGCGCTGGAGGAAAAGCTCCGGACGCTCGACACCGCGGCGGCAAAGGAGCAGCTCACCGTTGAGGCGCTCACCCCGTGGCGCGGCTGCGGCGTACCGCTGGACTACTGCGGCACGAAGCACGTCGCCGCCGAATTCGGCACCGTGGCGGCCAGCACGAACATGGACGCGTTCTCCGCCGCGCTCACTGAGGCGGCGGACGCCAGCGAGATCGTCGAGGTCAGCACGGACAATGTCGCCCGCTACCTGATCGTTTTCTACCTCCGCGCGGAGGATGGAGCGGTGCAGTCCGTTCTCCGTGCCTACGGCTTCACCCCGCCCGCCTTCGGCGCGGCGACGGGCGACGCGGCGGACGGCATCGCCGCCGCGGAGGAGCGCATCCGCGCCATCGGCACGGAGCGCATCGAGACCGAGGCGAAGATCGCCGAGTGCGCGAAATGGCGCGAGGACTTCCGCGTCTGCTTTGACCGCGCCGGCGCCGACACCGACTGCGCCGAGGAGACGAACAAGCTGCTTCTCACCGAGCGCACGGTGCTGTTGGACGGCTGGGCCGTGGCCGCGCGCGAGCAGGAGGTCACCGCGGCGCTGGAGGACATGGACTGCGCCTACGAGTTCGCCGATCCCGTCGAGGAGGAGTACCCGGAGGTGCCGGTGCGGCTGAAGAACAACCGCCTCACCGACGGCCTCAACATGGTCACGAACATGTACTCCCTGCCGCAGTACGGCACGGTGGACCCCAACCCGCTGATGGCGCCGTTCTTCAT
>CAMJPK010000052.1 GCA_946407675.1 uncultured Clostridia bacterium
CCGAAGAAGGCAGGCGGCGTGGCCATGAGCTTCGCGGGCGTGCTGCTGCTCATCAAAAGCGAGCTGTATGAGGAGACGTATTACAAGGTGCTGCCCGCCGGCGTCATCACGCTGCCCAAGCCGACCAGCACGCAGATTGTATCGCAGACGCTGCGCGTGCTGTGCGCCATCCGCGAGCGCCTGCGCGGTATGCGGCGGCATCAGGCGACGGTGGAGGAGAAGATCGAGGAGCTGCGGCTTGTGAGCCGCGCCAAGTGGCTGCTCATCGAATGCCTGCACATGACCGAGCCGGACGCCCACAGCTACATCACGCGGCAGGCCATGGAACAGCGCACCAGCAAGAAGGAGATCGCGGAGAGCATCATCCGCACCTACCAGTGACGTTTCCCCTTTGTAAAACAAATAACGAAAATTGACACGGGGCGGAAAGCGCGGTAAAATATAATAAAGATTATTTATATAGATTACTGAAAAGGAGACCGTGTCAGATATGAAGTGCATCCATTGCGGCAAAACCGTGGCCGACGAGGCCAGATTCTGCAAGTACTGTGGCACCCGTCTGCGCCGCACCTGCGCGACCTGCGGGGCCGTGCTGGACGAGGACGCGCGTTTCTGCGCCGCCTGCGGCGCCGAGGCGCTGGCGGAGCTGGATTTCAGTAAAACGCTCGCAGACCTCTCCGCGGCGGACTGCGTCGCCCCGGCGGGCATCCGGCACAGCAATGTCGGCTTCTATTTCTCCCGCCGCATCAGCCGCCAGAACCGCAGCACGGCGGAAAACTGCTTCTCCGCCTTCGGCGACAAGCTGGCCTTCGTGGAGGACCAGACGCTCAACCGCCTGGCGCCCGGCCCGAATGCGCTGATCCCCGGGCAGGCCTTTGTCCGGCGCAGGACCGACATCTCGCGCGATATCGGCATCAAGGCCATCGCCCTGTATGCCGACGGCAGCATCCTTGCCGCGGGCTTCGACTGGGGCACGGGCGGCGAGCCGATCATCACGCTGTGGCGCTACGACGCCGCGCTGAACATGCGCGAGGCGACCGAGGTGCTGCGTATGACCACCAGCGCGCAGCGCCGCACGGTCAAGATGCGCCTGACCGACCAGAACCTCTTTGTCTTCATCTGGGACAACCACGCCGAGGGCAAGCGCGAGATCATCAAGTACGGTCTGGCCAGCGGCAAGCTGGAGCAGAAGCAGCTGGACGGCAAGCGCGTCGACCTCTGGTATATCGACGGCGAGCGCATCTATTTCCGCGGCGAGCGCGAGGACGAGACCTTCTTCGGCGTGCTGGACACCGCGCCCGAGACGTGGACCGTCCGCCGCGTCTGGACCATCGGCGACGGCCCGGACGAGATCCCCGACGCGCCCGTGTACTGCGACTTTGATAAGGGCATCGCGTGGACCGCGGCGACGGCGAATGAGCGCCACGCGCTCGGCGTCGTGGAGAACGTCTGCGTCGCGCGCGAGCTGGCCCCCGGCCACAAGCTGCTCAAGGACAGCCCCGTGTGGCAGACCCCGGAGGCCGGTGCGGTCAACCTCTTCCTCGACTACTTCGACGGCGAGCGCTGCTACAAGGCCAACAACGTGCTGGCCATGGACGCCTGCGACCGCGAGGGCAGCAAGCACCGCTGGAAGAACACCCTGCACGGCGACACGGAGAACGTGCTCGTCTGGGGCGACTGGCTGCTGGCGGACTTCACGAGCCACGGCTATCGCGCCTATCCCGCCCAGACGGAGAGCCCGGAGGACATCTACCGCGACGGCATCCTCATCCGCGAGCTGTAATACGAAATACCGCAAACGGCGCCCGCATCGTTTTCTCGATGCGGGCGCTTTTGCGCGCGCGCCGGGCCGCGGCGCTTGCCGGTTCAGGCAAATTTATTGTGAAATATTACACAAATAACCAGCGATTCTCACAAAAGTGCACAATTCTACATTCGTTCCTTGACAGAAGCGGTCGGGGATTATATGATTTACTTATAATAAATTGGTGTATAATAATCACATGCAACCATGGAGCCGCGCCGCGGCGCATGAAAAGGGCGGGGGAATCAGACCACAATGAAGCACTATACTGACCGGGAACTCAAGCAACTGCACGAGCAGCGCGAGAACACCTTTTCCGTGACGCTGACCGGACAGCGCCGCCATGCCATCCTCTTTGAACCGTACAACGTCTCTCACACCGAGTACCGCGCGCTGGCGCTGCTGTTTTTCTCCAACGGCTGCGAGCCCTCGGTGATGGCGGACAAGCTGATGATCCTGCGGCAGACGATGACCAAGGTGATCGATTCGCTGGAGGCCAAGGGCTATGCGGAACGCACGGTGCATCCCTACGACCGCCGCAAGCTGTTCATCAACCTGCTGCCGGAGGGCAAGCGGATCGCGCGCGAGCTGCTGTGCGTGGAGTCGGACTATGTCGCGCGGGTGGACGCGCAGTTCACGCAGGAGGAGATGGACACCTACCGCACGCTCGCCGGGCGGATCCAACAGGTTCGCGAGGAGGTCATGCAGGAGATCCTCGATGAGCGCGCCGCGGTCGGCGGAAAGAATGAATGAGCGCATTGCGCGCAAACGCGGGAGACGCGCCGGATACGGCGCGTCTCCCGCGTTCCTTTCCCTGCCGAGTGCTTGACGGCGCTGGGGAAATGAAGTATGCTGATCGTATCAAAACCAGCCGGACGACGGGGAGGAAAACGCGATGTATGCGATCGACAATGCGCTGCTTGCGTGCATCGACGCGCTTGAGCTCAGCGAGAAAAACAAGGCCTGGCGCGCCGCCATGAAGGCCGCGCCCTGGCGCGTCTATGTGGACCGGGAGCGCCTGACCGTCCAGTCCTGGCGCGAGACCGAGGGCGAGGACCTGGAGATCCGCATCGCGAAGATGCTGAAAAAGGTCATGGACAACGTGCCGATCCGCATCCACCCATTTGACGAGATCGTGGGGCGCCCCACGCCCGGCGTCATCGGCTGCCAGACCGCCATCAACGTCTGCGGCGACTACATCCACGACATCTGGAACGACGACGGCGTCGTCGGCGTGACGCTGGACGCCTCCGCGATATTGAACAAGGAGGAGCTGGAGGTGCTGCGCGAGGCCGCGCGGCTTTTTGAGCCGATCTGCATGCCCAGGCGCACCTACGACGCGTGGCACGCGCTGGTCGGGGACTGGGCGAAGCAGGCCGAGGCGGCCAAGCTCAAGGACCCGGGCCTGCAAAACGGCATCACCGGGCAGAGCACCTCCACGCTGGACTGGCCCAACATTTTGCCCGCGGGCCTCAAGGAATACATCCGCCGCTGCGAGGAGCACATCGAGGCGTACCTTGCCGCCGGCGGCACGGACGTCCACAAAGTGTACTTCTGGCGCGCCGCGATCATCGTGCTGCAGGCCACGATCGACCACGCGAAGCGCTACGCTGCGCTGGCGCGCTCCATGGCGGCGGCGCAGACCGATCCGGACGAGAAGGCGCGGCTGGAGCGCATCGCCGAAACCTGCGAATACGTCCCGGAGAACCCGCCGCGCACCTTCCACGAGGCGCTGCAGTTCATGGAGATGTGCTCGCTGGCGAAGATGTTTGAAAACCCCATGCAGAACAACAGCCACTGGGGCAGGGCGGACCAGTATCTCTATCCGTATTTCAAAAAGGACCTCGCCGACGGCGTGCCGCTTGCGCAGCTCGCCTCCGACCTTGCGGACATGATCGGGCGCTGGGGCACGCAGACCTTCGTCTCCGACGACATGAACAAGGAGACGCACCAGATCAACTACGGCATCAACAACATCATGGTCGGCGGCCTCGGACAGGACAAAACCGACATGAGCAACGAGCTGAGCTATCTCATCTTGCACGTCGTGGCGCTGCTGAAGCTCTCGTCACCGACGGTCGGCCTGCGCTGGAACGAGCAGACGCCCGACTGGATGATGCGCAAGTCCATCCGCACCAACATGGCCACGCGCGGCGGCATCCCGCTGTTCCAGAACGATGAGGTCATGATCCGGCGCTATATGGACTACGGCATCCCCTTCGAGGAAGCCGTCGAGTGGCGCGGCCTCGGCTGCGTGTACCCCTGCCTGCCCAACCGCGCCGAGCACTACGGCGCCGAGGGCGTGGCCGCCTTCAACCTCGCGGGGCTGCTGCACGTCACGCTGCACAACGGCCGCGACATCAACGGCAAGCTCACCGGGCTGGAGACCGGCGATCCGCGTACGTTTGAAACCTTCGACGAGCTCTACGAGGCCTTCTTCCGGCAGCACAAGGCCTTTGTCTACCGCGTGTTCCGGCTCGGCGCCGCCGCGCGCGACATCTGCCACGAGTTCACCCGCACGCCGCTGCTGTCCATCCTCGGCATCGCGGCGAGCATGGACCTCGGGCAGGATCTGTGCAAGGCGCACCCGGACTATTCGATGTTCGGCATCTCCGACCGCGCGATCATCGACGTGGCCGACTCCCTGCTCGCCATCAAGCATCTGGTGTATGACGACAAGGTGCTGACGATGGCGGAGCTGATGGACGCGCTGGACAGCAACTTCGCCGGCGCGCGTGGCAAGGAGATCCGCACGCTGTGCCTGCGCCAGCCGAAGTACGGCAACGACATCGCCGAGGCCGACGAGATGGTCCGGCGCATCTCCGACCGCAGCGCCGAGATCATCTATTCCTACGACAACGCGCCGTTTCGCAACTACATCATCTCCCGCGAGGGGCTGGCGTGGCATTACTTCGGCGGGCTCGGCGCCGGCGCGCTGCCCAACGGCAGGCCCGCGCTGGAGCCGCTCAACGACGGCTCGCTCAGCCCGATGCGCGGCGCGGATAAGGAAGGCCCGACCGCGGTGCTGCGCTCGGCCATGGCCAGCGGCTACAACCGCGTGTGCTGCTCGGCGGTGCTCAACCAGAAGTTCAACGCCGCGCTTCTGCGCTCCGACGAGAACATCGACAAGCTGGCGGCCTATACCAACGCCTTCCTGCACGCCGGCGGCACCCACATCCAGTACAACATCCTCGACAGCGAGCAGCTCAAGGAGGCCAAGGCAAACCCGGACAACTACAGCGACCTCATCGTGCGCATCGGCGGCTTCAGCGCCTATTTCGTCCAGCTCTCCAAGGGCATACAGGACGACGTGATCTACCGCAGCGAATTTTCAATTTGAAAGGGAGATAAGCATATGATCGCTCCGATCCAAAGCATGAAAGACGCCTTCCGGCTCGACGGAAAGAACGCCGTCATCACCGGCGGCAACCGCGGGCTCGGCCTCGGCATCGCGCTGGCCATGGCGCAGAGCGGCGCCAACGTCGCCATCCTATGCCGCGACCAGACAAAAGCCGCCGAGGCGCTGGAACAGCTCAAACCCTACGGCGGAAGGTATATGGCCTTCGACTGCGACGTGACCGACCTGCGCTCCGTGCGCGCCGCGGCGGAGAAGGTGGCGGCGCAGTTCGGAGACACGGACATCCTCGTGAACAACGCCGGCGTAAGCTGCCTCAGCGAGCTGCTGGACATGGACGAGGACCTCACCGACTGGTACAACGTGGTCAACACGGACCTCAACGGCACCGTCCACATGACCTATGAATTCGGCAAGCGCATGCGCGACGCCGGCAAGGGCGGATGCATCATCAACATCGCCTCCAACGCGGCCTTCATCGTCAACAAGACGCAGGCCATGAGCCCCTACTCCAGCGCCAAGGCCGCCGTCTGCCACTTTACCCATTGCATGGCCGTCGAGCTCGGCAAGTACAACATCCGCGTCAACGCCATCGCGCCCGGCTTTACCAACAGCGAGCTTTCAAAATTTATCCCCAAGGATATGTTCACCTACATCAACAACCAGATGCCGCTCGGCCGCTTCGGCGAGCCCATCGAGGTCGGCGCCCTGGCCGTGTTCTTCGCTTCCCCGGCGGCGGCGCAGATCACCGGAACCGTGCAGGTCATCGACGGCGGCTACATTCTCAGCTGTTGAGCGCTGAAAGGAGCACAACTATGCAGACCATCATCACCCGCCACGGCGAGGGCAAGCTCGCCACCAAGGTCTTTGTCGCATCCGAGGCCGGCTTCAACGTGACCTCCACCATCGTCATGGGTAAAAAGGAGTGTATCCTGATCGACTGCCAGTGGACGCGCGCCAACGCCCACCGCGTCATCGCGGAGATCCTCGAAACGGGGCTGGAGCTCAAGGCCATCTTCGCCACCCACGCGCACCCGGACCACTACTGGGGCATGGGGGAGATCGCCGACGCCTTCCCGCGGGCGAAGTGCTACGCGCCCGCGCCCGTCGTGACGCTTTACGCCCACCAGTATCAGCCGAAGCTGGACGAGTGGACCGACACGATCGGCGAGCAGAACCTCTGCCGCAGACAGTGTGACCGCCTGGAGGCGCTGCCGGACACCTTCCTGGAGCTGGAGGGGGAGCGGCTGGAGGTCATCCGCTGCATGGGCGACCTCATGTGGAACACGATCGTGTGGATCCCGTCGATCAAAACCGTCGTCGGCTCCGACGTGATCTTCAACGACGCGCATCCCTTTACCTGCGAGGTCAACGCCGAGCAGCGCGCGCTGTGGATCAAGGACATCGAGGGCATTTACGAGCTGCACCCGGACGTCGTGATCCCGGGCCACATGCGCGAGGGCACCGCGCTGGACGAAAGCGGGCTGAAGTTCACAAAGGACTACCTGATCGCCACCGAGGAGGAGCTGGCGGCGACAAGCACGCCCGGCGACTTCTACTACCACATGGCCAAGCGCTTCCCGACCGCCTCGCTGAACCTCTACTCCAACGAGATGAACGCCGAGGTGTTCAAGGGCGGGCGCGAATGGGCGTGGAACGAGGACCCGGACCCGCGCTGGATGGCCTTCCGCACCGCGTGGAAGGATTGAGGGGGCGACACAGATGGGCGAATCCAAATTTGACCTCCGGAAGATCCCGAAGCCGGAGGAGCCGAAAAACTACATTCTGACCGACGCAGCGCGCGCGAACAGCAGGTTCGGTAAGCTCGTCTTTGCCCTGCCGCAGGAGCGCAACGAGATCGCCGCCGAGGGGGACCCGGAGGACTTCGTCGTCAAGCCGCAGGCCTACTTCCGCGGCGCCAGCCAGATCCCCGGCGCGGAGTTCAACCAGAGCTTCCAGATCTTTGTGAAGCCCTTCTTCCTCGACCGCGTGCAGCACCGCCACATAAAGGACGAGTATCTCATTTTCCTCGGCGCGAGCTTTCCGAATGTCTTTGACTTTGACGCGAAGATCGAGTTTACGATCGGCAAGGGCGACGAGGCGGAGACCTATCTCATCACGCAGCCGACGGTCGTGCGCGTGCCCGCGGGCGTGTACCACTGCCCGCTGAATTTCAAGGAGGTCAACAAGCCCGTGCTGTTCCTCGCCACGCTCTTTACGCCGATGTTCGGCGGCATCTACGACCTGCCGGACGGCACGACGAAGGAGCTGTACTACAACGGGCCGATGCAGTGCAAGTACAACAAGGAGAAAAAATGCGACTCCTGCGGCAAATGCCTGCAGGAGCGCTGGGACGCGTGATGCGCTTCACGCAGCACTATGCTTCCCCGCTCGGCGGCGTCACGCTGGAAAGCGACGGCGCGGCGCTGACCGGGCTGTGGTTTGACGGCCAGCGCGGCTGCGGCCCGGTGCCCGACGCCGTCGAAGCGCCGCTGCCGGTCTTTGACGAGACGCGGCGCTGGCTGGACGCCTACTTCCGCGGGGAGGCGCCGGACTTTCTGCCGCCGCTGCACCTTGTCGCAACGCCGTTTCAAAGCGCCGTGTGGCAAATGCTTTTGCGCATCCCCTACGGCGCGACCGTGACCTACGGCGCGCTTGCAAGCGCGCTTGCGGCGCACACCGGGCGGCGGGTGTCGGCCCGCGCCGTCGGCGGCGCGGTGGGGCGCAACCCCATTTCGCTGCTTATCCCGTGCCACCGCGTCGTCGGTGCGCGCGGCGCGCTGACCGGCTACGCCGGCGGCGTGGAGCGCAAGGCGCGGCTTTTGGCGCTGGAGCGGAGGCGGGAGACATGAACCGCGTGCTCGGCTTTCTGAAAAAAGAACCGATCCTCGTGATCGCGGCGCTGGCCGCGGCGGTGAGCTGCGCGCTGGTGCCGCCGGACGCGGCCTACCTCGGCTATATCGACCTGCGCACGCTGGCGCTGCTGTATGCGCTGATGGTCGTCGTGGCGGGGCTGCGCGACGCCGGAGCCTTCACCCACCTCGCGCACCTCGTCTGCGCCAGGGCGAAAACCGCCCGGAGCATGGGGGCGCTGCTGGCGGCGATGACCTTCTTCAGCTCCATGCTCATCACAAACGACGTGGCGCTGCTGACCTTTGTGCCCTTCGCCGTGGTGCTTTTGGGCATGACGGGGCGGCGGCAGGACCTCATCCGGGTCGTCGTGATGCAGACCGTGGCCGCCAACCTCGGCAGCATGCTGACGCCGGTGGGCAATCCGCAGAACCTCTATCTGTATTCGTATTACGACCTCTCCGCGCTCGATTTCTTCCGCATCACCGCGCCGATCTGGGGCCTGTCGCTGCTGCTGACGCTGCTGCTTGCGCTGGCGCTGCCGCGCGCTGCGCTTTCCGTGGCGCTCGGCGAGGAGCCGGGCGTGGAGAAAAAGAAGCTGTGGCTGTATCTGGCGCTCTTCGCCGTGTGCCTGCTCTGCGTCGTGCGCGTGCTGCCGTGGCCGGCCATGCTGGGCATCGTCGTCGCCGCGCTGCTCCTGCTTGACCGGCGGACGCTGCTGCGCGCGGATTTCCTGCTGCTGCTGACCTTCGTGGCCTTTTTCGTCTTCGCGGGCAATCTGGCGCGGCTCCCGGCCGTCGACGCGCTTTTGCGGCGATTGCTGCACGGCAGGGAATACCCGACGGCGCTGCTGGCCAGCCAGGTCATCAGCAACGTGCCCGCGGCGCTGCTGCTCTCCGCCTTCACGGACAACGCGAGCGCGCTGCTGCGCGGCGTGAACGTCGGGGGGCTGGGCACGCCCATCGCGTCGCTTGCCTCGCTCATCAGCTTAAAGCTCTATTCCCGCAGCGAGGGCGCGCACACCGGGCGCTATCTGCTGGTGTTCACGCTCGTCAACCTCGCGCTGCTCGTGCTGCTTTCGGCGGCGCAATCCATTCTTTGAGCGCAGCGGGCAGGGCCCGAAACCCCTCAGTCCGCGCCGCGCGGCGCGGACAGCTCCCCTTTCAGGGGAGCCGCGGGCGTTTCGCTGCGGAATCAATCCACGCCCAGCGCGCGGAACACGAGCCCGGCCAGCTGCAGCGCGAGATAGCCGCCGACGCCCAGCGCGGTGAAAACGGCGGCGTCTAGCAGCAGCGGCGTCCGGCGCATTTTCGGCAGCGCGGGCAGGCGCAGCCCTGTGCTTCTTTTGAGTTCTTCCATTTTGGCACACCCCTTTCGTACTGCGTACAGAATAAAATGGAATATGCCCTATAAAACGGACAGAATAAATATTATCAGTCCGAATTATAGGACATATATTATTCTATACTGCGAGCAGATAGAGAAAGGAAGGTGCTGAAAATGCGCGGTTATTTCACTGCCAACGGGTATTGCGGTCTGGTGGACGGGGTGTACCGCCTCTTCGCCTCGGAATCCGACTATTACGAATTCGTCTCCGCCGACGACGCGGCCTGATACTGCGCCGCGACGGCCCGGAGCTGCCGCTCCATGCCCTCCACGACGGAGGCCGGGCCGAGGATCTGCGCCATCGTGTCGAGCCCGAAGATCCACGCATAGAACTGCGGGCTCGGCACGATGCCCGCCGTCACGGTAAAGTGGCCGTCGCCGTCGGGAATCAGCATGGTGTCGGCGCCGAGGCGGTCCAGCACCGCGCCGACCAGATGCTCGTCAAAGCGCATGCGCACCGGCTCCTCCGTTCCGGAGAACATGCCGAACACCTTGCGGGAGTAAACCGCCATATCCAGCGCGCGGAAGGCCTCCTGCCCGTCGCGCGCTTCGTCCAGCATGGAGATGGCGGCCATGCGGTCCACGCGGTAGTGCCGGATCGCGGCGGCGTCGGAATCGTAGGCGACGAGGTAATAGTTCTCGCTGTCCCAGGTCAGCGCGTAGGGGCTGACGACGTAATACGCCCCGCCGCGCCGGAAGCGCCGCTGCTTGCTGACATCCAGATCGAAGTAGCGGAAGCGGATCTTTTTCCCCTGCGAGATGCCGGTGTGCACCTCGTCAATGTTGTAGTAGATCGACTCGTTCATCGTCTTGATGCGCCCGGCCACGTAGACCTGCCGCTGGAGTGCGCGGGCCTCGTGTACGCTGGCGAGGCGCTCCAGCTTCTTGATGAGCGCGGCGGTCTTTTTGTGGGTGATGAATTTGCTGGCCTGCACGCTGTCTACCAGCAGCTTCAGCTCCGGCAGCTCAAAATCGCGGGAGGCGACGTAATAGGCGCTGGCGCGCCCCGCGCCGGTGCATACCACGTCGAGCCCGTAGGCGCGCAGGGCCTCCAGATCGTCGTATAAGCTCTTGCGCTCGGCGGCGATACCGTGCGCGTCCAGATGCGCGGTGATCTGCGCCAGCGTCGCCGGGTGCGCCTCGTCGGTGTTCTCCAGCAGGTAGTCCATCACATAAAGGATTTTCAGCTTTTGCTGCGCGGAGCGCGGCATGGCGATCCCTCCCAACAATGAATCTGTACCGATTATAACACATTTTTCGTTGTATGCAAATCTTGTCTTATATGGTATAATAGCCATATCAAAAAGGAGGGATCGCCCATGAAAACATTGGTTGCCTATTTCAGCGCGGAGTTCGGCGTGACGGCCAAGGTCGCGAAGGACCTCGCCGCCGCCCTCGGCGCGGACTTGTTTGAGATCGTCCCGGAGAAGCCCTACACGCCCGCGGACCTGCGCTGGACCAACCCGCTGGCCCGCTGCAACCGCGAGCACCTCGCGGGCAAGGACGTGCCCGTGGCCGGGAAGGTGGAGAACTTCGGGGAATACGACACGATCTGCCTCGGCTTCCCGATCTGGTACGGCTACGCGCCGCTCGTCGTCAGCACCTTCTGCAAGCAGTACGACTGGACCGGAAAGCGCGTCCTTGCCTTTGCCACCTCCGGCGGCAGCGGCATCGGCCGGACGGCGGAGAAGCTCAAGCCCTTTGTCCCGGGCGCCGCGAGCGTGGACGCAAAGCTGGTCCACAGCGGCGCGGAGGCCGCGGACTGGATCCAATAAACCCCGACCGCGGCACAAGACCGGGCGCGTTGCAAAATGCAAGTCCAGCCCCGTCATTCCGAGCCGGCGCGCACGCCGGCGTGGGAATCCGTCATTGAGAAAACGGATTGCCACGGCCCCGTTCGGGGCCTCGCAATGACAAGGCGATGCGTTTTGCAGCGCGCCTTTTTCTTTTTTAAGGCGTTTTAAGGAGATTTTAAGAAACGGGCGGTACACTGCACCGGAAAAAGGAGGCGAGCCCATGGAGATCCACTACCGGCATGAGTGGAAGCACGAATTGAACTATCTGGACCTGCTCTCGATCCGCGCGCGTTTGCGGGCGGTGATGGAGCCGGATCCCCATACCATCGACGGCAAGTATTACATTCGCAGCCTTTACTTTGATAATCCGAATGACAAGGCCTTGCGGGAAAAACTGGACGGGGTGAACTTGCGCGAGAAATTTCGTATTCGCTATTACAACGGCGACACCTCTTTGATCCATCTGGAGAAAAAGAGCAAGGTGAACGGACTGGGAACGAAGTTCTCCGCCCGGCTTTCCGCGGAGGAAGCACAGGCAATCGTGGACGGCGACATCGACTGGATGCCGGCCTCGGAGCACCCGCTCGTCCAAGAGCTCTACTGCAAGATGCGCTATCAGGGCATGGGCCCCAAAACCATCGTAGACTACACGCGGGAGCCCTTCATTTACGCACCGGGGAATGTGCGCGTGACCTTTGATTACGATATCCGCACCGGCATGAAAAGCACGGACTTTTTGAATCCTGCCTGCGTGACGATCCCCGCGGGCGACGCACCGATCCTCCTTGAGGTCAAGTGGGACGCATTTCTGCCTTCCATCATCCGCGACATCGTTCAAATGCCCGGCCGCCACGCCGCCGCCTTCTCAAAATATGCGCAGTGCCGAATCTACGGCTGAAAAGGATCCATAAACAATCATCATAAAGGAGCAAACGACCATGACCTTTTCTGACATCTTCAAATCCAGCTTTCTGGAGAACGTGACCAGCGTGAGCATCCTCGACATGCTGCTGGCCCTCGTGCTGGCCTTCGGCGTCGGCATGTTCATCTTCCTCATCTACAAAAAGACCTATGCCGGCGTGATGTATTCGTCCAGCTTCGGCGTGACGCTCGTGGCGCTGACGATGATCACGACGCTTGTGATCCTCGCCGTCACCAGCAACGTGGTGCTGTCCCTCGGCATGGTCGGCGCGCTGTCGATCGTGCGCTTCCGCACGGCGATCAAGGAGCCGCTGGATATCGCGTTCCTCTTCTGGGCGATCGCGGCGGGCATCGTGCTGGCCGCGGGCTTCATCCCGCTGGCCGTCATCGGCAGCGTGATCATCGGCGTCATCCTGCTGCTCTTTGCCAACCGCAAGAGCAGCTCCAACCCCTACATCGTCGTGCTGTCCTGCGACGGCGCCGAGAGCGAGGCGGCGGCGACGGAGTTTCTGAAGGCGCACACCAAGCGCTGCACCGTCAAGAGCAAGACGGCGCGCAAGGGCGTCGTGGAGTTGAACGTGGAGGTGCGGCTCAACGACGCCGACACGGGCTTTGTCAACGCGCTGAGCGACCTTGCGGGCGTGCGCAGCGCGGTGCTCGTCAGCTACAACGGCGATTACATGGGCTGAGGAGCGGCATATGTCAACGCACAAGCATATTGACCGGATCTGCGTTGTCATCACCGCCGTCTGCCTGCTCCTCACGCTCCTCTTCATGAACGGCGAGGCGCTGGGGCTCCGGACGGCCTCCCGCTCGATGGGCTATGAGGACACGCTGTTCGATACCGGGCGCGTCCACACGATCGACATCGTGATCGACGACTGGGACAGCTTTATTGAGACCTGCGAGAGCGAGACCTACAGCGCCTGCTCTGTCGTGATCGACAACGAGGCGGTCAAGAATGTCGCGATCCGCGGCAAGGGCAACACCTCGCTCTCCTCCGTCAAGTCGATGGGCTCGGAGCGCTACAGCTTCAAGATCGAATTCGACCACTATGAGGACGGAAAGAGCTATCACGGTCTGGATAAGCTGAGCCTGAACAACATCATTCAGGACAATA
>CAMJPK010000053.1 GCA_946407675.1 uncultured Clostridia bacterium
TCCAGTTCTGCACCGGGCGGTAATAGCCGGTGATGCGGCTGTAGACCTCGGTCTTCTCGCCGCAGTGCGGGCAAGTGTAAACCTCGCCGGTAATATAGCCGTGGTTGCGGCAGACGGAGTAGGTCGGGCTCATCGTATAGTACGGCAGGCGGTAGTTCTCCGCGATCTTGCGCACGAGGTTCGCCGCGGCCTTCCAGTCGGGCAGCTTCTCGCCGAGGAAGGCGTGGAACACGGTGCCGGAGGTGTAGAGCGTCTGCAGCTCATCCTGCACGTCCAGCGCGGAGAAGATGTCCTCGCTGTAGCCGACGGGCAGATGGCTGGAGTTGGTGTAGTAGGGCGTCCCGTTCTCGTTGGCGGTGATGATGTCCGGGAACTCTTCCTTGTCGTGCTTGGCGAAGCGGTAGGTCGTGCTCTCCGCCGGGGTGGCCTCGAGGTTGTAGAGGTCGCCGTACTCCTCCTGATAGTCGCTCAGGCGCTCGCGCATGTGGTTGAGCACGTCGACGGCGAACTTCTGCGTCTCGGGATGCGTGAGGTCCTTGCGCAGCCACTTGGCGTTGAGGCCCACCTCGTTCATGCCGATCAGGCCGATGGTGGAGAAGTGGTTGGCAAAGGTGCCGAGGTAGCGCTTGGTGTAGGGATAGAGCCCCGCGTCCAGCAGCTGGGTGATGACCGTGCGCTTGGTCTTGAGGGAACGCGCCGCGATGTCCATCAGCTTGTCCAGCCGGGCGTAGAAGTCCTTTTCATCCGTTGCGAGATAGGCGATGCGCGGCAGGTTGATCGTGACGACGCCGATGGAGCCGGTGCTCTCGCCGGAGCCGAAGAAGCCGCCGGATTTCTTGCGCAGCTCGCGCAGGTCCAGACGCAGGCGGCAGCACATGCTGCGCACGTCGTTGGGCTCCATGTCGGAGTTGATATAGTTGGAGAAGTACGGGGTGCCGTACTTGGCGGTCATCTCAAAGAGGAGCTTGTTGTTCTCCGTCTCGGACCAGTCGAAGTCCTTGGTGATGGAGTAGGTCGGGATCGGGTACTGGAAGCCGCGGCCGTTGGCGTCGCCCTCGATCATGATGTCGATGAACGCCTTGTTGACCATGTCCATTTCCTTCTGGCAGTCGCCGTAGGTGAAATCGACCTCCTTGCCGCCGACGATGGCGGGCAGGTTGGCGAGGTCCTTCGGGCAGACCCAGTCGAGGGTGATGTTGGAAAACGGCGCCTGCGTTCCCCAGCGCGACGGCGTGTTGACGCCGTAGATGAAGGACTGGACGCACTGCTTGACTTCCTTCTGGGTCAGGTTGTCGATCTTGACGAAGGGCGCCAGATAGGTGTCAAAGGAGGAGAAGGCCTGCGCGCCGGCCCATTCGTTCTGCATGATGCCGAGGAAGTTGACCATCTGGTTGCACAGCGTGGACAGATGGCTTGCGGGAGAGGAGGTGATCTTGCCGGGAACGCCGCCGAGGCCCTCCTGGATGAGCTGCTTCAGGCTCCAGCCGGCGCAGTAGCCGGTGAGCATGCTCAGATCGTGCAGGTGCAGCGCCGCGCTGCGGTGCGCCTCCGCGATTTCGGGATCGTAGATCTCGCTCAGCCAGTAGTTGGCGGTGATGGCGCCGGAGTTGGAGAGGATCAGGCCGCCGACGCTGTAGGTGACGGTGGAGTTCTCCTTCACACGCCAGTCGTTGATTTTGAGGTAGTTGTCAACAAGATCCTTGTAGTTCAAAAGCGCGGAATTGACGTTGCGGACCTTCTCGCGCTGCTTGCGGTAAAGGATGTATGCCTTCGCGACGTCGGCATAGCCGGCCTCGGACAGCACCTTTTCCACGCTGTCCTGGATCTCCTCGACGCTGATCAGGCCGTCCTTGATCTTGGGCTCAAAATCGCTGGTGACGCGCAGCCCCAGCAGATCCATCACGGTGGGGTGATACTCGCGCCCCTGTGCCTCAAACGCCTTGGTGATCGCCGCTGTGATCTTGCGAATATCAAAATCGGCAACCTTGCCGTCTCTCTTAATGACCCGGTACATGTCTCTTCCTCCCATGAATGTGCCGACGGGAGCCCCGCCGGCATTTCTTAGCGGATATACTATAGCACAGGCCTTTCCCGCGTGTCAAGCCATAATGTCAATATATTGTGTTACAAAAGGTTACAAAGCCACTACACATGTCTATATGTAGTGGCTTGTTGTTTTGTTCTATTGTGTGCAGAAGTGGGAAAAACTATGCGTCTGCGCGGATTTCAACGCTGCCCACAAAGGGCTTTACCAGCGATGCATAGCGCGCCAGCTTTTCGCTGTCCGGGGCGTGGAAGCCCGCAAAGGCAACGGTGTCACGGTCGGTAAAGGGCTGCAAAAAGTAGCGCTTTGCCCCGGTGATCATCGGGCCGATCGCGGCGAAGGAGGCATCGTCGTGCAGCTCGTCGACGACGGTGGTGCGGAATTCATAATCCGCCGCGCCGGTGCGCAGCAGGTCGATGCTCGCGCGGATCTTTGCCATATCGACGGCGTCCACGCCGCAGGTCTCGGCGTAGCGGTCGGGCGAATTCTTCACATCCATCGCCACATAGTCGGCCAATTCCGCCGACAAAACGCGCGAGAGCGCCTCCGGGAACATGCCGTTGGTATCCAGCTTGACCGCGTAGCCCAGCTCGCGCACCGCGCGCATCAGCTCGGGCAGCTCCGGGCGCAGCAGCGGCTCGCCCCCCGTGAAGGCGACGCCGTCGAGCAAGCCCTTTCGCTTTTTCAGGAAGTCCAGCAGTCCGGCGTCGTCCATGACGGTCTCCGCCGCGCCGGCGTCCAGCAGCTCGCTGTTGTGGCAGAAGGGGCAGCGCAGGTTGCAGCCGGCGAGGAACACCGTGCAGGCCACCCTGCCGGGATAATCCAGAAGCGTCAGCTTCTGCAGACCGTTGATGTTCATTTCTGCGCGTCCTTTCCCGCTTTGTCGAGGTTGGCCTTCAGGATCGCCATGATCCGCCCGAAGTTTTTCCGCTCATGCGGCACGGTGCAGTTGACGCAGTTCTTGACGCCCTTTTTCGTGTAGACGAAGCGGCCTCCGCATTTCTCGCCGAGAAAATAGAGCGGGCAGTAGCAGAACAGGCAGTTGAAGTCCTCCTCCGGCACGCCCTTGTGGCAGGGGAAATATTCACAGTCCTTGTGGCAGAAGAAAGCGTACTGCTTCCCTTCCCAGTCCTCGCGTTTCGTCTCCATGTTCGTCAGTCCTCCGGCAGCGTCATATCCTCGTCGGTGATCGTCCGCGCGCCGCGGACAGTGAGAAAGCGGTCCGCCGGCCACGGGCCGGTCAGCAGGTCCTCCAGATACTGCGCCGAGGCGGGGATCACCTGCTGCGTCAGGTGCAGCCCGTCGGCGATCATCTTCGTGCCCTCGACCAGCGGCTCGACGGGCTTGATGCCGCAGTCGAGCAGGCCGAGCGTTTTGTAGTGGCCGAACATGCTTTTCTCCAGCTCCTCGGTCAGCTCCTCGCCGTAGGTCTCCAGCATGTGCTGGTGCTCCACCCAGATGTTGCGCTCGCCGCGCAGCCAGCCCTCTGTGAAAAAGTAGGCCGAATACTGCCGCGAGATCTCCAGCCGGCGCTTGACCGAGCCGAGCAGCAGCGAGATGCAGTCGTCCACGCGGGGGATGATCAGCTCAACCTCCGGGACGCGCAGGCCCCGCAGCGCATTGCCGCAAAAGCCCATCGCCAGCAGCACACGCTGCGCGCCCGCGCCATCCAGCGCGTTCTGCACCGCGTCGTTGAGCATTTGAGGAACGTTGTGAAGCCCCTGCTCCAGCCAAAAGACGGGATAATCGGCGCCGGTGCGCTCCACGGCGTACCGCAGCTCGTCCTCCATCGTTTTGCATGCGATGACCGCAGTTTTCATGTTTCGTTTATCTCCTTTGGAATCGTTCCGCCAGCGCGCGGCTGGCGTTTTCGATCTGCGCGTCCGTCAAACCGGCGGCGTGCAGCAGGCGGTATTCCGTCCGCGTGCCCGCGCCATGCTCTACGCCGACCGCGCCGGAATCCGAGCCGGCGGCGATCCGTACGCCCATCGCCGCGGCGCGGCGGATCGCTGCAAGCTGCGCTTCCACGGTGCGCCGCGCCGTGGATTCGTCGAAGCCCGCCCGGCCGATGAAGGCGTCCATCGCCGCGACGGTTGGCACCCAGATCGCATCGGAGGCCGCGAGCGCCTCCAGGCAGGCATCGTCCATGAAATAGCCGTGCTCGATGCTGTCCGTCCCGGCTTCGACGGCGGCCCGGACCGTCTCCGCGCCGTTGACGTGCGCCATCACAGCGAAGCCCTCGCCGTGGGCGATCTCCACCAGCGCGGCGATCTCCTCCGCGTTCAGGCCGGGGCAGCTCAGTTCGCCGTAGCCGTTCAGGGTGATGATGCCGGAGAACATCAGCTTGATGAAATCGCAGCCCGCGGCCTTTGCCTCCGCGACACGCGCCCGGTATTCCGCCAGATCGCGCCACGCCTTGCCGACAATGCCGCCGTAATGCCCGGCCTTGTGGATCGCGAAGGCGGGCGTGCGGTATGTGATGCCGTACGCCCCGGCCAGCGCGCGGGCGCACAGCGAAACGCCGAGGTTGTCCCCGCCGTCGCGGAAATAGGCCACGCCGCTTTGCCGCAGCGCGTCAAGGGCTGCGCGCACGGCCGGTACGTCCACGCCGTTTTTGTGGTGGTCCCGGGCGGTACGGAAGTCCGCGCCGTCCATCAGCGTATGGCCGTGGCATTCATATAAATATGTATTCATTCGTCCTCGTCAAAGGCCATGCAGTCAACGTAGTTCTCCATGAACTCCTTGGAGGAGGAGAGCTCGAGGTAGGTGCATTTTTTGTCGAACGCGGCAAGGTTTTCCTCCCCGACGTCCGCCAGCGCCAGCGCCGCGCCCGCGCCGGCCGCGTTGCCGACGTGCACGATCTTCTCGATCGGCACCTGCGGCAGCAGGCCGATGTGCAGCGCGCTTCGCTTGTCGAGGAAGCTGCCGAAGCCGCCGGCGATCACGAGCGAGTCGATGTCCTTCGCCTTTTTGCCCTGCAGCTGCAGCAGCGTCTCCGCGCCGGCGCGGATGGCGGATTTCGCCAGCTGCACCTCGCGGATGTCCTGTGCGGAGATGAACACATCATCCTTCAGGCGAAACGCCATCGTGCCGTCCTCGCGGCGGAATACGCGGTAGCGCACCTTCTCCGGCGCTTCCTCGGGCGGGAGCATCCGTCCGGCCTCGGTCACGACGCCGACGGAGAGCATCGCGGAGATGGCGTCCACCAGTCCGCTGCCGCACACGCCGATCGCCTTGCCCTCGCCGATGACGTGGACGCTCACGTCGCCGTCCTTGACCGCGACCTTGTCCACCGCGCCGGGGGAGCCGTCCATGCCGCAGGAGATCTCCGCGCCCTCAAAGGCGGGGCCGGCGGCGGTGGCGCAGGTGACGAAGCCGTCGCGGTTGCCGAGGCCCATCTCGCCGTTGGTGCCGATGTCCACATAGAGCCAAAGGCCCTCCGCCTCCGGCGCGCCGGAGGCCACGAGGCCGGCGGTGATATCGCCGCCGACGTAGCCGGCGACGCAGGGGCAGATGTAGACGTCCGCCTCGATGCCGAGCTCCGGCAGGCACTTCGAGGCCTGCCAGTGATCGCCGAACAGGCTCTCCGGCGTGAAGGGCGCGACGCCGATGTTCGTCGGGTCAAGCCCGGTGAACAGGTGCTCCATCACGGTGTTGCCCGCGATGGAAATGCGCCGGATCTCATGCTTGTCGTGCTTCGTCTTTTTGCACAGGTCCTCGGCCAGATCGGCGATCTGCCGGCAGATGGCGTCGCGCAGCGCGCCGAGCTTGCCCTCGCTGGCGCAGGTGATGCGGCTGATGACGTCCGCGCCGTAGCTGCGCTGGGCGTTTCTTCCGCCCTCCGCGCCGAGGCGCGTGCCGGTGGCGAGGTCGTAGAGGAAGGCGGCGACGGTGGTCGTTCCGATGTCGACGGCGAAGCCGAGCCCCTCCCCGCCGGGGGCGATGGCGCCCGCGCCCGCGGTGACTACGTTCATCTTCTGCTTGACCTGCAGCGTCACCGTCAGATCGCCCGCGGGGTAATAGCGGCAGGCCAGCAGCTGCGCGTTTTCCACCGCGCGCTCACCGAGCCCCTCAATGCTCTTCACGCGGCCGGTGACGGTCACCAGGCACTTTTTGCAGGTGCCCTGTCCGCCGCAGGGGGCGTCCGGCTCGCGGTAATCCTCCGCGCGCAGGGCGCTCAGAATGCTCTCTCCGCCGGAAACGGGGATCTTCTCTGTTTCGGTGCCGCGCACCACGGTCATGGTGAATCGTTCCATCGCTTTCTCCGCCTTTCCAATGTTGATGAGCGGCACGCCGATGCTGTTCCGGCGTGCCGCCAATGATTCGGTATCTACTCAGTCCTTTGCCTGCATCTCCTGCCAGACGGTGCGGACGTGACCGGCCAGATAGAGCGAGCCAAACGCGACGACCGCGCCGCGCTTTCCCGCGGCCTTGAACGCCGCGCGGATGCCGCGCTCCACGTCGCTGCCGCAGGAGGATGCGGCCGCGCCCTTGCCCTTCAGGAAGTCCCGCAGCTTGTGCGCGGGCAGCGCCCTGCCGCTGAACGGCGTCATGCACACGAACTTCTTCGCGTAGGGCATGACGATGTCCATGATCTGCGGATAGTCCTTGTCCGCCAACACGCCGAGCAGGAACACGACCTTTTTGCCCGGCAAAAGCTTGTCGATGGCCGCCGCCAGCGCTTCGGCGCACTGGGGGTTGTGGCCGCCGTCGAGCAGAAACAGCGGGTCGCGGCTCAAAACCTCGAGCCGCGCGGGCCACTTGACGCTTGCAAGGCCCGCGTCCACCGCTTTTTCCGGGATCTTCCAGCCGCGCGCACGCAGCGTCTCCACGGCGGTGAGCACGGTGGCGGTGTTGTGGAGCTGATGCGGCCCCAGAAGCGCGACGCGCTTTTCCACGCCATCCCAGCGGAAGGTCTGGCCGTCCAGCGTTTCGGCAATGGGCTCGCAGCGGGAGAAGTCCACGCACTTGAGCGGGACCTTTTTCTTTTTGCAGTCCGCCTTGACGACCTTCGTCACCTCGGGTGCGCCGTCATAGCACACGGCGCTGCAGCCGGGCTTGATGATGCCGGCCTTGGTGGCGGCGATTTTCTCCAGCGTGTCGCCCAGATACTCGGTGTGCTCCAGGCCGATGTTGGTGATGATTGCGACCTCGGGCGCGTCGATGGCGTTGGTGGAGTCGAGCGCGCCGCCCATGCCGACCTCCAGCACGACGATGTCGCAGCCGGCCTCATGGAAGTACTCCAGCGCGATGGCGGTGACCAGCTCGAACTGGCTGGGATGGTCCTCCATCGCGTCGGCGATGACGCGCACGCGCGCGGTGATCTCCGCGAGCGTCTCGCCGGGGACGTTCTCCCCGTCGATCTGCATGCGCTCGCAGAAATCCTGGATATACGGGCTGATGTAAAGCCCGGTACGGTAGCCCGCGGCCTGCAATATCGCGGCGAGCATCGCGCAGGTGCTCCCCTTGCCGTTGCTGCCGGCCACGTGGATGAATTTCAGCTTCTTCTGCGGGTCTCCCAAGGCATGGAGCAGCTGCAATGTCCGGTCAAGCCCCAGCTTGGTGGTGCTCCAGGTGTAAGACTCGATATAATCAATGGCTTCCTGCGGTGTCATGATGCGTTACCTTGCTGAGCTTGCGGCGCAAAGCGCCGGCGGCTCAGGCGGCCTTTCCCTTTTGAATGATTTTGCGCAGCGGGCGCAGCAGCAGCGGCAGCAGATAGGCATAGGCCACTGCCTTGACGACGCAGAGGATCAGGCGCAGCACAAGCGCGCCCTGGATGATGCCGGGGAAATAGTAGCCGTAGATCTTGCTGTCCACGAACAGCGTGAGCGTGTTCAGGGCGGTGACGACAAGCTCTGCGACCACGATGATGAACACGATCTGGCCCTGCTTCAGCGGGAACGGCTTTTTCTTGGCGTACAGGCCGACGATCAGGCCGCACAGCACATAGGGAAGAATCCACAGCACCGTCGTTGCGGAAATGCCGTAGCGCAGGAGCTGGTAGACCAGCGTTCCGACGAGGCCGACGGCCATGCCGTCGAGCGGGCCGAACAGCAGCGCGGCGATCAGGATCGGCACGCTCTCAAACGTGACCTTGACCGTTCCGGTGTCGATGGCGAGATAGCCGAGCACCGCGCACATGGCGGCGAGCATGGCGTCAAGCGTGATCTGTCTGGTGGTGAATTTGCGCATAAGAATAACCTCCTTTGTGACTTTGTGCCACGAAAGGAGGCGTTTCTTCCTTCTTCGGTGGCAGCGGACGCGGATACGGCAACGCGGCGGAAAGCACATGCGCTCCGCCTTCGTCCCATGGCAACTTCCCATCCATGGGCACTTGACGCGCCGTTCCTACTCTGTCTTTCTCCATCCGTCCCCGGCTTAGCGGGGACGGATGGAAGCATACCAGGAATACGATATGAAGTTATCCGGGCTTACTTCTGCGGCCCGAAGATGCCATCGCGGAAGTTGGAGATATACTCCATGCACATATAGTCCTCGCCGATCAGCGCCTCAGCGGCGTAGATCGCACCGCGCAGGTCGCGGCTCAGCGGGTCCATAACGGCGCTGTCCATGCCGGCGTCGATGGCCAGGCAGGCGAAGGCGATGTTGACGATCTTGCGGTAGGGCAGGTTGAAGGAGATGTTGGAGATGGCGCCGGAGATGTGGGCCTTGGGATAGTGCTCCTTGATGTAGCGCATGACCTCGCGGACCATGGCGATGCCGTCCTCAGAGGTGCAGAGCATCTCGATCAGGGGGTCGATGTGGATGCGGCTTTCCTTGATGCCGTACTCCTTGGCCTTGGCCATGATGTGGTCCAGGACGCGGATGCGGTCCTCAGCGGTCTTGGGGATGCCGGAATCGTCGCACAGCAGGGCCATGACGTCCCACTTGGTGTCCGCGATCACGGGGAACACGACGTCGATCTTGTCGCCTTCGCCGGAGACGGAGTTGATCATGCCGGGCTTCTTGCAGAACTTCATGCCTTCGATGCAGACTCTGGCGTTCGGGCTGTCGACGGCGATGGGGGTGTCGGTGACGGACTGGATCAGGTCGATCATCCAGTGCAGGGTCTCGACCTCGCCCTCTTCCACGCTGGCGCAGCAGTCGATGTAGTCGGCGCCGGCGTCGGCTTCCTGCTTCGCGACGTTCTTGATCCACTCTTCATCGCGCTCGGCGATGGCCTTGGCCATGGAGGGAATGGAACCGTTGATCTTTTCACCAATAATAATCATGGGGGGTACTAAGCTCCTTTCAAATTATAACAATCCGAAAATTGTATTTGTTGCCGCGTAATATTATAGCGTATCCGGCGGCGTCGCGCAAGTGTAAGTTAAGCATTTTTGCCGCTTTTTGCATGATAATACTACAATGTATCCCGCAAAAATGGAAATACTTAATTCCAATGCGGTTATGCACTGAAATTATTGTTTACTTTTTCTCAAAAATGTGTTATGAAATAAACGAATAGATGTAAGGAGTTGAGTCGCAATGACGTTCAAGCAGCTGGAATATTTCGCTGCGGTGGCGCGGACGCTGAGCTTTACAGAGGCGGCGAATGAGGTCTTTGTCAGCCAGCCGGCGCTGAGCCGCGGGATCGTCTCGCTGGAAAACGAGCTGGGCGTCTCGCTGCTCAACCGCAACCACCACACGGTCTCCCTCACCCCGGCGGGCACGCTGCTGGCCTCCGAGCTGCCGGAGCTGCGCAAGGAGCTCGACCGGGTGATCACGCTGGTGCGCCAGACGGAAAACGGCCTGATGGGACGGCTGAACATCGGCGTTCTGGAGGAGCAGCAGCTCGACGAGGTCATGCAGGTCACGTTCAACTATTTCGCGCAAAGTCTGCCGCTTGTGGAGTTCACCCCCGTGCGCATGGACGGGCGCGAGCTGATCGACGAGCTCAGCCGCAACCGGCTGGACATCATCTTCTCGATGGACTTCGGCCTGAGCGACAACCCCGACCTGGACGTTTTGCAGCTGGACAGCGTCCCCTTCTGCATGCTCGTCCCGCCGGACCACCGCATGGCGAACAAGAATTCCGCCTCCCTCAGCGATTTTCAGCAGGACACCATCATCATTGACGAGGGGCAGAAGCTCACCGGCGAGGCCGCCTTCCTGCAGGGCTGCTTCCATCAGGCGGGCATCTCGCCGAACATCAAGATGGCCTCCAACATCCACACCCGCCTGCTTTGGAGCGAGTCCGGCTTCGGCGTCTCGGTGTTCAACGCCTCCAACCGCGCCTGCAGCTCCACAAGCGTCCGGGCCATCCCGCTCAACGACGTGCCCAACGCCCGGCTGGTGCTGGCATGGAAGAAGGATTCGCAGAATCCGAGCCTGCGCATCTTTACGCACATCGCGGAATGCTGCCTCTAAATCGTCGAAAAGCTATATGAAAAAACTGTGCGGCCCCGGTTGGGGCCACACAGTTTTTTTGCATAGGTGAGAGGATTACTCGCCGGCGAGCTCCTTGGCCTTGTTGGCAGCAGAAGCGGCATCGGTGGTGTAGGCATCGGCGCCGATCTCGTCCGCGAACGCCTGGGTGATGGGGGCGCCGCCGACCATGATCTTGACCTGGCTCTGCAGGCCGGCATCGATCAGGGCCTTGACGGTGACGCGCATGGCCTCCATGGTGGTGGTCAGCAGGGCGGAAACACCGACGACCTTGCAGTCGGGGTTGGCCTTGACGGCCTCAACGAACTTCTCAGCCGGGACATCAATGCCCAGGTCGATGACCTCGAAGCCGGCGGCCTCGATCATCATGGCGACCAGGTTCTTGCCGATGTCGTGCAGGTCACCGGCGACAGTGCCGATGATATACTTGCCGTGCTTGGCTGCGCCGCCGCCGCCCAGCAGGGGCTTCAGCACGCCAACGCCGCGCTGCATGGTCTTTGCAGCAACCAGCATCTCAGGAACATAGATCTCGTTTCTCTGGAACTTGCCGCCGACCTCGTCCATGGCCTCCATCATGGAATCCAGGACCTGCTGCGGGGTAGCGCCGCCGTCAAGGGCCTCCTGAACGGCCTCTTCGATCTTCTTCAGCTTACCGCCAACGACGAGTTCTTTCACAGTGTCAAGCATAGTTACATTTCTCCCTTATCAAAAAATTTTTGTTCTTCGCAGTTTGGAGAGGAAGGCCGGTCCCTCTCCCTTAAAAGGCCCGGCTCCCATCTGACGATCTTACATTAACAGAAGCCGCCGGGCATGTCAACGAAACGCCCGCAGGCTCGTAATGCATTTGTGTTATGACAGAGCAATTTTCAAGAATTTCCGGTTATAACCGCGCATCCCAGCGCGGAATTCGTCAAAATGTACTGTGCCGGAAACCCGATGAAAAACAAGGCGTTTTTCACGGTTTGCTCTGCTTTTTGCATGATATTACTTTCACGAAATTGTAGAGAATGTCAAATGACTTTTCTTCCAGTTCGTGATAATCTATTCGATAGGAAATCGGCGGTTGACCGCCGCCCTACGTTCTTCGCAGAACTTGTTCCTCGCATTCCCCTGATTCCATTAATATATGGCTGCGAGCAGCCATCGAAGTGAAAGGAGAAACCTGTCTATGCTCAGCAAGAGAGAAAATCTGCTGGAGACCATCCGCGGCGGCAAGCCTGATCGCTTTGTCAAGCAGTTTGAGGGCACCGTCATGGTTCCCGGCGATCCCGTCAACTTCTACGTCCGCGGCAACCGTCATCCCGGCATGGAGCCCCTGTACGACAGATGGGGCACCCGCATCCTCTGGCCCGCCGGCGAGCCCGGCGCCGTCCCCGATCCCGCGGTGAAGCCGCTGCACGACATCACCAAGTGGAAGGAAGTCGTGAAGATCCCCGACCTGATCGCCAATGCCGACGCGGCTGAGCTCTGGGAGCCCTATCTCAAGCGTGCCGAGGCCGTCAACCGCGACGAGGACTACTTCATGATGTTCGCCCCCACCGGCATCTTCGAGCGTCTGCACTTCATCCACGGCTTTGAGGACACCCTGATGGACTTCCTCATCGAGCCGGAGTTCATGGCCGATCTGTGCATGGCCATCGGCGAGTACCGCTACAACGGCTACAAGCTCATGGTGGAGCATGCGCACCCGGAGATCATGCTTGCCCACGACGACTGGGGAAGCAAGACCAGCCTCTTCGTCCCGCCCGACAGCTGGCGCGAGATCATGAAGCCCGCCTACAAGAAGGGCTACGATTACCTGCATGAGCAGGGCGTCATCATCATGCACCACGCCGACTCCTTCTGCGAGGAGATCGTGGAGGACATGATCGACCTGCACATCGACATCTGGCAGGGCGTTCTTCCGCAGAACGACATTCCCAAGCTGCAGAAGATCATCAACGGCCGTATGTGCCTGATGGGCGGTATCGACGCCGCCATCGTCGACCGCGACGATTCCACCGAGGAGGAGATCCGCACCGAGACCCGCCGCGTCTGCAAGGAATATGCCGTCAACGGCAGCTTCATCCCCTGCATCACCTACGGCGGCGCCGGCTGCATCCACCACTCCACCGACGTCTTCATCGACGACGAGATCGAGAAGTGCTCCAACGAGTTCTTCGGCAAGTGATCCTCTGATATTTCGCATAAAAACAGCGCCGCAGATGCGGCGCTGTTTTTTACATACATATTGTCAGCCGAAGCGTGCCTCGCGCAGGGGCTTGTCCCAGAATATTTCCCCGTCCAGCGTTGCGGCGGCGGCGTCGGCGTGCTCGCGCAGCGTCTCCAGCATGGCGCCCTCGCGCTTTTTCGCGCGGCGGCCCGGGGCGGCGTAGATCTCCACCTCGGCGCACGCGTCATAGCTGACAGCAAAATCGTCCTGCGAGGTGTGCGGGAAGAAAGAGACGCCGACGACATAGCGGATCGTTCCGGCGTCGCTCGTCGCCGTGAGCGTCACGCTCGCGGCGCGGCGCTTGACGCCGTTGAACACGCAGCTTGCGGCAAAATAGCTGGAAACGAGCCCGTTCACGGCGCCTACCGC
>CAMJPK010000054.1 GCA_946407675.1 uncultured Clostridia bacterium
ACGTCAGCGTCAGGTCGAAGCGCCCGTGCCTGGCAAAGAGCGTCAGCATGTGGTCGAGGAAGCCGACGCCGCTGTTGATCTCGCTTTTGCCGCTGCCGTCGAGGTCGAGCGTCAGCGCGATCTCGGTCTCCGCGGTCTTCCGGTAGATTTCAGCCTTTCTCATTTCGAGTCCTCCAATATGGCGCGGATGGCGTCCAGCAGCGCGTCCATCTGCGCTCGCGTGCCGATCGTGATGCGGTTGAACTGCGCGATCTCCGGCTTTGTGAAGTGGCGGACGAGTACGCCGCGCGCCTTCAGCTTCTGATAGAGCGCGCCGCCGTCCACGGCGGGGGTGCGGGCAAAGACGAAGTTGGCGCGGGAATCGAGCACCTCAAAGCCCAGCGCGCGCAGCGCGCCGACGGTGTAGGCGCGGTTTTCCATGATGACGGCGCAGTTGGCCTGCGTCTGCGCCTCATCGTCGAGGACCGCCGCGCCGATCGCCAGCGTCACGGAGTTGACATTGTAGGGGTTCGTCGAGTAGCGCAGGGAATCGAGATCGCGGATGAGCGCGCGGTTGCCGATCGCGTAGCCGAGCCGCCCGCCCGCGAGGGAGCGGGACTTTGAGAAGGTCTGCACCACGAGCAGGTTCTCGTATTTGTGCACCAGCGGGATGCAGCTTTCGCCGCCGAAGTCCACATAGGCCTCGTCGATGACGACGACATTGTCCGGATTGGCGCGCAGGAGCTTCTCGATCTCCGCCGGGGACAGGGCCATGCCCGTGGGCGCGTTGGGATTGGCGAGAAAAACCGTCTTCCCGATGCCGCAGTAGTCGTCCACGTCGACGGAGAAGTCCGGCTTCAGCGGGATCTCCTCGTAGGGCACGCCGTTGACCTGCGCAAAGACGGGGTAAAAGCCGTAGCTGATGATCGGGAAGGCCGCGCCGTGCTTAGCGTCGCAGAAGGCCATGAAGCAGAAGTTCAGCGCCTCGTCCGAGCCGTTCGTGACAAGCACCTCGTCCGGCGCCACGCCGTAGCGCTTCGCGAGCTTTTCCCGGATGATGCGGCAGTCCGGGTCGGAATAGAGCTGCAGCGGCCGCAGCGCCGCCAGCGCCGCGCGCATCGCCGTTTCCGAGGGGGGAAAGGGGCTTTCGTTGGTATTCAGCTTCACATACTGCTGATCCTGCGGCTGCTCGCCGGGGGTGTAGGGCGTGAGCGAAGCGTACTTTTCACTGAAAAAGCGGCTCATTTCGCCTTCTCCTTTCGGATGGTCACGCTGCGGGCGTGGCCGGTGAGGCCCTCCTGCCGGGCAAAGGCCGCAACGTCGTCCGCGGCGGTATACAGCGCCTCGTCACTGTAATAGATGAACTGCGTCTTCTTCACAAAGTCGTCGACGGACAAAGGGCTGGAAAAGCGCGCCGTGCCGCTGGTCGGCAGCGTGTGGTTGGCCCCGGCATAGTAGTCGCCCAGCGCCTCCGGGCAGGACCGCCCGAGGAACACGCTGCCCGCGTTGCGGATGCGCTCGAGATAGCGGAACGGATCGTCCACGCACAGCTCCAGATGCTCCGGCGCGATGGCGTTGGCGACATCCACGGCGGCGTCGAGGTCGTCCGTGACGATGATTTTTCCGTTGTGCTCCACGGAGGCGCGGGCGATCTCCTCGCGCGCGAGCAGCGGGAGCTGGCGCTCGATCTCGGCCTGCACGGCCTCGGCCAGCGCTTCGCTGTCCGTCACGAGCACGGCGGCGGCCAGCTTGTCATGCTCGGCCTGGCTGAGCAGGTCGGCCGCGACGAAGGCCGGGTCGCTCTTGCCGTCGGCCAGCACCAGCACCTCGCTGGGGCCGGCGATCATGTCGATGGAAACGCAGCCGAACACCTGCCGCTTCGCCTCCGCGACGAAGGCGCCGCCCGGCCCGACGATCTTATCCACCTTCGGGACGCTTTCGGTGCCGTAGGCCAGCGCGGCCACGGCCTGCGCGCCGCCGAGCTTGAACACGCGGTCCACGCCCGCGACCTTCGCCGCGGCGAGGATGGAGGCGTCGATCGTGCCGTCCGCGCGCGGCGGCGTCACCATGGTGAGCTCGCTGCAGCCGGCGATCTTCGCGGGGATCGCGTCCATCAGCACGGTGGAGGACAGGGGCGTGACGCCGCCGGGGACGCAGAGCCCCACCTTTTCAATGGGCAGGACCTTCTGCCCGAGGATGCGGCCGCCGAGGTCCATGCGGAAGCCCTCTCGGACCTGCTTCGTATGAAACGCGCGGATGTTCGCCGCGGCGCGCTCCAGAATGGCGAGGAAGGCCGGGTCCGTGGCCTTCAGCGCATCGTCGAACTCCTGCGCGCTGACCTCCAGCGCGTCAAGCTTCGCCTTTTCAAATTTCTCGTTATACTCCAGCAGCGCCGCGTCGCCGCGCGTGCGCACGTTGCGCAGTATGTCCGCCACGACGGCGGAGACGTCGATCTCCGGCACCGCGCGCGCAAAGATCTCCTCCGGCGGCACCGCGCCGAATTTCATCAGTCGGATCATGCTTCCGTTCCCTCCGTGCCCCGGGCGAGACCGGCGCGCAGCGCGTCGATCTTCTCCCGCTTGAATTCATAGGACGCCTTGTTGGCGATGAGCCGGGCGCTGATGGGCACCACGGTCTCGCGCACCTCCAGATGGTTCTCCCGCAGCGTCCGCCCGGTTTCGACGATGTCCACGATCACGTCGCTCAGGCCGAGGATCGGGGCAATCTCCACGCTGCCGTTGAGGTGGATGATGTCGATGTCGCGCCCGAGCGAGGCGTAATAGCCGGCGGCGATGTTCGTGAACTTGGTCGCCACGCGCAGCGTCCGCCGCCGGTCGTCCCGAAAGTCGGTCGGGGCGGCCACACACATGCGGCACTTGCCGACCTTCAGATCCAGCATCTCGTAGACGTCCGGCGCGTACTCCAGCAAAATGTCCTTGCCGGCGACGCCGACGTCCGCCGCGCCGCGTTCGACGTAGACCGCGACATCCGAGGGCTTCACCCAGAAATAGCGCAGGCCCAGCGCCGCGTTTTCAAAGACGAGTTTGCGGTTTTCCTCTAAAATGTCCGGGCACTCAAAGCCCGCGCGGGCGAACATGGCGTATACCTTGTCGCCGAGCCGCCCCTTGGGCAGCGCGATGTTAAGCGTTTTGTTCAATGATCTTCACCTCGTCTCCGTCCAGGCGGACCAGCCGCCGGAAGCGCAGCTTCTCCGGAACGGTGTGCTGGGCCGTCACGCTGCGGCCGTCCGCCGAGAGCGCGCGCACCGCGCGCAGCAGCGCCGTGGCGGAGGTCCCGGGCGCGTAGAGCAGCACCGTGTCCACGTCATAGTCCTCCGCCTCGCTCGAGAAGCGCTCAAGCTGGTCGAGATACACCGCAAAGCCCACGGCGCGGGCGCTGCGGCGCATCTTGCGCATGAGCTTGTCGTACTGCCCGCCGGAGAGCACGCCCGCGGGCACGCCGCTGACGAAGCCCTTGAACACCACGCCGTTGTAGTAGCGCATATCGCCGACGACGGAGAAGTCGATGCGGAGGTAGTCGCCCAGCCCCAGCGCGTCCAGCGCGGCGGTGAGCGTTTCCAGCTGTTCGACGGCGGCGGCGGGCGCGCGGTCCATCGCCTTCAGCGCGGGAAGCACCTGCGCCGGCGCGCCGGAGGTCTGGACCAGCTGCTTCAGATCCGCGATCGCCCCGGCATCCGCGCCGGCGGCGCGGCAGAGCGCCTCCAGCTCGTGGGGATTCTTCTCGCCGATGCACTTGAGCACGTCGCGGCGGACATCGTCCCCGACGCCCAGCGCGTCCACCAGCGCGGAGACAATGTCAAGATGGGAGACATCCAGCACGCAGTCCGGCGAGATCGTCCGCAGGCTCTCAACGGCGAGCATCAGCGTTTCGGCCAGACAGAAATCGTCCACCGCGCCGATGCACTCCACGCCGGATTGCGCCATCTCCCGGAAGCCGCGCGCGGCGGCGGAGACGCGGTAGACGGTTTCGTTGTAGTACACCTTCTGCACGCCGCCGTCGGCGTCGGTGCCGCTGCGGACGATGGAAAGCGTCACGTCCGGCTTGAGCGCCATGAGCTTGCCGTTTAGGTCGGTGAAGGTGATGATGTTGTCTGATATCAGGAAGTCCTTGTTGCGGGCGTAGAGGTCGTATTCCTCAAACTTGCGCATCTTGAACTGCCGGTAGCCGAAGCGGCGGTACAGCGCGCGCAGGGCGAACACAAGCCGCTCCTCATATTTCATCGTTCCGGTTTCCATGGCTCACTCCTTCGCGTCCGTGGCCCGGTCGATGGCGCGGCGGTAGCCGCCACTGCCGTAATCGAGGCACTTTTTCACCCGGCAGATCGTGGCGGAGCTGACGCCGGTCTGCGCCGCCACCTGCTGATAATTGAGGCCCTTGTCGAGCAGGAAGGCGACCTCCAGCCGCTGGGACAGATCCCGGAGCTCCTTGATGGTGCACAGATCCTCAAAGAAATCATAGCACTCCTCGACGGTACGCAGCTCAAGGATCACCTGATACAGTCTGTTGAGCGATTCGGAACCGACCCGGTCCATACGCGCTTCCTCCCCGTTTCTAATATGATACTATACTATCACGCTATCGTAGTAAAGTAAAGAAAAACTTTTCCCGCCGCGCCTTTTCCCCATCTGCCACAAAGAATGCGCGGCGGGCGCGCTTGCTTTTTGTATGGTTTGCGTGTAAACTGGCCTTACGCAGGCAAAGGAGCATATCCCTATGAAGAAAAAGAAGAACAACAACAAGGCGCTGCGGCTGATCCTGATGCTGCTTGTGATCGCCGCGCTGGTCTATCTCGGCACGCACATGCGCTTTGACGCGCCGCAGGCGCAGCCCGCCGCGCAGACGGCGCCGCAGCTGACGCTTTTGACCGACCCGCCGCAGAGCGCGCAGCCGGACGCGCCGGCGTCCCTGCCGCCGGAGGAGACGCCCCCGGCGGAGGACGGCAGCTATACCGAGCTGGAGGATGTGGCCTACTATCTCCACACCTACGGCCATCTGCCGGACAACTATATGACGAAGGCCGAGGCCGAGGACGCCGGCTGGGAGGCCTACAAGGGCAACCTCTGGGACGTGGCCTACGGCACGAGCATCGGCGGCGACCACTACGGGAATTATGACGGCCAGCTCCCGAAGGGGGGGCGTTACTACGAGGCGGATGTCAACTATGAAGGCGGCTACCGCGGCGGCGAGCGCATCGTCTACACCGACGACGGCGACGTCTGGTACACCTCCGACCACTACGAGACCTTTGAGCGGATTTATTGAGGGATAAAAGCTCGCTCCCGGAAGCGCTGCGCTTCCGGGAGCGATTTTCATTTTTCCGTATCAGCCGTCAAAGTGCAGATGCGCGCCGGGGAGATGATGGATCGCCTTGCCGCCGCTGCGGACCGTGCAGTCGAGGCAGTAGAAGGAATCCGGGCCGCCGGCGACCGCGCCGACGGTGGACCAGACGTTGCTGCCGGAATAATTGCTCATCAGCAGGTTGACGTTGGCCGCCGTGACCGGCTCCACATAGGGGTTGAGCGAGGCGTTGACCAGCTCCAGCCACGCGTCCTGATCCACGCTGACATAGCTGATGCCGTTGATATAGCAGGCCGTGGCATAGGGCATGGTGTGGAAGTGGATGTTTTCCATGCTGCAAGAGAGGAACTGGCGCGCGAACCACGCGATGTTGGCCGCGGTCAGGTCGGTGTCCACATTCTCGGAGAGGATGTTCACCAGCGTGCCGAGGTTCGGGATGTTGCCGAGCGTGAGCATCTGCTTGGCGAGCTCCTTGAGGAAGGCCTGCTGCATCGCGATGCGGTCGATGTCGCCGCCGGCGTAGCCCTCGCGGAAGCGGCAGAGCTTCACGGCGTTTTCGCCGTCCAACAGCTGATACCCCGCCTTGATGTCGATGTGCAGATCCTGCGTGGGGTCGTCGTATTTCATATCCTGCGGCACGTCGAACCACACGCCGCCGATGGTATCCACCGCGTCCTCCATCGCCTCGATGTTGACGATGCTGTAGCAGTCCACGTCAAAGCCGAGGAGGTTGCGGACATGGGTTTTGATGCCCTCGATGGGGTCCTTGCCGGAGTTGACGAAGCCCGGATAGACCGCGTTGATCTTCTTCGGCGTGCTGCCCCAGGAGATGTTGATGAGGGTGTCGCGCGGGATGCTGACGCAGTCGACGCTGTGGGCCTTCGTGTCGATGCAGGCCACCATGATCGTGTCGGTGCTGTTGCTCGCATAGTCGCGGCCGACGAGAAGCAGCGTATACTTGCCGGAATCGCGGTCCGTCGCCAGCGCGTCGGCGTCGTTCTCCTCGGCGGGCGGCTCGCTCGGCTGCACGTCGCCCGGATGCTCGGTCGGCTGCACGCCGCCCGGCTGCGCGTCCGGCGCCTGCGTCGCGGTCGGGGCCGGCGGCTCGCTCGGCTGCACGATCTCCGGCGGGCGTTCCCAAATGGCATATCCGATCACGGCCGCGATCAGTACCAGCGCGACGATCCCAATGATCAGCCCCGCTTTTCTCGCGCGGCGCGCCGGCTTGTTTTCGGTGTTTTTCATTGCTTCATCCCGCTTTCCTGAAGGTCTGCCGTGATTCTATCCTCAAAATGCATACAATCTTGTGAAAATATGCATCAAATTTGCACATTTTCCGCTTTTGAACAAAGGAGCATCGGGATTGCGCCGATGCTCCTTTGTTCAGCATGATCTTACAGCTGCTTCTGGGCGTTGATCTTCACGCCGGGGCCCATCGTGGACGCGGTGACGCAAGTACGGATGTACTGGCCCTTTGCCGCGGCGGGCTTTGCCTTGACGATGGCGCCGATCAGCGCAGTATAGTTCTCGAAGAGCTTGTCCGCGCCGAAGCTGACCTTGCCGATGGGGCAGTGGATGATGTTGGTCTTGTCCAGACGGTACTCGACCTTACCGGCTTTGGCCTCCTTGACGGCCTGCTCAAAGTTGGGGGTGACGGTGCCGGCCTTGGGAGAGGGCATCAGGCCCTTCGGGCCGAGGACCTTACCGAGACGGCCGACGGTGCCCATCATGTCGGGGGTGGCGATCACGGTATCAAACTCAAACCAGTTTTCCTTCTGGATCTTCTCGACGTAGTCCATGCCGCCGGCATAGTCGGCGCCGGCTGCCAGGGCGGCCTCGACCTTGTCTTCCTTGCAGAAGACGAGAACGCGGACGGTCTTGCCCGTGCCGTTGGGGAGGACGATGGCGCCGCGGACCTGCTGGTCGGCGTGACGGCCGTCAACGCCGAGCTTCACGTGCAGCTCAACGGTCTCGTCGAACTTGGCCTTGGAGGCCTTGCAGACCAGATCAAACGCATCCTTTGCGTCGTAAAGCGTGGCTCTGTCGATGAGCTTCGCGCTCTCTTTATAATTCTTGCCTCTAAACATTGTTCACGTCCTCCTTCTCAGTCCCCGACGATGACGCCCATGCTGCGGCAGGTGCCGGCGATCATAGACATAGCGGCGTCGATATCGGTGCAGTTGAGATCGGGCATCTTCTGCTCGGCGATCTTGCGGACGTCTTCCTTGCTGATGGTGGCAACCTTGTCTCTCTGGGGGACGCCGGAAGCCTTCTCAATGCCGCAGGCCTTCTTGATCAGCAGCGCCGCGGGGGGCGTCTTGGTGACGAAGGTGAAGCTGCGGTCGGCGTACACGGTGATGATGACCGGGATCATCATGCCGATGTCGTTCTTCGTGCGCTCATTGAAATCCTTGGTGAACTGGCCGATATTCACGCCGTACTGACCAAGGGCAGGACCGACCGGGGGAGCAGGCGTTGCCTTGCCGGCGGGAACCTGGAATCTTGCATATCCAACTATTTTCTGTGCCACTTGAAGTGCACCTCCTGATTAAATTATTGTTCGACGGGTTCGACCTGGTCGAGTTCCAGGTCAACAGGCGTCTCTCTGCCAAACATCGAGACGATCACGCGGACGGTTTCGCGTTCCGCGTCCAGCTCGTCCACCGTGCCGAGGAAGCCCTCGAGCGGGCCATCCGTCACCTTGACGGTGTCGCCGACGGCGAAGCCGACGACGATCTCCTTGTGCTCCACGCCGAGGTCGTAGATCTCCTGCTCCGTCAGCGGGATCGCCTTGCCTTCGCTTCCGACGAAGCCCGTGGCGCCTCTGACGTTGCGGACCAGATGCCAGCTCTCGTCCGTCATGATCATCTTCACCAGAACGTAGCCGGGGAACACCTTGCGCTCATAGGTCTTTTCGCCTGCGTCGGTGTGCTCGGTCACGGTCTCCAGCGGGATGTTCACCTCGTGGATGAGGTCGGTCATCTTGCGGTTCTCTGCGGCCTTCAGGATCGCGGCTGCAACCGCGTTCTCATAACCGGAGTACGTGTGGACGACGTACCATTTTGCGTTGTCTGCCATGATTGCTTAACCTGCGATGGAAATAACCGCTTTCACGATCATCTGGGCGATCTCATCGAAGCCCCAGATCACGATCGCGGAAACCGCCATGACGACCAGCGCGGCAATCGTGTTGTTGAGCGTCTGCTTCGGGGTGGGCCAAATGACCTTCTTCAGCTCGCTCTTCATCTCGCGCCACCACTTTGCAATCCGCTTGAAGAAGGAAAGCTTCTTGACGTCCTCTTTCTTGACGGCATTCGTGGTCGTGGTAACTGCCTTTTCCTTTGCCATGAAATTTACGTCCTTTCTGAAGCCTTACTTCGTCTCGGAGTGCATAGTGTGCTTGCGGCAGAAACGACAATACTTCTTCATCTCGATGCGATCAGGAGTATTCTTCTTGTTCTTCATCGTGTTGTAGTTTCTCTGCTTGCATTCGTTGCATCTCAGGGTGATTTTTACTCTTGCACCTACAGCCATGTTTCGGCACCTCCTTTAATATTCGGCCATTTCAGGCCGTGCCTCCCTGTTCGGAGATCGGGCGCATTTTCGCGCACGAAAACAAACCCGTCTTCCGACAGGTAAGACATAATATAGCACAGGCGCCGTGGGCAGTCAAGAACTTTTTTGCTGGTTTTTCAAGGTTTTTCGGACTTTTTTTGCGCGTGCGCATACTTGCGCGGGCGGCGGCGATATGGTATACTACATATTGTAATTATAGCGGGACCAACGCGGGATATTTCGTGTACGAAGGGGGGAAGCGCCTTGCGCGTGATGGCAATAGATTACGGCGACCGGCGGATCGGCCTGGCGGTTTCGGACGCGCGCGGCGTCCTGTGCGGCGAGGCGTTCACGCTGACGGAATGGAATATGGACCGCGCGGCGCAGCGCATCGCGGAGGAGGTGCGCTTACGCGGCGTGGAAACGCTGGTGCTCGGCCTGCCGAAGAACATGGACGGCAGCGAGGGGCCGCGGGCGGAAATAAGCCGCCGGTTCGCCGCGCTGCTCGAGGCCGAGACGGGGTTGGAGCCCGTTTTGTGGGACGAGCGGCGCAGCAGCGTCGAGGCCCACGCGATCCTGCATGCCAACGGCAGAAAAATGAAGCAGCACCGCAAAACCGTGGACGCGGTCGCGGCCTCCCTGCTGCTCGAGGGGTATCTCGCCTCGCTTGCGCGCTGACGATATAGAAAGGAAGGCCCGGCTGTGTGTAACAGCCGGGCCTTTGTTTGTATTTTCATCAGAAAATGGCCTTGATCTGCGCCAGCACGTCCGTCCAGACCGCCTGCGCGCGGTCCAGCCCGGCGTGCAGCCAGGCGTCCAGCCCCGCGCGGCCGTCGAAGACCAGCTCAACGATGCGCGGGAACGATGCGCCGGTCAGCCAGGCCGCGCCGAGCAGGACGACGCCCGCGGCCAGCAAAAACAGCACGAGAATACCGATGGCCTTCCATGCTCTGCTCATTGCGCCGCCTCCTCTCTCACGCACAGCCGTCGACCGAGCCCGGTCAGCGCCTTGCCGACCCAAAGCCAGCACAGCTCCATGCTGATCCACAGCCCAAGCCAGCACAGCAGCAGCCCGACCGCGCAGACGATGAGCGCGGCGCCGCCGGTCAGGAGCATGTCAGACACCAGCCGCAGCAGACCGATGATGCGCAGCGTCTGCAGCACGCTTGTAAAGATCAGCGCCGCGCCCGCTGCGATGAACGGCAGCCCGATGCATACCAGCACCGCCGCGATCGGCAGCCCGATCACAATGGCGGGGATCAGATAGGCGATGAGCGCCCCGACCTTCACCCGGCTGCGCGTCAGCGTCTCCTCCGGCTCCGGATCGACTTCCGGCTCCGCGGGGTCCAGCGGAAGCGATTCCTGCCCAAAGCTCCATGTCTCCGGCTGCGGCGCGTCCGCGTCCGCGGGCGCGGACAGATCCGCCGCCAGCGCGCCGGGGTCGCGCAGCAGGTCCTCCAGCGCCACGGGACACTGCGAAAGCGCCTGCGCCAGCGCGGAGGGCGGGCGCGTCGGGACATAGGCCGCCGCAAGGTCGATCGCCAGCTTTGTCGGCGTTCCGAGCTGCTCGATCAGCGCCGCCTCGTCCTCGGCTGCGGCGAAGAGCGCCCGATATTTTTTGAGGGCGGCCTGCCGGTCCCACGAGGACATAAAGCCCAACAGCCGGTCCAGCTCCGCCATATAACGTTCCTGATTGATGTGATCCACCCCCGAACGGCGTTATTATACAATTCCAGCCCCGGCAGGTCAAGTTTTTCATATGCCCCGGAAAAATCGCTGACGCTCCCGTCCGAACATAAGACATATTGACGCGCGCGGAATCTGAGATTATAATAATTTTTATAATAAAATCGTGAACGAAAAAGAGATGAAGCAAATGACAAAGGAGGAACGCGCGCTCCGGGCGCGCGACAACCGGGACCTGACGCAGGGCAGCATCACGAAAAAGATCATTCTGTTCGCCCTGCCGATCATGCTGGGCAACCTGTTCCAGCAGTTTTACAATGTCGTGGACTCGTGGGTGGTCGGCAACTATGCCGCCAACGGCACGGCCTGTCTGGCCGCCGTCAACGCGAGCTTCCCCATCATGATGTTCTTCAACTCCATCTACATCGGCATTTCGATGGGCGCCACCATCATCCTGAGCCAGTACAAGGGCGCGAAGGACTACAAGCAGCTCGAAAAGGCGATGACGACCACCTTCATGCTCAGCGTCTGGTGCGGCGTGATCATCACGGTCGTCGGATTGCTGACCTCCCGGCTCATTCTGGAGGCGCTCGGCACGCCGGAGGCCGTCCTCGATGACGCCACGCTGTATCTGCGCATCATCTTCATCGGCACCTGCGGCAACGTCATCTACAACGGCATGAACGGCATGTGCCGCGGCGTGGGCGACGCGAAATTCCCGATGTACGCGCTCATCATCTCCGCGCTGCTGAACATCGCGCTCGACCTGCTGTTCGTCAAGCGCTTCCACTGGGACGTGGCCGGCGTGGCCTGGGCGACGATCATCGCCCACTTCGTCTCCGGCATTTTGATGGTCTGGAAGCAGAACACCGGCGTCTACGGCGCGAAGGTCGATTTCCACAACCTGCGGATGGACAAGGTGATGCTGAAGCTGATATTGAAGCTCGGCCTGCCCGCCGCCGTGCAGAACGCGATGTTCTCCGTCGGCAACATGATCACCCAGTCCTTCTCCAACCGCTTCGGCGTCAACTATCTCGCGGCGCACGCCATTATCATGAAGGCGGACGGCTTCGCGGTGCTGCCGATGATCGGCCTGCAGATGGCGGCGACCTCCTACGTCGGGCAGAACATCGGCGCGGGGGACATCAAGCGCACGAACAAGGGCATCGGGATCTCCTGCATCATCGGCTGCGTGATCGCCGTGATCGTCGGCGCGCTGCTGCTGCTGTTCGGCAAGGACCTGATGACGATTTTCAACGTCCACGACGAGGCGCTGCAAATGGGCATCACGGGCCTGAGCTTCATCGCGTGGTTCTATGTGTTCATGGCGCTGCAGAATGTCATCGGCGGCGCGCTGCGCGGCGCGGGCGCCTCGATCCCCTCGGCGATCGCCAGCATCGCGGCGACGCTGCTGCGCATCCCGCTGGGCTATTTCCTCGCGATCCGCCCGCTGAACGCCGCCTGCCGGGCCGCGGTGGAGGCCGGGCTCTTCGCAACGCCGAAGCTGGCGGAGGCCGCCGGCGTCGGCATGGAGCATTACTTCGGCCTGATACAGACCTGGGGCTTCGGCATGGCCATCGGCCTCATCGTGCTCTTGCCGTACTACTTCTTCGGCAACTGGCGGAGCAAAGGCATCACCGACAAGGCCCGGCAGATGCAGCCGGAGGCATAAGGAACAAATCCACCGGCAAGGGAGGGAAACCTCCCTTGCTTTTTGTTTCCTTTTTTGCGGGGCGATCAACTTGACTTATCACATGATAACAGATATACTATAATATGTTGCATAATGTGCTGCGATCATACCGCGGCTTTGCATCGGATTTGTTAGGAAATCACCGGGAATTCAATGAAAATTTCATCATAGGGAGAGATTTGCACATGAAGGATATCTATGTCGTAAGCTGCTGCCGCACCGCCATCGGCTCTTTCGGCGGAACGCTGAAGAGCACCCCGGCCGTCGAGCTGGGCGCCATCGTGATCAAGGAAGCCCTGCGCCGCGCCGGCGTTGCCGCCAAGGACGTGGACGAGGTCATGATGGGCAACGTCCTGACCGCCGCGCTGGGCCAGAACCCCGCCCGTCAGGCCTCCGTCAAGGCCGGCGTTCCCCTGTCCGTTCCCGCTTATACCATCGGCATGGTCTGCGGTTCCGGCATGAAGGCTGTCATCGAGGCGGCGCGCTCCATCGCCGCGGGCGACGCGGAGATCGTCGTGGCAG
>CAMJPK010000055.1 GCA_946407675.1 uncultured Clostridia bacterium
CGGGCGAAGAGGTCGAAGCCGGCTCCAAGCGGCCGGCCATGCAGGCGGCAAAGCCGGTGGGCAACGCGACGGGCCTGCGCATCGGCGCGATCGTCCTGTGGGTCCTCGCGATCGTGTTCGAGATCCTGGCGCTGCTGGTGGTCATCGGCAAGCTGGACGTCAAGTTCATGTCGACGCTTGCCCAGCTCATCGTGTTCATCGTTCTGGATCTTGCCTGCGTGATCATCGGCTCGCAGCTCTGGAAAAAGGCCAACCACATCAAGCCCGCCTCTGAAAAGAACAAGGTCAAGTTCTGGCTTTGGAACAACATGGGCGTGATCGTCTGCGTCATTTGCTTCCTTCCCATCATCATCCTGATGCTGACAAACAAGGAGCTGGACAAGAAGACCAAGATCATCGCCGTCGTGGTTGCGATCATCGCGCTGCTCATCGGCGGCGTCAGCAGCTACGATTTCAACCCCGTCTCTCAGGAACAGCTTGAAGCCGCGGAGACCGCCCTTGGCGACGATACCGTTTACTGGGCGCCCTTCGGCAAGGTTTACCACACGCATGAGGACTGCGGCGCGCTCAACCACACCGACACGCTGACCGCCGGAACCGTCGACCAGGCCATCGCAGCCAACCGCACGCGCCTGTGCCAGTTCTGCGCGAACAAGGACGCCATCACCGGCGTTGTAACGGACGGAGATTAACCCGTCTCGGACAAACCAACTCCCCCTGTTCAGGCAGGGGGAGTTGCAACAAAACCAAGCGAAAAAAAGTGGGAAATCTCGGCAAAATCCTGATTGACAAATGATTCGCGTCCATTTATACTGTACAAAATCAATCTTTAAGTTGATCCAGAGCGGTCGGCAAGATGGTCATACGGTCTGCGCGCAAACCCCGCAGCGGGCTTCCCGCCGCAGCGATGTCACCCTGCCGATCTGCGACAGGGCGATCTTTTCATTATAATCATTACGGAGGTGCGGGATGCTCATCTTTGATAAGTGCGGAAAACCGGATATGGGCTTCACCCCCGCCATCCCTGCACTGACGAGCGCTGACGCTACGCTTTCTCGCTTTAACTCAGAATCCTTTACCATCCTTCCCGGATTTTGCGATGTGCATGTGCATTTTCGCGAGCCGGGATTTTCTTATAAAGAGACGATCGCGACCGGCAGCCGCGCCGCGGCAGCCGGCGGCTATACCGCGGTGTGTACGATGCCGAATCTGGACCCCGTCCCGGACAGTCCGGCGCATCTTGCCGCGCAAACGGAGATCATCAAACGCGACGCCTGCATCGGCGTATATCCCTACGGCGCCATCACGCTCGGCGAGAAAGGGGAGACGCTGGCGGACCTTGCGTCGATGGCGGCGCAGGTCGTGGCCTTTTCCGACGACGGGCGCGGCGTTCAATCCGAAGAAATGATGCGCTGCGCGATGCTGGAGGCAAAGCGCCTCGGCAAGGTGATCGCTGCGCACTGTGAGGTCAACGAGCTGCTCTTCGGCGGCTATATCCACGCGGGCGCCTATGCCGCGGCACACGGGCACAAGGGCATTTGCTCGGAAAGCGAGTGGAAGCAGATCGAGCGCGATCTGCGCCTGGCAAACCAGACCGGCTGCGCCTATCACGTATGCCATATATCCACGAAGGAGAGCGTCGCGCTGATCCGCGACGCAAAGCACAACGGCGTGGACGTCACGTGCGAGACCGCCCCACACTATTTGCTGCTGGACGAACATGACCTGCGCGAGGACGGGCGCTTCAAAATGAACCCGCCGCTGCGCACGCTGGCTGACCGCGAGGCGCTGATCGAGGGGATCCTGGACGGCACCGTCGACATGATCGCAACCGATCACGCACCGCACAGCACGCAGGAAAAATCAAAAGGGCTCGCCGGCAGCGCCTTTGGCATCGTCGGATTGGAGACGGCGTTTCCGCTGCTCTACACGCATTTTGTCAAAACCGGCATCTTGAACCTGAAAGCGCTGCTGGATCTGATGGTCTACAATCCGCGCAAACGGTTTGGAATTCCCTTGAATAACGATTTTTCCGTATGGGACCTGAATGAAACATATCGTATTGAACCGGAACGCTTCTGCTCCAAGGGCCGCGCAACGCCCTTTGCAGGCTGGGAAGTGTCCGGAAGAAATCTGCTGACCGTGTGGAACGGGAAAGCGGTATATCAAACGGAGGCGTAGGAAATGGCGAAACGAACGGACATTAAAAAGGTATTGATCATCGGCTCGGGTCCGATCGTGATCGGGCAGGCGGCGGAATTCGACTACGCGGGCACGCAGGCCTGCCTTGCGCTCAAGGAGGAGGGCTATGAGGTCGTCCTCGTGAACTCCAACCCGGCGACGATCATGACCGACACGACCATCGCGGATAAGGTCTACATGGAACCGCTGACGCTGGAATACATTGCGAAGATCCTGCGCTTTGAGCGCCCGGACGCCATCGTGCCCGGCATCGGCGGACAGACCGGCCTCAACATGGCAATGCTGCTAGAACGCAAGGGCGTTTTGCGCGAATGCGGCGTAGAGCTGCTCGGCACCAGCAGCGAGAGCATCGAGCGCGCCGAGGACCGCGAAAAGTTCAAGGAGATGTGCCAAAGCATCGGTGAGCCGGTCATCCCCTCCGAGATCACCTACTCCCTGGACGAGGCGCGGGAAGCGGCGAAGCGCATCGGTTATCCGGTCGTTCTCCGTCCGGCCTTCACGCTCGGCGGCACCGGCGGCGGCTTTGCCAACAATGAAGCGGAGCTGGTCGACATCGGCGTCAACGCATTCAAGCTCTCGCCGGTCCATCAGGTGCTGATCGAGAAGTCCGTCAAGGGCTACAAGGAGATCGAGTTTGAGGTCATGCGCGACAGCGCGGACCACGCCATCACGATCTGCGGCATGGAAAACGTCGATCCCGTCGGCGTGCACACGGGCGACAGCATCGTCGTCGCGCCGATCCTCTCTCTGAACGAGCATGATCTGAAGATGCTCAACGACAGCGCCATAAAGATCATCCGCGAGCTGAAGATCGAGGGCGGCTGCAACGTGCAGTTTGCGCTCAACCCGGAATCCAGCGAATATTTCCTCATCGAGGTCAACCCGCGCGTATCCCGTTCCTCCGCGCTGGCCAGCAAGGCGAGCGGCTATCCCATTGCGCGCGTCACAGCGAAGATCGCGCTCGGCATGGAGCTGGGCGAGATTCCCGTCGCGGGCGGCACCGCGGCGATCGAGCCGACGCTGGATTACATCGTGGCAAAGTTCCCGCGTTTCCCGTTTGACAAATTCACCACCGCGCCCAATACGCTCGGCACGCAGATGAAGGCGACCGGCGAGGTCATGGGCATCGGCAGCACCCTGGCGGAGTGCTTCCTCAAATCCGTGCGCTCCCTCGAAACCGGCGTGTGCCACCTCCACAGCCCGAAGTTTGACGACATGACGGACGAGGCGCTGCGCGACTATATCAGCGAAGCGCGGGACGACGGCATTTTTGCCGTGACCGAGCTGCTGCGCCGCGGCCATTCCGTTGACGAGCTGCACCGGATCACGATGATCACCGACGTGTTCCTGAACTGCCTGAAGGACATCGTGGAGATGGAGACGCTGCTGCGCACCAAGCCCGGCGACCGCAAGACGCTGATGGCGGCGAAGTCGATGGGATTTTCCGACAAGTATATCGCGCAGCTTTGGGAGATGGACGAGCTTGCTGTTTACCGCTGGCGCAAGGAACAGGGCATCACGCCGGTTTTCCGCATGGTCGATACGCTGCACACGGGCAAATACATCGCATATCTCTATTCGACCTATCTGAACCTCCTGGAGCCGGAAAAGATCCAAAACCAGAGCCGCCTGACCGACAAGCGCAAGATCGTCGTTCTCGGCGCAGGCCCCATCCGCATCGGGCAGGGCGTGGAATTCGACTATTCCACGGTACACGCGGTGCAGACGATCAAGCACCGCGGCTATGAGGCCATCATCATCAACAACAATCCGGAGACGGTTTCGACCGACTACACGACCGCGGACAAGCTCTATTTCGAGCCGCTGACGCCGGAGGACGTGATGGCGATCCTCGACTTTGAACAGCCGGAGGGCGTCGTCGCCTCGCTCGGCGGACAGACCGCCGTGAATCTGGCACAGCCGCTGCATGACCGGGGCGTGAAGATCATCGGTACGGACTGCGCGGCGATCGAGCGCGCGGAGAACCGGGACAGCTTTGAGAAGATCCTGCTGGAGCTGGGCATCCCGCAGCCCAGAGGCAGGGCCGTCACCCACATTGAGGACGGCGTTTCCGCCGCGGCGGAGATCGGCTATCCCGTGCTCGTGCGCCCCAGCTTCGTGCTCGGCGGACGCGCCATGCAGATCGTAGGAAACGAACAGCAGCTCCGCCATTATCTCAAGACCGCCGTGGAGATCGACGCGGACAAGCCCGTGCTCGTCGATAAGTACATAGAGGGCAAGGAGGTCGAGGTCGACGCGATCTGTGACGGGCGCGACGTGTTTGTGCCCGGCATCATGGAGCTTGTGGAGCGCACCGGCATCCACTCCGGCGACTCCATCAGCGTTTATCCCTCCTTCAGCATCTCCGACAAGGTCAAGGGAATCATTCTGCAATATGCAAAGAAGCTCGGCCTCGGCATCGGCATCGTCGGCCTGTATAACATTCAATTCATCGTTGACCGGGATGAAAACGTCTACATCATCGAGGTCAACCCGCGCTCCTCGCGCACCGTGCCCTTCCTCTCAAAGGCGACGGGCTACTCGCTGGCGGACATCGCCACGGATGTCATCCTCGGCCTGACGCTGAAGGAGCAGGGGATCTTTGACATCTACCCGCAGGAGAAAAAGCGCTGCTATGTCAAGGTCCCGGTCTTCTCCTTCCAGAAGATCCACGGTCTGGACGCCTACCTCTCGCCGGAGATGAAATCCACCGGCGAGGCCATCGGCTACGACAAATCGCTGACGCGCGCGCTCTATAAGGCGCTGCAGGCCAGCGGCATGCAGGTGCGCTCTTACGGCAGCGTGCTCGTCACGGTCAGCGACCGCGACAAGGACGAGGTCTTGCCGCTCATCCGCCGCTTCTATCAGCTCGGCTTCAACATCCTCGCCACCGAGGGCACGGCGAAATTCCTGAAATCCCATGGCATCCGCACCCACGCCGTGAAGAAGATCAGCGACGGCAGCGACGAGATCCCCGAGGCGATCCGCCAGGGCTATATCGCCTATGTCATCAATACCCGCGATATCAATTCCGACAACCAGGCGACGGACGGCGCGCAGATCCGCGCCCTCGCCACGGAAAACGGCGTCTCGCTCTTTACCGCGCTGGATACCGTGCGCATCTTGCTGGATGTGCTGGAGGAGACGACCATCACGGTCTCGCTCATCAATGAATAAGGAATGCGTATGGATCAGGTAGTTTTGACGATCAAAGAAAACGCACCGATCGCGCGCGACGTCTACCGCATGGTCCTGGCCGGAGACGTCAGCGCGGTCACGGCGCCGGGGCAGTTTATCAACATCGCGCTGGCGGGTTCCTTCCTGCGCCGCCCGATCTCCGTTTGCGACTGCACGGGCGATGCGCTGACGATCCTGTATAAGGTCGTCGGACACGGTACGGCGCAGATGGCGCAGATGGCGCCGGGGGAGCGGCTGGATGTCCTCACCGGGCTCGGCAACGGCTTTGACCTGCGCGCGGCGCACGGGCGCGTGCTGCTCGTCGGCGGCGGCATCGGCGCAGCGCCGCTTTACTGGCTGGCGCGGGAGCTGAAGATGCGCGGCGTGGATGCAACGGCGATCCTCGGCTTCAACACGAGAGAGGACATCTTCTATGCGCCGGAGTTTTCCGCGCTGTGCGCGCGTGTGATCCTCGCCACGGCGGACGGCAGCTGCGGCGTCAAGGGCTTTGTGACAGACGCAATGGACGGTGTGGAATACGATTATTTCTATACCTGCGGTCCGGAGCCGATGCTGAAGGCGGTGTACCGCGCCTCGAAAAGCGACGGGGAATTCAGCTTTGAAGAGCGTATGGGCTGCGGCTTCGGCGCCTGTATGGGCTGCACCTGCAAAACGATCACCGGCTGGAAGCGCATCTGCAAGGACGGCCCCGTGCTGCGGAAGGGGGAGATCGCATGGGCAGACTGAGCGTGAACCTCTGCGGCATTGAGCTGGACAACCCGGTGATCCCCGCCTCCGGCACCTTTGGTTACGGCGCGGAATTCGCCGCGCTGTACGACATCAATGTGCTCGGTACATTTTCCTTCAAGGGAACGACGCTTGCGCCGCGCTACGGCAACCCGACGCCGCGCATCGCGGAGGCCGCCGGCGGGATGCTCAATGCCGTCGGGCTGCAAAATCCCGGTGTGGACGCCGTGATCGCCGAGGAGCTGCCGAAGCTCCGCAAGGTCTTTCATAAGCCGGTCATGGCAAATGTCAGCGGGTTTTCGACGGAAGAATATGTGAAGGTCTGCGAAAAGCTCGACGCCTGCCCGGAGATCGGCTGGCTGGAGGTCAACATCTCCTGCCCGAACGTCCACGGCGGCGGGATGGCCTTCGGCACAGATCCGAAGGCCGCCGCCGAAGTGACGAAGGCGGTCAAGGCCGTCACGACGAAGCCGGTCATTATGAAGCTCAGCCCGAATGTCTCCGACATCACGGCGATCGCAAGGGCCTGCGCGGACGCGGGCGCCGATGCGCTTTCCCTGATCAATACGATGCTTGCCATGCGCATCGACCTGAAAACAAGAAAACCGGTCCTCGCAAACACGACCGGCGGACTGTCCGGCCCTGCCGTGTTTCCCGTGGCGCTTCGCATGGTATACCAGTGCGCAAAGGCCGTGCAGATCCCGATCATCGGACTGGGCGGCGTGTCCTCGGCGGAGGATGTCATCGAAATGATGCTCGCCGGCGCGACGGCGGTGCAGATCGGCGCACAGAATCTCACGCAGCCGTTCATCTGCCGTGACGTCATTGCGCGTCTCCCGGCGGTCATGGACGCTTACGGCATCGAAAATCTGAAGGATATCATAGGAGGTGCGCTCTGATGGGAAAGGATGTGATCGTCGCATGCGACTTCGCATCGGCGCAGCAGACGCTCGCGTTCCTGGACCGCTTTGACAGCTGCGGGCGCAAGCCGTTTGTGAAGATCGGCATGGAGCTTTTTTACGCCGAGGGTCCTGCCATTGTCCGTGAGATCAAGGCAAGAGGGCATAAAATCTTCCTCGACCTGAAGCTGCATGACATACCCAACACCGTGAAAAAGGCAATGGCGGTGCTCTCGCGTCTCGATGTGGACCTTTGCAACCTCCACGCTGCCGGCACGCGCGAGATGATGACGGCGGCGCTCGAGGGGCTGACGCGCCCGGACGGGACGCGCCCGCTGCTGATCGCTGTGACGCAGCTTACCAGCACGGACCAGACGGCGCTGGAGCGCGATCTTCTGATTCACGCGCCCATCGACGAGGTTGTTCTCCACTATGCGCAGACGGCGCGGGACGCCGGGCTGGACGGCGTCGTCTGCTCGCCGCTGGAATCCGAAAAGGTCCATGCGCGCTGCGGTGCGCAATTCCTTACCGTGACGCCGGGCGTCCGCTTTGCCGACGGCGACAAGGGGGACCAGAAGCGCGTCATGACGCCGGCGCAGGCAAAAATCGCCGGCTCGGACTATATCGTCGTCGGGCGGCCGATCACCGCGGCGGCGGACCCCGTCGCCGCCTATGAACGATGCATCACGGAATTTGTGGATTGAGGAGGAAGATGGAATGGAGAACCTGATCGCAAAGGACCTGCTCTCCATCGGCGCGGTTTTTTTCCGCCCGCAGGAGCCGTTTACCTGGGCCAGCGGCATCAAGAGCCCGATTTATTGTGACAACCGCCTGACGCTGACGGCGCCGTCGGTGCGCAGCCATGTGGAGACCGGCCTGGCATCGCTGGTGATGCGATATTTTCCCGCATGCGAGGTCCTGATGGGCACAAGCACGGCGGGCATCGCGCACGCGGCCATCGTTGGGCACATCCTCGGTCTGCCGATGGGATATGTCCGCTCCGGCGCCAAGGACCACGGCCGCCAGAACCGGATCGAGGGAAAGCTGCTGCCGGGGCAGAAGGTCGTCGTGGTGGAGGACCTGATTTCCACAGGCGGCAGCGTCATTGAAGTCGTGGACGCGCTTCGGGAAGCGGGCGCACAGGTGCTCGGCGTTGTGAGCATCTTTACCTACGGTATGAAGCGTGGACTGGAACGGCTGGAGGAAGCGAACGTTGAGAACCACTCGCTGACGAATTTTGATGTGATCGCGCAGACCGCGGCGCAGGAAGGTTACATCCGCAAAGAGGATGTACAGCGGCTCATCGCGTTTCGCAACGATCCGTCTGATGAAAGCTGGATCGGAGGCGCCGTATGAGGTGCCTGATCGACATCCTCGACCTGAGCGTTGCGGAGCTGGATGAGCTGATCGCTACGGCCTGCGATATCATCGCAGATCCGGACAAATACGCGGAGAAATGCAAGCGCAAGAAGCTGGCAACGCTGTTTTATGAGCCCTCCACGCGGACGCGGCTCAGCTTTGAGGCGGCGATGCTGGAGCTGGGCGGCAGCGTGATCGGCTTTTCCGAGGCCACGAGCTCGTCCGCCGCAAAGGGGGAGAGCGTCGCTGACACCGCGAAGGTCATCAGCTGCTATGCGGATATCATCGCGATGCGCCACCCAAAGGAGGGCAGCGCGCTTGTCGCGGCGAACAACGCGAGCATCCCGGTCATCAACGCCGGAGACGGCGGACACTGCCACCCGACGCAGACGCTGGCCGATCTGCTGACGATTTACCGCGAAAAGGGACGCTTCGACCACCTGACCGTCGGGCTGTGCGGCGATCTGAAATTCGGCAGGACGGTCCATTCGCTGATCAACGCGCTGTCGCGCTATCCCGGCATGCGTTTCGTCCTGATCTCGCCGGAGGAGCTGAAGCTGCCCAGCTATGTCAAAACCGAGGCGCTGAAAAAGAAGGGCATCGAGTATCTCCAGACGACCTCGCTTGAGGAGGCGATGCCGATGCTGGACATCCTGTACATGACGCGCATACAGCAGGAACGCTTCGCGGATATGGACGAGTATCTCCGCTTGAAGGACAGCTATGTGCTGACACCGGAAAAGCTGAAAACCGCAAAGCCGGATATGTGCATTCTCCACCCGCTGCCGCGCGTGAACGAGATCAGCGTCAAGGTGGACGACGATCCGCGCGCCTGCTATTTCAAGCAGGTGCTCAACGGGAAGTATATGCGCATGGCGCTGATTCTGAAGCTTCTTGAGGAGGCGAAGAAATGAACATCGACGCGATACAAAACGGCATCGTCATCGACCACATTCCGGCCGGCGCGGGCATGGAGCTTTATAAAATGCTGCGGCTCGACGCGCTGGACTGCTCTGTGGCCCTCATCAAGAACGCGCACAGCAACAAGGACGGCAAGAAGGACATCATCAAGATCGACGCGGAGATCCCGGTGGACTTCGATCTCATCGGGTATTTGGCGCCGCACGCAAAAATCAATATCATCCGCGACGGAAAATTAGTAGAAAAACGCGATGCGACTCTTCCCAAAACCCTTACCAATGTGATAAAATGTATGAATCCACGTTGTATCACAAAAACGGAACAGGAGTTGGATCAGATTTTCCGCTTGACGGACCCGGAAAACCGCATTTACCGCTGCATCTACTGTGAAACGAAAGCGAACTGAGAAGGAGAATGAAGATATGGCAACGATCATCAACGAACCGGCGCATACCTTTAATGAGTATCTGCTGATCCCCGGCTATTCCTCCAGCGAGTGTATTCCCGCGAACATCTCTCTGAAAACCCCGCTGGTGAAGTTCCGTAAGGGTGAAACGCCGGCCATCACCATGAACATTCCGATGGTCTCTGCGATCATGCAGGCCGTCTCCGACGACCGGCTTGCCGTCGCGCTGGCGACCGAGGGCGGCGTCTCTTTCATCTACGGCTCCCAGACCGTTGAGGACGAGGCCGCGATGGTGGCGCGCGCGAAGAATTACAAGGCGGGCTTTGTCCGCAGCGATTCCAACCTCAAGCCGGACGACACGCTCTCGGAGGTCCTGCGCCTGAAGGAGCGCACCGGCCATTCCACCATGGCGGTCACCGAGGACGGCACGGCGGACGGCAAGCTCGTCGGCATCGTCACCAGCCGCGATTACCGCGTCAGCCGCATGGACCCGGCCACAAAGGTCTCGACGTTTATGACGCCGTTTGAGAAGCTGATCTGCGCCAAAGAGGGGACCAGTCTGAAAGAGGCCAATGACATCATCTGGGACCACAAGCTCAACGCGCTGCCGATCATCGACGACAACGGCCACCTTTGCTATTTCGTTTTCCGCAAGGACTACGACAACCACAAGCAGAACCCCAACGAGCTGCTCGACGAGCACAAGCGTTACGTCGTCGGCGCGGGCATCAATTCCCGCGACTATGCCGAGCGTGTCCCCGCGCTGATCGAGGCGGGTGCGGACGTGCTGTGCATCGACTCCAGCGAGGGCTTCTCCGACTGGCAGAAGTTCACGCTTGAGTGGATTCGTGAAAAGTACGGCGACAGCGTCAAGGTCGGCGCCGGCAACGTCGTGGACGCCAAGGGCTTCCGCTTCCTGGCCGACTGCGGCGCGGACTTTGTCAAGGTCGGCATCGGCGGCGGCTCCATCTGCATCACGCGCGAGACCAAGGGCATCGGCCGCGGCCAGGCCACGGCGCTCATCGAGGTCTGCGCCGAGCGCGACCGCTATTTTGAGGAGACCGGCGTCTATGTGCCCGTCTGCTCCGACGGCGGCATCGTTTACGACCACCATGTCACGCTGGCGCTTGCCATGGGCGCGGACTTCGTCATGCTGGGCCGCTACTTCGCCCGCTTTGACGAGAGCCCGAGCAACAAGGTCAACATCGGCGGCACCTACTATAAGGAGTACTGGGGCGAGGGCAGCGCCCGCGCGCGCAACTGGCAGCGCTACGATCTCGGCGGCGACAAGAAGCTGAGCTTCGAGGAGGGCGTCGATTCCTATGTTCCGTATGCCGGCTCGCTGAAGGACAACGTCGCCATGACGCTGAGCAAGGTGAAATCCACGATGTGCAACTGCGGCGCGCTCACGATCCCGGAGCTGCAGCAAAAGGCCGTTCTGACGCTCGTCTCCGCCACCAGCATCGTCGAGGGCGGCGCGCACGACGTCATTCAGAAGGACACTACCACCACATTCAAGTGACATAAGACCGCACTTTTTGGCGCTTTGTGCGCTTGACGATGCGGCGGCTGTCATGATAAAGTGATAGCTGGAAATCAAGCGGTTTCCCGTGACCGACGGAAACGCCGCAAGGCGTGTGGAGCACCACAGTGGAGCGGGAAACCGGGGCATTTTACGCCGACCGTCTGGGCGCACTTGACCGAGCAGAGTTAAGTGCGCCCAATTCGTTTATCAAAGGAGAACGCTATGAAAAAAGTCGGTATCATCATGGGCAGCGCAAGCGATCTGCCTGTGGTCAGCAAGGCAAAGGAAGTTTTGGATTCCCTCGAAATCCCCAATGAAATGCACATTTATTCCGCGCACCGCACGCCGGCGCAGGCGCGCGCGTTTGCGGAGAACGCCCGGGCGGATGGCTTCGGCGTGCTCATCGCGGCCGCCGGAATGGCGGCGCATCTGGCCGGCGCGATCGCGGCCGGCACCACGCTGCCCGTGATCGGAATCCCGATCAATTCCTCGCTCGGCGGTCTCGACGCGCTTTTGGCAACCGTGCAGATGCCGTCCGGCATCCCGGTCGCGACCGTCGCGATCGACGGGGCAAAAAATGCGGCGTGGCTCGCAGCGGAGATTCTCGCCGTGGAGGACGCGCAGCTCGCGGAACGCATCGGTGCATACCGCGCGCGCAACACCGAGGAGATCCTCAAAAAAGACGCTGAAATCAATCAATAATATACATATAACGGAGGGAAAAACTATGGAACTCATGTACACCGGAAAGACCAAGAACGTCTTCAAGCTCGACAACTGCAATTACCTGCTCAAGTTCAAGGACGACTGCACCGGCAAGGACGGCGTGTTCGATCCCGGTATGAACGAGGTCGGCCTCACGATCGAGGGCGTCGGCCGCGTCAACCTGCGTATGACCGAGTATTTCTTCGATAAGATCAACGCCGCCGGCATCCCGACGCACTTCATCAGCGCCGATCTGGACGACGTTACGATGGAGGTCAAGCCCGCGAAGGTCTTCGGCAAGGGGCTCGAGGTCATCTGCCGCTATAAGGCGGTGGGCAGCTTCTTCCGCCGTTACGGCGACTATATCGCCGAGGGCGCGGACCTGCCTGCCTATGTGGAAATGACCTTCAAGGACGACGCGAAGGGCGATCCGCTGGTGACGAAGGACGGCCTGATCGTCCTGGGCGTCATGACCGCGGAGCAGTACGACGCGATCAAGGAGCTGACGCAGAAGATCACGAAGATCGTCGCGGACGATATGAAGGCGAAGGGGCTCGACCTCTATGACATCAAGTTCGAGTTCGGCTACGACGCCGACGGCAAGGTCATGCTGATCGACGAGATCGCTTCCGGCAACATGCGCGTTTACAAGGACGGCAAGTATATTGACCCGATGACGCTGTCCGAGCTCTTCTTTGCCTGATGGGTGGGTTTTTCGGCGCCGTTTC